>JANMUI010000903.1:0-5323 GCA_031391405.1 Betaproteobacteria bacterium
TTCTATCGCATCCACCAGCCAAAGCGGTTCGGTGGGTTCGAGATGGATTTGTCGATGATGATCGATCTGGCCGCCGAGCTGGGTCGCGGTTGCGGGTCGAGTTGCTGGATCTTCACCAACCTCGCGATACAAAATTTTATCCTTGGAATGCACTATCCCGAGACGCAGGAAGAGGTATGGGGGCCGCAGGGTGATGGGTTGATCGCGTCATCGTTTCCGGCGAAAGGCGGCAAGACGCGCAAGGTCGACGGTGGCATCGTCGTCGACGGTCTCTGGAGCTTTGCAAGCGGCGTCGATTTCGCCGACTGGAACAACCTGCAGGTGTTCGTACCACAAGAAAGTGGGCCGACACAGCACCGCTTCGCGCTCGTACCGAAATCCGCCTACACCGTGGTCGACGATTGGTTTTCCGCCGGGCTTGCGGGCACGGGCAGCCGCTCGATCCGCTTCGACAATTGCTTCATTCCGGATCGCCGGACCCTGCCGAGCACGTTGATCATGGGTGGGGCAACACCGGGCAGCGCGGTGAATCCCTCACCCCTTTATCGGATCCCGCCGATGACCATCGGCACCAAAGTCTTTGGCGGGCCGGCCCTCGGCATCGCACGCGGTGCGCTCGAAGACATGACCAACGAGATGCGCACGCGGAAGAACGTCGCGGGCCTCGCGATGAGCGAGATGCCGACGGTGCAAGTGCGCATCGCCGAAGCAGGCGCCGAGATCGAGGCGGCGTGGGCGTTGCTCATCCGCGACTCGCTCGATGCGATCGCGATCGCGGGAAGCGGGGGAGTCCCGGAGATCGACCAACGCGCGCGCTGGCGGCTGAACAACGCGTTTGCAGGCCAGCTCTGCCTACGTGCGGTTGAGCGGCTGCATCCGCTCGCCGGTGCGCGGGGTCTCGATGCCGACAGTCCATTCCAGCGGGCGTGGCGCGACATTCACGCGGCGGTGCTGCAGATCACGATGTCGTGGGACATCCAGTCGGTGAACGCTGGACGCATCCGGTTTGGAATGCCGTCGCTGGATCCGCGGGTTTAGGGACCGACTCAATATCACACCCCGCGCCTAAGACCCGTCATTCCCGCGTAGGCGGGAATCCAGCATTCACCGATCCAAAAATACGTCAACCTCCTGGGCTCCCGCCTGCGCGGGAGCGACGGCGGTGTTTGGCGATGGCTAGGATCTCGCCATCCGCTCGCCAGGCGCGATCGGCGTTTCGATCGCACGCAATCGCACCGTGTCGCCCCCCGCTACGCCCAGCACCTGGCGCCCGAATGCATCCATTGGCAGGCCATCGGCAGGCGCGCCGTCGTCGAGCTTGATCCACGCCCGCAGCGGTGCCGGATGCCGACCGAGGAGCTCCACCAACTGATTCGCCCGGACGCCCAGTCGTTCCGCCATCGCGCCGCGCATGCGCAGAACGCGGTGCCGTCCTTTGATGCCTTCGTACGGTGGCGATTCGTCCGTAACGATTGATAGCTTGACCACGTCGCGGGCCATCTGGGCGCGCAGACGTTCCGTGCCATCCGGTTCCACTTTTCCGTCGTCGTTGAGAGCGACTCCGTATGCGGATCGCGCACGCTCGCTCGACACGTATCCCCCATGGACATCGGCAGCGACTCGGACAGGATCCCGCTCCAGCGGATCGCCATAGCCGCCACCGCCCGCTGACTGCAGGACGAAGACGGCATCGCGGCGCAGCCGTACGCCAGTCGCCTTGCCAGGTGTCGCAAGGGGTGCGTCGTGCCCGCCCGAACGGATCGACACGCTCACCGGCGCCGCGCTCGCTCCGCCGCCCACTCCGTACGGTGGCACGACCGCGCGATCGCTCAGCACCGAATACACCGCCTCCTCGCCTGCGAGCCGAATCTCGCGGTGTAGTCCGAGGCCGCCACGCATGCGTCCCGCACCACCCGAATCCATCCGAAGCTCGCTGCGCTCGACCACGAGCGGCATATCGTTTTCCAGTGACTCGGCGTTATGGATGGAGCGGATGTTCCCGAAATCGACATTGACGAAGACACTCGATCCATCGGCCTCGGCAAACCCTCCGTTCCCGCCGGCGGGGGCTTCGTAGTAGACGTACGAGCGATTGCGACGCGGATCACGTCCCCCCATCGAGCTTGGAAACGATGTCCCGCACAAATCACCCGACACGCGCTCGGGAGCCACTTGCGCGAGACACCCCAACATCACCGACACCGCGCGTTTGCGGACTTCGCCATGCGCACCGGCGGGCGCATCGGCGCGCACGTCGACGATCGAGGCCTCCGGCGCCTTGAGCGTGATCGGACGGAACGCGCCCTGATTCACCGCACCACCGGGATCGAGCGTCGATTTCAGCGCGACGAAAACCCCGGCGCCGACCACTGCGAGCGACGAGTTCACTACACCGGGCACCTGCGGATTGCTGCCTGCGAAATCGGCAATGACCGCATCGCCCTTGACCGTCAGGGCGAGCCGCATCAATACCGGATCGAAGCGGCCTTCATCGTAATACTCGAGGTAATCCTCGTAGACGTAGGTCCCTTCGGGCAATGTGCGGATGCGACTACGCATGCGCACTTCGCTGCGATCGAGATTGATCGCGAGGCACTCGAGGACGGTATCGAGACCGTATTTGTCGAAGAGCTTGTTGATACGCTGCTCGGCCGCGCGAACCGCCCCAAGCATCGCACTCAAATCGCCTTTGCGATCTTCGGGCAAGCGCATGTTTGCCTCGATGATTCGCATCACCGCCTGATTCGGACGCCCCCGCTCGTACAACTTGATCGGCGGCATGCGCAGGCCCTCTTGATAGATGTTCGTGGAGAGCCCGGAATAACTGCCTGGTGTCGCGCCACCCACATCGGCCCAATGGGAGCGGACCGCGGGCAACATCACCAAACGATCCCCCGCGAATACCGGGTAGAGCAATGTCACGTCGTTCAAATGCGTGCCGCCGCGATACGAATCATTGAGGAGAATGATGTCGCCCGGATGGATGTCGTTCTCGAAATCTTCCATCGCGCAGCGCACCGACCAGGGCATCGGCATGACGTGGCCCGGATGATCATTCGACTGCGCCACCATCTCTGCCTGCGCGTTGAAGAGCGCGCAGGAGAAATCGTCCATCTCGTAGATGACCGGCGAATACGACGCGCGAATGATCGAGGCCCGCATTTCGCGCACGACCGCGATGAGCGATTCACAGACGACTTCGAGGGTGATGGGATCGATGCTGGTATTCATTCGACACCTCTTGTCAGGTGCAACTCGCCGACGCCTCCAACTGCCACCTGCCAGTCGGGAGGGACCACAGTAACCGCACCCATCTCCTCGATGATTGCGGGACCGGCGAAGCGGGACGCCCGCGGGAGTTGGTCGCGCGCGAACACCGGGACGTCGAATCGTTTGCCGGCAAACCACACCTGCCGCGAATCATGTCGGGCGTCGGCAAGCGTTCCGGTGACGGTCCACTCCGCGAGCTTCGGTTTGGCCACGCGCCCGATCGCCGATACGCGAAGGCTCACGATCTCGATCGGGTCGGCAGCGCGATAGCCATAGCGTTTTTCATGGGCGGCATGAAAGAGGGACGCCAGTACCGCCGCGCTTGAAACTTGATTGGGCAGGCGCACGATCAGATCCCAGGATTGGCCAAGGTAGCGCATGCCTGCGCTTCGATGCAATGAGACATCCGTATCGGGCAACCCTTCCTCGATCATTGCGCGCCGAGCGGTTTCTTCGATCTGCAGGAATGCGCCCTCGAGGCCGCGCAAATCGTCCTCGGCAACCGCCGCCCGGTGCGTGCGCAGATGGTCGTGGCGCACATCGGAAATCAGCGCGCCGAACGCGCAGAAATTGCCGGGGCGAAGCGGGATCAGAACCTTCGAGATCTCCAGCTCTTCGGCGATCAATGCGGCATGCATGGGCCCGGCCCCACCGAACGCGACCAGCGCGAAATCGCGAGGGTCGTAGCCCTTCGAGACGGAAATCTCCTTGATTGCGCTCACCATGCGCGCGATGGCAATGCGAATGATGCCTTCGGCCGCTTGTGGAATATCGAGCGAGTCGAAGACCTCGACGATCCGGCGCACCGCATTGCGCGCCAACGCCTCGTCGAGCGCCACGGTGCCCGCCAGCTTGAGGGAGCGCGCGAGACGCCCGATTGCAAGATTCGCATCGGTAACCGTGGGTTCGGTACCGCCATGCCCATAACACGCGGGGCCAGGCACGGCGCCAGCGCTCCGTGGACCGACGTTGAGAATCTTCCCGGTGTCGACCCAGGCGATGCTGCCACCGCCTGCGCCGACTGAATTGATTTCGATCTGCGGCGTACGCACGGGCAACCCATCGATGAATTGTTCGGAGGTGACCGGAACGTTCAAATCCTCGATCAAGCAGACATCGGTGCTGGTGCCGCCCATGTCGTAAGTAATCAAATTGCGCAGGCCGACGAGCGCACCGAGATGAATTGCCGCCGCCACACCGCCCGCTGGACCGGAGAGCACGGTATGGACGGGGTATCGCGCGGCGCGCTCGGCCGTCTCGATGCCGCCGCTCGATGCCATCAGGTGCACCGCCCCGCGGTACCCACGCCCGCGCATCGATCGACTCAATTCACCGAGATAACGCGCGGTCAATGGCCCGATATAGGCATTCAACACCGCGGTGTTGAAGCGCTCGTACTCGCGCATCTCGGGCAGGATTTCCGCGGAATGGCATACGAACCACTCGGGCAATGCCGCGCGCAATAATTCGGCCGCCGCCACTTCATGCGAAGCGTTGATGTAGCTATGCAGAAAGCATACTGCCAGGGCTGCCGGCGGCTCGTTGCGCAGGCGCGCGGCGATCGTGTGCACCGCATCAACATCGAGCGGGCGCAGGACGGAGCCATCCGCCAGCACGCGCTCATCGACTTCGATCACCCGTTGACGCGGCACCAGGGATGCGGGTTTGAGCGTCTTGATGTCGTAGAGAACCGTCCGGTTGGTGCGGGCGATCTCGAGGGTGTCGCGAAAGCCCTGCGTGGTGACGACCCATACCGGCGCGCCGCGTCGTTCCAGGATCGCGTTGGTGCCGATGGTGACGCCGTGGACGAAGCGGTCGGCGGTGCGAAGGTCGATGCCGCTCCGGTCCATCGCCGCCAACACGCCTTCAGCGGGCGCGTGCGGCGTAGAGGGCGCCTTGGACCAGGCGAGCTCGCCGCTTTGATCATCGTAGTAGACCGCATCGGTGAAGGTGCCACCGACGTCGACACCGATCATTTTCATACGCCTAAACCTTTTGGTTCGAACCGCAGAGGACGCAGGGGACGCAGAGGAAAGGCGGGAGGAAATGCGAA
>JANMUI010000937.1:0-5109 GCA_031391405.1 Betaproteobacteria bacterium
TCACCGCCGGCCGGCACGAAGGCAATCGCGAGGCGTCGTTGCAGTACCTGCGGTGGGAGATGAATCTGCTGAACCAGTTGGATGATGATGAGCGGGAGGGATTTATTATTCGGGCATTGCCCGAACATGGGAATAGGGAAACGTGAGAAGTGAAACGGGAAAAGTTGACTTCCTAAACCGTAATCCCGCCTTGCTCGGAAGATCGACGCCGGAGGGGTGCCCTAAGCTCTTACCTTTCCCTTTTCCCTTTTCCCTTTTCACGTTTCACGTTTCCCGTTTCCCGTTTCCCGTTTCCCGTTTCCCATCCTCAATCAGCGCCCAAACCGCCGCCGGCGACAACGGCAGCTCGCGCGGTTGCACGCCGAACGACTGGAGCGCGTTCGCAATTGCATTGGCGATCGCGCCACCAACGGGAATCGTGCCGCCCTCTCCCCCACCTTTGGCACCCAGCGGATTGTTAGGCGACGGGCGGTGTTCGAGGGATATCGCGCGCAGATTCGGAAAATCGGTCGCGGATGGCAGCAGATAGTCGGCGAACGATGCAGTCAATAGCTGTCCGTTGTCGTCGTAGATCAGGTGCTCGAGAAACGTTCCGCCGAGCCCCTGCACAATCGATCCGACCACTTGCCCGTGCATCGTGAGTGGATTGATGATCCGTCCGACATCTTCCACGCACAGGTAGTCGATCACCTCGACGTGCCCGGTCTTCACGTCAACCGCGACATGCGCCGCGTGGGTACCGTAGCTGTATGTGTGCTTGTGATTGGCGAATTCGCCATCCGCGTTGATGTCGTCTTCGGCAAGCTCTTCAAGGGTCAGCGTTCGCCCGGCGCAAAACGCGGTGAGGCCATCGCGGATCTCGACATCTTCCACCGCGCACTCCCAGCGTCGCGCCGCGGCGGCCTTGATCGCCTCTTTCAGATTATTCGAGGTGACGATAATCGCCGAACCGCCCACTACGACCGAGCGCGAATGGAAGGAGCCGAAGCCCTCCTTAAGATAGGTTGTCGAACCATGGAACACGCGAATCTTTTCCATCGGCATGCGCAACGCATCGGCGGAAATCTGGGCACACACCGTCTCCAGCCCCTGCCCGATGCCGGATGACCCGACATACAAAGAGATCGATGCGTCCCGCTCGACGACCAGACGCGCGGTCTCCTTCGGCCCCGCCCCACCGCCCTCGATGAAGCAGCCAAGCGCAATCCCATGATAGCGGCCATCAATCAGCTTCCCTTCCAATGCCGATTTTTCCCGCCAGTTGAATTCCGCAAGGCAGCGATCGAGCGTAAATGCGTAGTCGCCAGTGTCGAGCTCTTCGATCTTCTCCGGCGGCGTAACGACCGCTAGCGGGTATGGCATCTCGGCATCGAGCACGAGGTTGCGCCGGCGAAATTCGACCCGATCGATACCGAGGTCGCCCGCCGCCATGTCGAGCAGCCGCTCGCGAAAGAAATCCGCCTCGAACCGACCCGGTCCCCGATACGTCCCCACCGGCGTCTTGTTGGACAGGAAGACGTCGATCGTGATGTGGATGTTCTCGATGCGATACGGCCCCGACATGAATTGCGCGACATTCCGCGGCGCGATCGATCCATTGGTACGAAAGTAGGCGCCGGCATCGAGCCAGCCGTTGCCACGCAACGCGAGAATGGTGCCGTCGCGTTTGCACACGATCTCCAGTTCGCATTCGAGCTCGCGCGAGTGGTTCGTCGTCATCATGTGCTCGCGGCGATCTTCGGTCCACTTGACCGGCCGATTCAACCTGCGCGCCGCGAACGGCACGAGGAAATCCTCCGGATAGAACTCGCCCCGCATGCCGAAGCCACCACCGACATCGACCTCGATCATTTCGACCGACTCTTCGGGCAGCCCGAGCTGCGCGGCGAGGAGTCGTCGTGCTGCAAATGGAACCTTCGCAGCCCCGGAGACACGCATGCGTCCGGTCGCGGCATGCCAGACGGCAACCCATCCGCGCGGCTCCATCGGAACGGCCATATGCCGTTGCACTTTGAAGTGTTCACGACGGACGTATTCGCCCTGCCCGACCGACACGGCGTCGCCTTTGGATGCGGTATAGGTGATCACGTGATTGGAGCCGAGCGACTCGAACAGCAACGATTGATTCGCCGCCGCATCGGCGCGATTGGTGATCGGCGGAAGAATCTCGATATCAACGACAATCGCCTCGACCGCGTCTTCAGCCGCCGCAGCGCTTTCGGCGATGACCATCGCGATCGGCTCACCTACGTAGCGCACCTTGCCTCGCGCCATCACCGGCTGCTCGAAGCGCTTGAGCTCTGGCAGTGGCGCGAGCCGCATTGGAATCACCGGCATCACCGACCCAAGATCGGCCTCCGTGATCACGGCATGAACGCCCGGTTGCTCGCGCGCTGCGCTCGTATCGATCGATCGGATTCGCCCATGTGCCACCGAGCTTCGCAGCATGACTGCATACAGTTGCCCCGGCGCATTCACGTCATCAACGTACTCGCCTTTGCCGCGTAGAAATCGCAGGTCTTCGGTGCGCTCGATCGGTCGTCCGACGTAGTCTTGATGGCCCATGATTATTGACTCCTGGTTCGCCTCAATCTTAGTGCAAACACGACGGCTCGACGATCTCAATGGTCTCGACGCGCTGTTCGTCGTGATCGTTGTGCCCGTTGCACCGCCGTGGTGAGCTCGGTGGTCGCAAGCGGCCATCTCGACCGCGGCGCTGAATTCCGGCATGCTTCGCTACGAATTCGCTTCTTTCCAATCGAGGCCAAATGACTGCCTACACGCGATTATTCACACCGATCGAGCTCTCCGGCAAGCGCCTCAAGAACCGCATCGTCTTTCCCGCGGTGCTGCCGAATTTCGCGCAGCAGTATCGCGTGACCGATCGCATGGTCACCTATTACGCCGAGCGGGCCATTGGCGGGGTGGGGATGATCATCACCGAAGGCATGTCGGTGCATCCCTCGACGATGCCGCAGCCTGGTGTGGCGACGATATTCGATGAAGCAAACTTCAGCGGACTCCAACGCATGGCGGAGGCCGTGGAGCGGCATGACTGTCGACTCGTTGGGCAAATCTGGCATGTCGGTCGCCAGCAACTTTGGAATCCGGTCGCCGCGCCGGTTGGTGTCTCGCCGTTACCCGATGCCTATAGCTGGTCCGTGCCGCATGTGATGACGCGGGACGAAATCCACGACATCCGCGACGCCTATATCGCCAGTGCGGCCACGCTCAAACGGGCGGGGTTCAGCGGTGCGGAGTTGCATGGTGGACACGGCTATCTGATTACGCAGTTCCTGTCGCCCTGGTCGAACACACGGGATGACGAGTACGGCGGCGACGTGGCCGGCCGCACACGCTTTGTACGGGAAATCATCAGCGGCATTCGGCGTGCGTGCGGCGAGGCATTCATCATCGGCCTCAAGATGTCGGGCGATGAGCGTGTTCCCGGTGGCATCGATGCGGAGGTTGCCGCTGCCACCATCGCACACCTTGCAAAGGAAGCACCGCCCAGCTATGTCGGTTTCGCGCAGGGCAATTTCAGTCCAAGCCTGGAGGATCACACACCAGACATGCACTACGTGCCGGGTCCGTTCATGGCGCTGCAAAAGAAGCTCCGATCGGCCGCGAGCGGTATTGTCGTGCTTGCGTTTGGGCGTGTCGTCGATGCTGACCACGCAGAGAGGATTCTCGAGGACGGCGTGGGTGAGCTGATCGGCATGGCACGCGCGTTGGTCGCCGATGCCGCGCTGCCGAACAAAGCGCAACGAGGCCAGTCGGATCAGGTGCGCCCCTGCATCTTCTGCAATGCCTGCTGGGGCGAGATTCATGTCGGCAAGCCTATCGCGTGTATTCATAATCCTGAGCTCGGGATCGCCGGCGAGGCAACCTGGAAGCCCGCGCCCGCCGCGCGCAATCAGCATGTCGTGGTGGTCGGGGCGGGTGTTGCCGGCCTTGAAGCGGCCTGGGTCGCCGCCGCACGCGGTCATCGCGTGACGGTGCTGGGCGGAAGCGCAATAGGCGGCAAAGCGCGCATCGAAGCGCAATTGCCGGGGCGCGCAGAAGTCGCGAAGGTGTTCGAATACCAGGTGCATCGCGCGCAACAAGCCGGCGTGGCCTTCGTGTCGGATCGCAGCGCGAAGGCCGAGGCCATCCTCGCACGCAAACCCGATGTGGTCGTGCTCGCCACGGGATCAATCATGCGCAGGCCACCGTCGCTCGCGGCGGACAGCGAGCCGGGCATCGATGCGCGCACGTTCGCCGTCTCGCTCGTTGCCGATCAGAACAAGCGCGCCGGCACGGCCGTGTTATTCGATTTCGATCACAGTGCCGGCACCTACGCCCTCGCCGACCTGATGGCCGCACGCTACGAGCGGTTGGTGATCGTCACGCCACGCACGCAACTCGGGCGGCAAGTGTCGTATGTGAGTGTGCTCGGCATCTATCGGCGCCTGTACATGGCCGGCGTCGAAATCGAGCTGGCGGCGGTACCAAAGACGGTCCGAGCGGGCAAGGTCACGATCGCCAACGCGTTCACCGGCAAAGAGCGCACCATCGATCGTGTGACCGCATTCGTCTATGCAACGCCGAGATTGGTCAATGATGAACTGGTAGCGCCGTTACGCACGCACGGACTTCCGGTACATCTGGTCGGCGATTGCTTCGCGCCGCGGGCGATGCTCGCGGCGATTCATGAGGGGCATCGGGTGGGGAATACGATCTAGCCCACTATTGCTTTGAACCACAGAGGACACAGAGGACACAGAGGACACAGAGGTTTCGAAAAGGTTTCCTCGCAAGATTCGGCCTCCTAAACGATAGGGGGCAGACAAGAATTGCACTTACTTACGCGAATTGGAGGATTTCCCGTTCGCGAATTGGAGGATTTCCCGTTCGCGATTTGGAGGATTTCCCGTTCGCCCTGAGCCCGTCGAAGGGTGAATGCCGGAGCTTCCGTGAGCGGACGATTGCCCTCCTTCCACCCGCCTGCGTTCCCCTTCCCCCGGCTCTGGGCGAACGGAGGCTTGAGCAGCGCACGTTAACCTTCGACAAGCCTGCGTTACCCTTCGACAGGCTCAGGGCGAACGGAGGCTTGAGCACAGACGGGCT
>JANMUI010000945.1:0-58117 GCA_031391405.1 Betaproteobacteria bacterium
TCATTGGCGAAGCGTCGCCAGATCGCCAATGGATCCGATGCACTCGTCTGCCGTGTGCCGACAAAACGTTCCGACCAGATTGCCATGAGTGGCGCCGCGATCTTCCGGCCGGCATCGAGGTCGGCGTGATCGAGCGCATCATCGATCGTCGCGCCCGCACGATAGTCGGCGCAGGTGGCGGCGATGACCTCGGGGCGACGGAACGCTTTGCAGTATTCGCCCATCGCTTCCTCGCCGATCCGCTCGAAGTCGAGCGCCCATTTGCGGGTGAGGGTGCGAAGAAAATAGTCCGGATTCGCACCGATCAGCGTTTCGGGGAAGGGCGCGGGTTGCGCGAGAAACGCCCAGTGAAAGCCGTTGATGGCGGACGTCTTGTTCGTCGCATCCCACATCGCGCTGGTGGGGATGATGTCCAAGGTGACGAGCTTCGTAACGCGCTCGGCATGGTCGAATGCGAGGCGATACGCCACGCGTCCGCCGCGATCATGGCCGATCACGGCGAAACGTTCATTGCCAAGTGCGCGCATGAGCTCGACGCATTCGGCGGCCATCACGCGCTTCGAATAGTTCGATGAATCAGGCGTTGCAGCCGGCGCATCGCTTGCGCCATAGCCTTTCAAGTCCGGCGCCACCACGGAAAATTGTTCGGCCAATCGGGGACCGAGATGGCGCCAGATGTAATGCGTTTGCGGATAACCGTGCAGGAGCAAGACCGCTGGGCCCGCACCGGCGGTGTGCACGGAGAGAGAGACGTTGCCGGCAACGGTGATGCGGGTGTTGGTGAATCCGGGGATCATGATTTATGGCCGTTAAAGAGTAAGAATGAACCGCAGGGGAGTAAGAATGAACCACAGGGGACGCAGAGGACGCAGTAAAACCGAGAAAAGGGAAAAGGGAAAAGGGAAACGCCAATCGACTTCGCCGTTCCTTCCTCTGCGTCCCCTGCGTCCTCTGCGGTGAAAGCCTTGGAAACGAAGATGTAGAAACAAAACGGCCCACTTCGCAGTGGGCCGTCGGGGCCGAGGGACTGAACGAGCGGTCCTCGACCCAACCTGCCGCGCCTTGAGCGCGCCAGATCATCCCCGGCAACCGGGGCCGCTCGAAGCCAAGACTACTTTGCTGCTGCCACCGCCCGCTTCGCCATGATCGTCACCAGATGCGCGCGGTACTCGTTCGAGGCATGGATGTCGGAGTTGAGACCTTTGTCCGGGACCTTGATGTTGGCGACCGACTCGGGCGCCCACTTCGCAGTCAGCGCCTTTTCCATATCGGGCACCCGGTACACGCAAGGACCTGCACCAGTCACCGCAACCCGCACCCCCGTGGAGGATTCCGCGACGAACACGCCGACGATCGCGTAGCGCGAAGCCGGATTCTTGAACTTCATGTAAGCCGCGCGTTTGGCTTTCGGGAACGTAATCGATGTGATGATTTCGCCAGCCTGCAGCGCCGTCGAGAAAATTCCGGTGAAGAAATTGTCCCCAGCAATCGTGCGCTTGTTGGTGGTAATCGTCGCGCCCAAACCCACGACGGCTGCCGGATAGTCGGCGGCCGGGTCGTTATTCGCAACGGATCCACCGATCGTGCCCATATTGCGCACCATGCGATCGCCGATGCCGCCTGCCAGTGCGGCCAACGCCGGAATCGCGGCCTGCACGTCTTTCGACATCGCGACCTCGGCATGCCGGGTCATCGCGCCGATCGTTACGCCGTTGCCGTCGACCTTGATGCCGGCCAGATCCTTCACACTCGCCAGATCGATGAGTTGCGCCGGGTTCGCCAATCGCAGCTTCATCGCTGCAAGGAGCGTCTGCCCACCAGCGAGCAGCTTCGCTTCCGCGTTCTTGCCGACTGCGGCCGCTGCGTCAGCGACGCTCGATACTTTCGTGTAATTGAATGCGTACATAGTCTTGTCCTCTTTTAGGCAGCCACTTTGACGTTGTTGTCGCGGATCACCTTCCACACGGTTTGCGGTGTGGCGGGCATTGGCACTTCCTTCACGCCGAGCGCATCGGTAATGGCGTTGATGAGCGCCACCGGCGATCCGATCGCACCTGCCTCACCGCACCCTTTGACGCCAAGCGGGTTGTGGGTGCAGGCCGTGACCTTGGTACCGACCTTGAAGCTCGGCACATCGTCGGCGCGCGGCAGGCAGTAGTCGAGGAGCGTGGCGGAGGTGAGCTGCCCGGTTTCCTGGTCGTACACGCCAAGCTCGGTCATGCCTTGGCCGAGGCCCTGGACCAGACCGCCATGCACCTGGCCCTCGACGATCATCGGATTAATGATATTGCCGAAGTCGTCCACCGCGGTGAAGCTGCAGATTTCGGTGATACCGGTTTCCGGATCGACTTCCACTTCGCACACATAACTGCCGGCCGGGAATGTGAAGTTCGCCGGATCGTAGAACGCGTTCTCGTTGAGCCCGGGTTCCAGTTTGTCGTGCGGATAGTTGTGCGGAACGTAGGCTGCGAGCGATATCTCCGCGAAGGCTTTCTTCTTGTCGGTGCCGGCGACCTGGAACATACCGTCCTTGAACTCGATATCGCCCTCGGCCGCTTCCATCAGGTGGGCTGCGATTTTCTTGCCTTTGGCGATGACCTTGTCGGCGGCTTTCACCATGGCGGTACCGCCGACCGCGATCGAGCGCGAGCCGTAGGTGCCCATGCCGAACAGGATCTTGGAGGTGTCGCCGTGCACGATCTCGATATCGTCGATGCCGATGCCGAACTTGTCCGCCATGACCTGCGCGAATGTCGTCTCGTGGCCTTGGCCGTGCGAATGCGAGCCGGTGAACACCGTGACCTTGCCGGTCGGATGCACGCGAACCTCGCCCGACTCGAACAGTCCCGCACGGGCACCAAGGCTGCCGGCGACGGCGGAGGGTGCGATGCCGCATGCCTCGATGTAGCACGAGTAGCCGAGGCCTCGCAGCTTGCCGCGCTTCGCAGCGTCGGCTTTGCGCTTGGCAAACCCCTGCACATCGGCCATCTCGATTGCGGCACCCAGCGTTGCTTCGTAGTTGCCGGTGTCATACATCAGCGCGACCGGTGTCTGGTACGGGAAGACGCGGATGAAGTTGCGGCGGCGCATTTCTGCCGGATCGATCTTCATCTCGCGTGCCGCCGTTTCCACCAGCCGCTCGACCACATAGGTGGCTTCCGGACGGCCCGCACCGCGATAGGCGTCAACGGGAGCCGTGTTGGTGAACACCGCGTCGACTTCACAGTAGATGAGTGGTGTGGTGTACTGACCGGCGAGCAAGGTCGCGTACAGGATGGTGGGCACGCAGGAGGCGAACGTCGACAGATACGCGCCGACATTGGCCACCGTGTGCACGCGCATGGCGACGAATTTGCCGTCCTTGTCCATCGCGAGCTCGGCAACCGTCGTGTGATCACGGCCATGCGCGTCCGATTGGAACGATTCGGTGCGATCCGCCGTCCACTTAATCGGGCGTCCGACCTGCTTGGATGCCCAGGTGAGCACGACATCCTCGGCGTACAGGTAGATCTTGGAACCGAAGCCGCCGCCCACATCGGGTGCCACCACGCGCACCTTGTGCTCGGGCAGGCCCAGCACGAACGCACACATCAGGAGGCGCTCGACGTGCGGGTTCTGGCTGGCGACATACAGCGTGTAGCTGTCATCCGAGCGGTTGTGCGATGCGTTGACCGCACGAGGCTCCATCGCGTTCGGCACCAGCCGATTATTGATGAATTCGAGCTTGGTGACGTGCGCAGCGCTCGCAAATGCTTTGTCGACCGCGGCCTTGTCGCCGAGCGCCCAGTTGTAGCACTTGTTGTTCGCCACGCCATCATGCAACTGGGGCGCACCGGCTTTCAATGCGGCCGGGCCGTTCACCACGGCGGGCAGCACGTCATAGTCGACATTCACCAGCTCGGCGGCGTCGCGCGCCTGGGCCTGCGTTTCAGCGATAACGACCGCGACGTGATCCCCGACATAGCGGACCTTGCCACGTGCGAGGATCGGGTGCGCGGGCTCTTTCATCGGCTGGCCGTCAGTGCCGGTGATGAGCCACCCGCAAGGCAGACCACCAATTGCGGCGGTGTCATCCCCGGTGAATATGGCAATGACGCCGGGCGCAGCCTTAGCCTTGGCCGTGTCGATCTTCTTGATGCCTGCATGCGCGTGCGGCGAGCGCACGAACGCCGCATGGGTTTGGTGGGACAGCGAAATATCGTCCGTGTACTGACCATTGCCGACGAGGAAGCGGTGATCTTCGCGCCGGAGGACCGACGCGCCGATAAGAGGGGCACCCATATATGTGGTCTCCGTAGCTCAGCCGCGCATCGCTTTGGCACCCGCGATGATCGACTTCACGATGTTGTGGTAGCCGGTGCAGCGGCAGAGATTGCCGTCGAGCTCGGCGCGAACCGTCGTTTCGTCGGGATTTGGATAGATGCGCACCATGTCGAGCGCGCTCATCACCATCCCGGGCGTGCAGAACCCGCATTGCAGGCCGTGGTTTTGCCGGAACGCTTCCTGCATCGGATGCAGCGTGCCGTCGGGCTTGGCGACCCCTTCGATGGTGAGAAGACTCGCGCCTTCGGCCTGCATGGCGAGCATATTGCAGCTTTTCACTGCCTTGCCGTTCATGTGGATGGTGCAGGCGCCGCACTGGGCGGTGTCGCAGCCGACGTGGGTGCCGGTCAGCCGCAGATTTTCGCGGATGAACGAGACGAGCAAGGTCCGTTCCTCGACCTCGCCGGAAACGGCCTTGCCGTTTACGCTCATTGATACTTTTACTGTCATGGGAGAGCCTCCTTTGGGGCAGGGAAAGGGATTGTATTCACGCGGCTCGGACGACAGGCATGCGCTGCGGCCAGCCTCGCTTCCGCGCGTAGGCCCGGTGGGCCGCGGCACGGATTCTCTTCTTAGGTCGGAATCGTAGCCGAGTGATCGAGGTCGAGCAACCGAAACCACACTTCGTGGGCCAGCGATCGCCGTGGCAGACCGCGGCACCGGGGTTTTGCGGGTCACCGGCTCCAGTTCGGCGAAGCCGGAGGATGCAATCCCGCCGCCCCTCCTACTTAGCTCGAGATACGTCGGCGTAGAAGCGGTCGAGCTGCTCGCCGGTGAAGGCGTACCGCCAACCGAGATCGTCGGTCTTGAGTTGCACCATGATCTCATCCTGAGGGACGCCGTCCTTTACGAGGGCGACCGCGCGCGATACGAGCGTATCTATTTTTGTCTTAAATGCCTCTAGGTCGGCTCTGCTCACTAGCGGCCCCGTACTGGGCACAACAACGTCGAAGTCCAGTTTCAGAACCTGAGCGAGCACCGCTCCCCAGTTAACCAGACTCCCGCCGTTCGAATAGTCGGGCTCGGGCGCATCCGGGCTGAATAAATCGCCAACCGCGACCACTTTCAAATTTGGGAAGTACACAACCGAATCGCCGTTCGTGCGGGCGTTTCCGAAATGCATGACCTCGGCTTCGATGCCGCCCAGACGTAGCGTGTAGTTACGGTCAAACGTGATCGTTGGCAGGCCGGGCGCCGCGCCCGCAGTGCCGCCCGCAGTGCTGCCCGCAGCGCTGCCTAGTGACGCCAAGGTCGGTTTGACGTTGTCCTGCGCGATGACCTGAATGCCGGCGGCCAGGAACTGACTGTTGTTGCCGGTGTGGCGTTCCTGGTGGTCGGTTACGATGAGAAATCGGATCGGCTGGTCCGACATCCTGATGAGACGCCGTGTTCGGGACGTGAGTGCGCGATAGGTGCCGGGCAATTTTCCATTGACTAGGATCAGTCCGTTCAAGCTGAAGCGCACCAAGGTGTTGCCGCCGGCGCCGCCGATCATGAAGAGCCCCGTCTTCACCAGCTCCGCGGTGAGCGTGGTGTCAGTGGAATTTTTCGATGCCGAAGATTTCTCCGGGTGGCTCTGCGCGAAGGCCGGAACGGCGACGGCTATCCCCAACAGAGCAGCGATGCATCGTGCCCACACCAGATTTGCGATCGGAAACATTGGGCTTTCCAGGTGGAACGTGGGTTTGCCACCGCCCTCAAATAAAAAAATCCGTGGCGTGGGCCACGGATTTTTCGAGAGCGATGTTCCTACCGCTACTGACCGTTTATCGAGAACGCATAGAACTTATCGTTGGCAGTGTAGCCCGGTATGCCAAGATGCGCGTAACCGGAACCCCAGTACACGGCGCCGTCCACGACTGTAGCGCCGGCGTTCACCGATGAGCCGGCTGGGAAGCTCCAGCTTATCGCCCCGGTAGTCGCGTTCAAAGCAAGCATGGTCGGTTGGGTGGGTAAGCCCGCCATGGAGCTTGCGTACACGATCCCGTTGGCCACAGTCATCGGGCCGATAATAATCGAGCCGTTCGGATCGGCCGTCTGCCACACGATGTTCCCAGTCGCAGGATCGAGGGCCGCCACGGAACCAGCATTGCCGCCTGCATAGGGCAGGCCATACAAGTTGGCAATGGACACATAGATCCGCTTGCCGTCCGTCGCAGAGCCCCACTCCATGCCGCCCAGCGCCGACCCTGGACCCACTCGCGTTCTCCAGAGCTCATTGCCTGTTTTCGGATCAAGCGCAAAATAAATGCCGCTCTTTTGTCCGGCGCCAAGGATGGTCTTGGGCCCTTTGGCAGTCTGATAGGTTATCAAATTCGGTGCCTGGGCGAAGTCGTAGTCGGGTCCCGCATCGCTCGGACAGTTGGCTTGCCCCGGCGCGAAGCCTACCAGGCAGGCGACGTTCCAGTCGTCACTCCCATTGACGATCGGGTACGGAACCGGGTAGGGGTCATTCCAATCTGTGAGGCTTTTGGCCCATTGAACCTTGCCGTTGCCCACATTCAGCGCAACAATCGCGTCTACATAGTTCCCGGCAGCATTGCAGGTGGCACGTGTATCACCGCCCGCGATGCATTGCCCATAGGTCTTGCCCGGAATACCCGAGACAGCGTCGTCCTTCGGATGGCTGTAGTTGTTTCCGGTGCCGACGAATACCGTGCCTCCATCCACAACAGGGTTGCTCCCCCACACGCCACCGCCGGTGTAACCCGCGGGAACCATATACGTCTGCCATTTGATGGCGCCGGTGTTGGCATTGACCGCGACAACGCTACCCCTCGCTTGACAGCATTGGTAAGCGGGATTCGCTGCGACGCCCTCCTCGATCGAAGCGACCCCGGTAAATACGGTGCCGCCTACTACCGTGGGTGACGTGGTGATGACCGCGAATGGGTCACTTGCTGGGGATTCGAGCTGTGTTTTCCACCTGAGCGCACCCGTCTTTGCATTGATTGCCAGCAGCCACGCGCCTTGTTGTGTTCCCAAATAGAGCGTGCCATTCACCACGGCCGGCGTCGTGCGCGAGTGGGTAGGCGTAGCCAGTCCATACGACGAAAGCTGCTTCGACCAGACAGGCACCCCGTTGGAGGCATTGACTGCATGGAGAGACCCACCCCAGTCAGGGAAGTAGGCAACGCCATCGACGACCGCCGCGCGAGCAGACACGTCGCCACCGGTTGTAAAGCTCCACTTCACCGCCAACTGGCCGACATTGCTCGCCGAGATCGTTGCTTCGCCGGATTGGTTTGCGGTGTTGCTCGCGTTCTGCCCAAACATCGGCCAATCAGCTGCCAGTGCCGCAGATGGGTGAATTGCAATCAGCGCTAGGGCTGCCATAAAGGTGCAAAGAGCCGTGGAAAGTCTTTGCGCGCGCAAGAAAATTCGGAGAACACTAACAGGACGTCGATTCTTCATTTTCTTTAGGTCCTTGTGAAGGAGAACTTTCAACCTGGGTAGGTACGCCTTGGAGCATCCACCTTGGAGCATTCAATATCCTGCTTCGCAGCCGTAACCGGTACTCGTCCATCCGAAAACACTTGCTTCCCGGGCTTTCTAACAACGGTGTCCTTATACGTTGAAAATTGCGATGTTGTCTAGTTCCAAAATGTGACAGCTCGACATGTGAGCCAACGCAGGCGCTGGAAATTGCCCGCCTCATCTCGCCCTGCACCGTGTTGACAGCGCGAAATTGTCGGCGCGTGGTGGTTGCACTGCCTGCGGCGGTGGAAAGACGCACATGCGTTGCCCTGCACCGGGCGCGCACTCAGAATGCGTACACCTGATCTGAAACGATGTGCGCGCTTGCGCGCATTGGTTCGCGGGCTCATCGTTCTTTCAGGGATCATGGCGTCGCAACGCGCCTGTGTCTGGCGTCGCGTCGGTCCCACCGATTGACAGCCACTGGTCAATGAACGCACCATCCGCCGTTGGGCTACGCCGCCGATGCGCGCCCGTCAAGCGGCTAACAATCCAAAGGAAGGACGTTCGATGATGTCGTTTTCCCACTTCGGCAGCGCCCGCGTGGCGGCTGGTCGGGCAAGTCGTCTCGACGATGCAACGCTCACCGAGATCGCCAAAGTGCCGACGCTGGCGTTCACGCTTGCGCCGATGGTCCTTGCGACCGGCGCAGCGTTCGCGCAGCAGCCGATTGATGTGCTGGCGCCGGTCGTGATTACCGCGACGCGCGAGGAGGCCCGCGGATTCGATCTTCCCGCGTCGATCGATTCGATCGGGGCCGACGACATCCAGAAGGGGCAACTCGGCGTCAATCTGTCGGAGTCGCTTGGGCGCGTCCCGGGCATCGTCGTGCAGAACCGTCAGAACTACGCGCAGGATCTGCAGATCTCGTCGCGCGGGTTCGGCGCGCGCTCGACATTCGGCGTTCGCGGTATTCGGCTCTTTGCCGATGGGATTCCCGCTACGATGCCGGACGGCCAGGGGCAGGTCTCCCATTTCTCGCTCGGATCGGCCAAGCGGATCGAGGTGCTGCGTGGCCCGTTCTCGGCGCTCTACGGCAACTCGTCGGGCGGTGTCGTGCAGATCCTGACCGAAGACGGTTCTCCCGAGCCCAGCCTCACACCTTCGCTCGCTTTTGGCAGCTTCGGAACGTCGCGGATCGGACTGAAACTGTCGGGGGTTGCTCCCGGTTCCCGACCCGATTACGTGTTGGAAGCGTCGCGTTTTGAGACCACCGGTTATCGCGATCACAGCTCCGCGACCCGCGAATCAGGGAACGCCAAGTTGAAGTTCGCCCTGGGCGAGGCCACGACCGTGTCGCTGATCGGCAACACCGTCACTATGCCCGACGCGCAAGATCCGCTCGGATTGTCGCGCGCCCAATTCGACGCCGATCCGCGTCAGGTCGATCCGAGTGCCATCACGTTCAATACGCGAAAGAGCGTGCGCCAGACGCAAGGAGGCGTTGTCTTCGATCATCGTCTGACCGAATCCAATTCGCTCCGGTTCATGGGTTACATGGGCAAGCGTGATGTCGGCCAGATTCTCGCGATTCCGGTTGGCACGCAGACACCAGCGACGCACTCCGGCGGGGTCGTCGATCTGTCCCGCGAGTACACCGGACTCGATCTGCGCTGGACCCATAGGAATCGCCTGTTGGGCGGCCCGCTGACGGTGACCGGCGGCCTCAACTACGACACACTCAAGGAGCAGCGCAAGGGCTACAACAACTTCGTCGGCACATCGCTCGGCATCCAAGGCGTCCTGCGCCGGGACGAAGACAACCGCGTGACCAACTTCGATCAATATGTGCAGGGCGAGTGGCGCTTTGCGCGCGATTGGCAAGTGACGGGCGGGGTGCGGGCGAGCCGGGTGAAGTTTCGCTCTGAGGACAATTACATCGTTGGCGTCAACGGGGATGACAGCGGCTCGGCAACCTTTTCCGCCGTCACGCCGGTGGGTGGACTGGTCTACCACCTCACCGATACCGTCAATCTGTACGGGTCGGTCGGCAAAGGCTTCGAGACGCCGACCTTCAACGAGTTGGCCTATCGTCCGCCCGGGTCGACCGGCGCCGGCCTCAATTTCGATCTGCGCCCGGCGAAGAGTCTGTCGTATGAGGTCGGGGCGAAAATGTTATGGGGCGGCGGCTCGCAACTCAATATTGCCGCGTATCGCACCAGGACCACCGACGAAATCGTTGTCCTGACGAACAGCGGGGGGCGTTCCACTTTTCAGAACGCCGGGCACACCACGCGCAATGGTTTCGAGGCCGGGTTCATCACGGCGTTTACACGCTCGATCTCGCTTGCATTGTCGGCCGCTACGGTTCGTGCCACCTACGACGATGCGTTCCTGACCTGCACCGTGGCGCCATGCATAGCGCCCAATGTGACGATTCCGGCTGGTTCGAAGATCCCTGGTGTGCCGGAACGCACCGGGTTTGCGGAGCTCGCTTTCAGGCAGCCGGGTTTGACTACGGCGTTCGAGGTGCGAGCAATGAGTCGCGTATTCGTCAACGATCAGAACAGCGATCAGGCATCCGGTTATGCGGTCGCGGGATGGCGGCTCGTGCTGGAGCAGAAACAAGAACGCTGGACGTTCGCCGAATTCCTTCGCGTCGACAATCTCTTCGATCGCAAGTACAGCGGCTCGGTGATCGTGAATGAGGGGAATTCGCGGTTCTTCGAGCCGGCGCCGGGGCGACACTATCTGGTCGGGGTGAGCGCGCAGTATCGGTTCTGAAGATCTCCAGGGATCTCCGAGGATCTCCAACGATCTCAACATTGGAACACGGAGGACACCGGGGAAAAGAAAGGGGACGCAGAAGCGAATGGCACTTACTTAGCGGGATTGACCGTTCGCCCTGAGCTTGTCGAAGGGTGAATGCCGGAGCGTCGGTGAGCGGACGATCGCCCGCCTTCGACAAGCCTGCGTTACCCTTCGACAGGCCTGTCCTGAGCTTGTCGAAGGGCTCAGGGCGAACGGAGGCTTGAGCAGCGCACGTTAACTAAGTGCCAATCTGGTCTGTCCCCTATTATTCCGGCTCGGTCGCTATGCTGAGGGCGATGCGCGGGTCCGCGTAGAGACCGCCTTACTTCGTCTGATGCCAGTCGTGCTCGGAGACATCGAACACGACGCCATGCGGATCCTTGAATTTTTCTTCCACATCAACCCCCGGGTAGGCAGGCAGCTTCATGAAGAATTTTCCGCCGTTCGCCTCGATCTTCTCGCGGGTGGCCTTCGCATCGTCGACGACGAATCCGAAGTGATGCAGTCCGGCCCAGTCGGGCCCGTTGATCTGACCGCCTTTGCCATCCGGAAAATGGAGCAGCGTAAGGTTCATGACGCCATCGGAGAGCATGATGGCATTGCCGATCGGGCTCTCCGCGCTGTGCACGCGCTTGAACTCGAAGCAGGTCTCGTAGAAGCGTGCGGTCTTCTCGAGATCGGGGGTCTGCATGGCGATGTGGCGAAGCTTGGGCATCACTGCCTCCGAGATTGGCGCCGCGCCATTGAGTGGGCGCGTGCAGCCGAATTCTAGTCCCTCGTGGCTGCGCGTGTCGCCCTTGCATGATCGGTATCATGCGCTGGCGCGACTTCCGATCGTCGAGGACGACGCCGATTCTCAGACGGTGCCCGGTGCCGCGCGATCGCAAGCTACCGGCTCACGATCACCCGTTTCGCGTCGCGTGCGACGATCCGCATCGGCAGGCGCTCGCGTTCGAGCTGATCGTACCGTGCGTGCGTCATGGTGGCGAAGCCGTCGGCGCGCGCACGCCACAGGGCTGCGAATGCATCGACCGATTCGATGAATTTTCCGGGATCCGCGGCAATGCCTTCACCGAGCTCGCTGCGATGCGCGACCATGATGACCGGCCGCCCAAGATAGAACGGGACGCTGTGATCGAAGGTGTCCACGCTGTAGAAGGGAATGGCATCGGTCTGCTGTGGGGCGTCGCCGAATGCGGACCGGACGATCTGCCGCGATGAGCGGATCTCGTCGATGGTATGGATGCCGGCAGAGGCCAGAAGCACTGCGACGGGCGTCGACAGACCGAGCACGATGCAGGCAATGGTCGCGTCGCCCCGTCGCGCAATGAGCGCGGCGCCGATGCCTCCGCCGATCGAAGCGGCAAAGGCAGCGTACAGCCAGACCATGCTCCGTTCGATCAGTGCTGCATCGGCGGGCGATGCGCGTCCCACCAGCACGACTCCGACCAGCGCTAGCACACCGCTTGCCGCCAACGACCACACTGCTGCGCGGAAAATGATCCGGGCATCGAAATTGGCGATCTGCCGTGCCGCCAACAAAGCCAACGGCGGGAGGATCGGCAGAATATAGGCGGGCAGCTTCGAGCGCGATACGCTGAAGAAGACGAACACCGTCGCCACCCATACGAGCAGGAGCAGGTCGATGTTGAACGCCGGACGCGCGGGAGCGGCGCGCTTCCGGATCGCGGTCAGCACGCTTCGCCACGTCGCACGGAGCACGATCGGCGTCCACGGCAAGGTACCGATCACGAGAATCGGGATGAAGTACCACCAGGGACCTGGCCGCCGGTGCTCGGGCAGCGTGAAGCGCTCGAAGTGCTCGCGAACGAAGAAGAAGTGCAGGAATTCGGGATTGCGATCCTGCACGAACGCGAACCATGGCGCTGCAATCGCGAGGAACACGATCGCGCCCGGCAGGATGGCAAGTCGACCGATGAGGCGGAAGTCCCGGGCGATCACGATGTACAGGCCGATCGCAAGCCCTGGGAGCACAATGCCGACGAGGCCCTTGCTGAGCATTGCCGCCGCCAATCCCGCCCATACGAGCAGCATCCAGCGCGTACGCGATTGTGCGGATGTCGCCTCATGCTGCGCTATAACGAAGAACGCAAGAGCGCAGGTGAAGAAGAAGCAGAGGCCCATGTCGAGCGTCAGATACTGACCCGCCATGAAGTACGCGAGGCTAGTTGCCACGATGAAGCCCGCGAGCAACCCGACCTGCAGTCCCGCCGTGCGCGCGCCGGCCCAGGCGATTACCAGTGCGCCGAGAAATCCGGTGAGCGCGGGCCAGAGGCGCGCCGACCATTCGCTCTCACCGAACACCACGAAGGCGATTGCTGTCGCCCAGTATTGCAGCGGCGGTTTCTCGAAGTATTTGAAGCCGTTCAGGCGCGGCGTGACCCAGTCGCCGGTGGCCACCATCGCCTGTGGGATTTGCGCATAGCGACCTTCGTCAGGCGCAAAGAGCCCACGGAGCGCGAGGAAACCGAACCACGCGACGAACAGCAGCAGGGAGACCGCAATCCATTGCGAGCGGTCGATCTTGAGGGTCGAGGCGATCGTCGTGATTTCCGGCGAGGTTGGTAAGACGCGAAGCGGGTACGAGGCAGGAACCTATGCGGCTTTCTTGGTAGCCAGAAGGTGCCGTTTTTCGTTGCACCAAGCCATCCAAGCGTACCACGCACCGGTGCAGAAAAAGGCGGTCGCGAAGAGGGTCATGGCAAGCGGGCTGGCGTTGTCGGCGGTCGTGGTCTGGGCGCTGACGGCCGTGGCGACCAGCAAGGGGAGTGGCGCGGCAATTCGATGCATGGTTCAGTTCGTTGTTGGATTGACCGAGCCCGATGCCCGGTACCGCTGGCAAGCATCGCTCGCAATGCGCTAACGCGCTGAAAGTCGCTGGCCGCTGCGGATCCGTTGAACTTGGCTTAACCCTGCGCGTTCATCCTTCGACAGGCTCAGGACGAACGGGCAGGGACCGATCTGGTACGCAGCAAACCAAGCCCTTCGTTCGCCCTGAGGCAGTCGAAAGGTGAGCGCCCTCTGTTCGCCCTGAGCTTGTCGAAAGGTGAGCGTCCTCCGTTCGCCCTGAGCCTGTCGAAGGGTGAGCGTCCTCCGTTCGCCCTGAGCCTGTGGAAGGGTGAGCGTCCTCTGTTCGCCCTGAGCCTGTCGAAGGGTGAGCGCAGGAAAATCCGTCGATCGCACCTGCACACCGGCATCGATTGCCAGGGTGCCATAATCCGCCTCGGATCCAATTTTGGGAGCGGGACATGACTGTGTTGGTGATCGGTGCGGGGTTAGTGGGTTCGCAGATCGCTCGAATTCTGGTCGAACAAGGCGAGCGGCCGGTGCTGATGGATCGCGCGCCGCAGCCGAAGGCGCTCGGCGAAATCGTCGACTTATCCAAGGTGAAGATCGTCGAGGGCGATGTGTTGCAGCCATTTTCATTGCCGCAGATCATTCGTGCGGAAGGCATCAAGCGGATCATTCATATGGCCGCGAACCCTATGCTCACGATCGGTGCGCAGAAGGATCCCTATGCGGCGATCCAGCTCAACATCATGGGAACCGCGAACGTGCTCGAAACCGCGCGGCTGCTCGGGGTCGAGCGTGTGGTCGTGGCGAGTAGCAATGTGCTGAATCATCATGTCGCGGGTGGCGAGGGCGGCGGCGACTCGATGCACGAGGAAGGTTTTCCACGTCCGATCTCCATCTACTCGTCCTGCAAGCAGGCGGTCGAGAACATCGGCCTCAACTATGCGCGCTGGTACGGACTCGGGTTCGCTGCGATGCGTTACGGCGCAGTGGCCGGTCCCTGGGGCGGCGCGGGCGGCGGCGGACCGAGCAACGTATTTCTCGCGATGATCCGTGCCGCGATGCAAGGTGAAGAAGCCGTCATTCCCGCCTCGGTCATCGAGTGGGTCTACTCGAAGGACGCGGCACGCGGGACGGTTCTCGCATTGCAAGTGCCCGAGCTCAAGCGCCGCGTGTTCAATCTGACAATGGGCAATTTGACCAGTCCCGAAGCGCTGTCCGCGGCGTTGAAGACCGTGGTGCCCGGCGCGAAAGTTCGGATCGAGACGCCTTCCACCGCAACACCCGCGATGCAGGGCATGACGAAGTTTTCGAATCTGTCCGCTGCCAAGGAGGTGCTCGGATTCGCGCCGCAGTTCCAGATCATCGATGCGGTGCGCGACATGGTCGCATGGTACAAGAGCGGAGCGAGGGCATAACACGGGAAGGCTGTCTCGTGGATCCCACTGATGGTTTGAGGGCAGCGGCTGCGTACCTTCGCGGCCGCGTTCCCTACTGGTCCGTACGCTGGCAGGAACAGACCACCGAGCGCCTTGACGTTCACAACGACGTTGTCCAACCACCGAGCCGGTCGGTTGATCGTGGGGCAATGGTCACCGCCGTCATCGACGGTGGATATGGCTACGCGGCGTCGAGCGACTGCTCGCAATCCGGACTGCAAGCCGCCCTCGATCGCGCCGGCGAATGGGCACACGCGACGCGGGGACTCTGCGTGCAAGGCGTCGAGCCCGCCATGTTCGATCGCGATCCGGTGCGGGCGGTCGTTCCGGCTGTGCGCGGCATCGATTTCTCACGCAAGGACCTGCTCGATCGCATGCGCGAAGAATGCGCGGGTGCTCGCATCGACGATCGGATTACCGACCGGCTGGTGAGCATTGAGCTGCGTCGCGTTCGCACCCTTTTCTTGTCGAGTGCAGGCGCCGACATCGAGCAGCATTTCAATTTCGTATTGCCGTACGCCCATGTCATCGCGAGCGAGGGCGGTGCATCGCAGTCCCGCAGCTTTGAACAATACCAGCAAGGTGGAATGGAAACGCTCGAGCGGGTCGGCATGCGCGGTCGTGCTCGAATGCTTGCCGATGAAGTCCTGCAATTGCTCGCCGCGCCGAATTGCCCGGCCGGCTCGACGAATCTGCTCCTCATGCCGGACCAGATGATGCTGCAGATCCATGAATCGATCGGCCATCCGCTCGAGCTCGATCGCATTCTGGGTGATGAGCGCAATTACGCGGGCACGAGCTTCGTGACCCCTGCGATGTTCGGCAGCTACCAGTACGGTTCGCCGCTTCTGAATGTCACCTACGACCCGACCGATCCGATCGAGCTGGCGAGCTTCGCCTTCGATGATGACGGCACGCGCGCGGAAAAAGTGACATTGATCCGCGCGGGCATCTTGCAGCAACCGCTGGGCGGACGCCTGTCCCAGCGTCGCGGCGGCATGCCGGGTGTGGCCAATGCGCGCGCATGCGGGTGGAACCGTCCGCCGATCGATCGCATGGCCAATCTCAATGTCGAGATGGGCGAGAGCACTTTGAATGACATGATCGGCAGCATCGAGAATGGCGTTCTCATGCGCACGAACACCTCGTGGTCGATCGACGATTCGCGCAACAAATTCCAGTTCGGTTGCGAGTGGGGGCAGCAGATCGCAAATGGAAAATTGCAAGGTGTCGTGCGCAATCCGAATTATCGCGGCATCTCGGCGACCTTCTGGCGCAGCCTTGCAATGGTCGGTGACCGCGACACGTATGAAGTCCATGGCACGTTGTACTGCGGGAAGGGCGAGCCGAATCAGGCGATCCACGTCGGGCATGCATCGCCTGCGTGCCTGTTCAGGAATGTGGACGTGTTCGGCGGGGCCGGTTGATGGAGGCAGGGCGCGACGGGCATGCGGTAGAGGCGTGGTTCAACGCGCTCGCCGACGAAACGACACGGATCGCGCGGGGCGGCGAAGTGGTACTGGTCTCGATCAGCGCGGAACATTCCGACTTCGTCCGCTTTAATCAAGGCAAGGTCCGCCAGCCCGGGAGCGTCACGCAGCGGGGAGCGCAGGTTCGATTGATCGATCGCGATCGGCAGGCGATCGTGCATATCGAATTGCAAGGCGGGAATGACGACTGCACGCAACTTCGATTGGCGGCCGACGATGCGCGCGGACTCCTGATCGATTTGCCACCCGATCCGCATATCCTGTATTCGACGACGGTGCAATCGAGCGCTTCGTATCGACCCGGTAAGCGACCCGATTCGACGCACATCGTTGCGAGCATCGTCAGAGAGTCAGTCGATCTCGATCTGGTCGGCATCTACAGCGCCGGCACCATCCATCGAGGCTTTGCGAATTCTCTTGGCCAACGCAATTGGCATGCGGTGGAGACGTTCAATTTCGATTGGAGCCTGCACGACCGCGTCGACAAGGCGGTGAAAGCTAGTTACGCCGGATTCGATTGGGCGCCGCACGCCTTCCGGACGAAACTGCGCGAATCGTCGGAGCAACTAACGCTGATGAAGCGGCCTTCGCGGCAAATCGCCCCCGGCGAATACCGGGCGTATCTTGCTCCGCAAGCGGTCGACGAAGTAATGGGGCTGCTCGGTTGGGGCGGGTTCTCGGCGCACTCGATGCAAACGAAATGGAGCCCGCTCCTCAGAATGGCGCACGGTGAGCATTGGTCGGAGCGGGTGACTGTCGTCGAAAACACGATTGACGGCTCCGCGCCGGCGTTTCAAGACGAGGGCTTCGCGAAGCCCGATCGCGTGCCGCTCGTATCGCAAGGCAAGCTCGATTCGCTATTGGTGGCGCCGCGCACCGCGATGGAATTCAATCTCGTCGCAAACGGTGCGGGCCCGAGCGAGAAGCCGGCGTCGCTCGACCTGCGCGCCGGAACGCTCGCGATGAAAGACGTACTTGCGCTGCTCGACACCGGGATCTATATCAACAACCTCTGGTACCTCAACTACTCGGATCGTTCGGCGGGGCGCATGACCGGCATGACGCGCTTTGCGTGCTTCTGGGTCGAGCACGGCCGCATCGTCGCTCCAATCGATGTGATGCGATTCGATGACACGCTCTTTCGCATGTTGGGCGAGAACCTTATCGATCTCACTAGCGAACGCGAGATGCTGCTGGATCCCTCGACGTATGACGCACGATCCACATCGAGCTCGCGCGTGCCGGGTATCTTGTTGAAGGCCCTCCGCTTCACGCTTTGATCGGTTGTTCCGAGGTGTGATCGTGTTCGGGCGCAACCCGACGAACGGACTATGGATTCGAGGTAACGCCAGGGGTACGATGATGCGTACTCGCAATCAACACGGAACGACGAGGTAATCATGCGATACACGCCGCAATGCGGATGCCACGACCCGATCCATTGCATCATCCCGCCCTTCATTCTCGAAAAACTCTCGCAATCGGGCAACACCAAGGTTCGTGACACCGCACTCGAGAATCTGCAGCTAGGCGCACGTATTCGCGCGCATCGCTCGGTCGTTTCGGTATTGCCCTCCGAGATCATCGGGTATGAAGCGGTGACCGGAACACCGAAAATGAATCGCAAGGTCTATGACCAGGGCAAGCGCAATCCGCCCGACCGGTTCTTGCCGGGAAAACTGGTGCGATCCGAGGGCGGACCCGCGTCGTCTGATGTTACGGTCAACGAGGCCTACAACTACGCGGGTTCCACCTGGCAACTCTACTTCAAGATCTTCGGGCGCAATTCGCTCGATGACAAAGGCATGGCGCTGGTGCAAAGCGTGCATGCGGGCATCGGTTACGACAACGCGTTCTGGGATGGCCGTCAGATGGTGTACGGTGACGGCGACGGTGTCATCTTCACCCGCTTCACGAAATCGCCCGACGTCGTGGGTCATGAGCTCACCCATGGGGTCGTTCAATTCACATCGCGGCTCGAGTACTACGGCGAAAGCGGTGCGTTGAACGAGCACTTCGCCGACGTGTTCGGATCACTCGTCAGGCAATACCGCAAGAAGCAGACCGCAAAGACCGCCGATTGGCTGATCGGGCGGGAAATCCTGATTCCCGCGCCGACCCGAACGGCGCTTCGCAGCATGAAAGATCCGGGCACCGCCTATAAGAACGATCCGGACATCGGCAGTGACCCGCAGCCCAAGCACTACAAGAATCGCTACAAGGGAACAGCCGATAGCGGCGGCGTCCATATCAATTCGGGGATCCCGAATCACGCCTTCTACCTCGCTGCGACCGCGGTCGGTGGCAGTGCTTGGCTGTCGGTGGGCAAGGTCTGGTACCAGGTGATGCTGAACCTCTCGCCCACCAGCAATTTCGCTGCCTGCGCGAAGCAATGCCGGCAAGTGTCGACGTCGATGGCACCGCAGCTTGGCCAGAAGGTGGCCGACGCGGTGGACGCCGCGTGGAAGGCAGTGGGTCTTTGAGATTCGTCAGAATCAGCGCGATTGCTCCCTCATAGACTTGTCGTCGAGCGAGTAGTGAGGCATATGGGCGTGAAGATCAGATTTCTTCAGTCGGGCGGATTTGCAGGGTTGATTCGCGGCTGCGAAGTAAGCGCCGCAGATCTGCCGAAACGCGAGCAGAATGAATTGGAGCGCCTGCATGCGGCAGCCGGACTCGAGCGCCTCAGGCCCATCCGCGCGAAGGGCGCCGACCGCCAGCAATACGACATTACGATCGAGCAGGACGACGGATCGGTCGTCAATGTCAGCTTGGATGACAGTGCACTGACCGACGAGGTCGCGGCATTGGTCGCCTTCCTGCGGGCGCGGTCGAAGCCGGTGTCAATCAAGTCGAAGTGAAGTAGGAGCGGTTCGCCTGCCCTCGCGTTATCCCTCCCGCCCTGCAAGCTTCCTCCCCTTGTCGAGCGCAGCGTAACTTCGCACCGGTGCCGGCATCAGGAAGCGATAGCCTTCCTTCAGGATCTCCTCCACATTGTTGCCATCGACATGCGGGTGGCCAACGGCCACTCGATGCTGCGTGCAGATGCGCACAACTTCGGCTTTGTGCTCCATGACTACCTTGTGTTCGTACTGGCGCGGAAAACCGAGCTCCTGGCTGAGATCGCCTTCGCCGATCAGAATCACGCCGATCCCCGGCACGTTGCGTAGCATCGCATCGAGATTTGCGATGCCCTCGGTATCCTCGATCATCAGGATCACCAGTACCTCACCGCGAGGATTAAGCGGCCACACATCCGCACGGTCGTAATATTCCTGCTGGGTGAGGCCCCAATACCGAACAGCCTGGGTCGGGCCGTCACCGCGCGCACCGGGGGGTTCATAGAGCGGCGCATTCTTCAAGCGCGGGTAGCGGCACGCGGCCACGGCGTTTCTTGCCTGATCGACCGTGCTGATGTGCGGCCACACGATGCCGTACACACCAAGATCGAGTGCCTGCTTGGCGAGCCATTGATTGTGCTCGCCACCATTCGGCGGGATGCGCACCATCGGTGTCACGGCCGGCGCGACAGAGCCGCGCTGTGCGATCTGACGCCGGTTGAGCATGTATTGCAGGCAATCGCGCAGCGCGCGGGCGTCCCACGGATTGTGCTCCATTTCGTAGACGACGCCGTCGTATCTGGAACCGCCGATCGCGATCGCGGATTCCACGTCGGCGGATGCGAACGTCACGAACGTCGGCTTGCCTTGTTCCAGCACGTTGATGACGCCGTTGAGGCGAGGCACTTCGCTCATCGTGATTCCTCCTGATCGATTGCAATGGGTATGAATGACCGCGGTACTGGCTGGATTGTGGCCGATGCGCGTGCGGTGTCAACCGCGGAACCACGGACTGCCGACCCCTCGGGCTGGGGTTCCCAAGTCGATCGATGCGCCACCAGCGTAAGAAGGGGCACCAGCGTCACCAGGGACCCGCCATCCCGCGGGTGCTGGTGCGTCAATCGGTGTTGTCTTTTTTCGACAGCCGGTTAGTATTCACCGGCGACTTATCTCAACCAACACTGGGAAAGCCATGATCCTGAGCCATGTCGACGCAAAGACTGCCATTGACGAAGTGATGGCCGCCTACGACGCCTACCTTCCCGCCGAGCTGAAGCTGGCCGTGGCGCAGAAGCCGGTGAACGAGATCTTCGTCTTCTGCGATGCGGCCACCTATGCAGCGAAATTCGACATCACCTGGTATTGCGTCTTCAAGAAGGCGATCAATTCGCTCAGCACCGACTACGCGGCCAGCACCGTGCCGGGTTTCTGCTCCTCGGAGAAGGACCGGACCGCACGCAAGATCTTCCTGCAGCGGGGTGTGTGCGACAACCCCTGTACCTACCACCATGAGTTCATCCACTGGCTGACGCACCAGGATTTCTACCCCATCTACTACACGGTCGGAGGCAACGCGCCCTTCCAGGTCGAAGGCGTCACCGAATACGCCACGAGAAGCATCAATCCGACCATCGCGCGGGCGCGCTCGGGCAGGTACGAAAAAAACTACCTGAAGACCAAGAGTTGGGTCGATCGCTCGGCGGGCAACCGGGACACGGCGCTGACGCAGATGTTCCAGGGCGTCGGGGGCGGCAGCAAGGACGCAAGCCAGGCGGCGATCGCCAACACGCTGCAGAGCTTGCTGCCGTGAGCTGAAAGTCGTTCCCCTGTCAGCCATCGGAGGCAGGCGCCGGCGCCCGCCCGAGACATGCGTTGCTGCAAATCGTTGTTCGGGTCGTCGCGGCCTTTCTGATCAAGCAGGCGGGCGCCAAGCGTAGTGAAGCCCACGCTGGCGGGCTCACCCCTTTCCAGCGCTTTGGCTCGGCAGCGAATCTGAACATTCACCAATCGGGTTCGACGCTTTCGGGATGGACGTCTGGTTTGACATTGACATTTGATGTTTGATGTATTAGCATCAACTGTGAGAACAGTTTCCCGAATCTCGGAATTCATAGCATCCATGCGTACCACCCTCGATATTGCCGATGATGTCCTTGAAGCCGCACGCGATCGCGCCAAGCGCGATAAGAAATCCATTGGCGAAGTGATTTCCAATTTGGCACGCACTGCGTTGGTGTCGCCGCCGCAGGCCCTTGTCGTCCGCGAGCCGAAGGCAATCTACGGATTGCGACCCTTTCCAAAACGGGGCGGCATCGTAACGAACGAGCTCATCGACAATCTGCGCGACGATGACGTCTATTGATGCGTGCGCTGCTCGACGTCAATGTGTTAATCGCATTGCTCGACGCCGAGCACGTTGCCCATTCGCGAGCGCTAGCATGGTTCACTGAATTCGCGAAGGGCGGGTGGGCGTCTAGCCCGATTACCCAGAACGGGTGCATACGCATCATGTCCAGCCCGGCGTATCCCAATCCCCTGCCTGTGCGTTCGGTCGTCGAACGTCTGAGCGCAGCGACCGGAGCGCCACAACATGAATTCTGGGCCGATGGTGTGAGCCTGCTTGATGCGCGCATCGCCGACCCCATGCGAATTCACGGACCCCGCCAACTCACGGACGTCTATTTGCTGGCGCTTGCCGTGAGTCGCGGCGGGCAATTCGTGACATTCGATTCGGCAATTCCGCGCGAAGCGGCGAAGGGTGCCGAGCGCAGGCACATCCTCGTGTTGTAGCGACTGGCTGGCCGCGCGTATTTTCCCAAGTGGACAATGCTCATTGAACGACGATCAACGTGTCGTTCGAACAATAGTCCGAGAGGATTTCGCAGCCCTGGCTGGTCACGACCAACATGTCTTTCAACTGCATGCCGAATCCATGGCCGGTCCGATAGCAAAGGGGTTCGAATCCAAGGACCATGCCTGCTTCGAGAAAGGCGTCTCCCGCGCGCCCGATCTCGGGCGTTTTGCCAAGATAAGGATCCTCATGCAGGAAGAGACCAATGCCATGTCCGACGAACGATATCGGCGGCAGGTTTAACTCGGCGAGTTTCTTGATGAACGCATCGTAGATCGATTTGCAACTGGCGCCGGGCTTGGTCTGTTCGAGCAGTTGATATTTGCATTCGACCAGATGCCGCCAGATGCGCTCGGCATGCGGGGGCGCCTTCTGCACGACCGCCGTGCGGCACACGCCCGCGTGGTAGCCCGCAATGATCGGAAAGATCTCGATCCGGCACACGTCGCCCGCCTGAAGCTTTCGTTCGGTCGGGCCCACATTCGGGAGCTCACTCCGCTCGCCGGTGGCAACGATCATCAGTTTGAATTGCTCTGCACCCAGCGCGTAGACATTGCGGGTCAGGTGACCTGCAAGATCCATTTCGGTATCGCCCGCTTTGATCGTGCGCAGTGCATCAGTGATGGCTTGATCGGCAATGCGCGAAAGGCGGCGGAGCAGTGCGATCTCGTCCGGCGTTTTGATCTGGCGCAGACGCGCGAATATATGCTGATCCGGTATCAGGGCCGCAGCCGGTATGGCTTCCTGCAGCTTGGCAAAGTCGCTCGCGGGCAGGTAATCCATCTCGATCCCGACCTTCGCGGTGGCAAGGCCCATCTCGCGCAAGAGATCGGCGAGCGAAGCGATGCAGTTGTCGTCGAACTCGGCCCAGATTTTCGTGCGTGCGCCGGGCTCGCGCCGGCCAATGGTAGTCGCCTCCATATCGACGCCGAGGATCGCAGTCTCGCCGCTCGCGGTCACGATCGACATTGCATGGCGGTGGCGCATCAGCGGCTGCGACGGGACGATGAAGCCGGTAAGGTAGCCGAAATTCTCCGGGGAGCAGGTAACGAGTGCGTCGAGGCCGTGATGTTTGGCGGCGGCGGCGGCGCGGGTAACGATGTCGGTTCTCATGCAGCGGTCCCTCTATGGCACTCAGACACCTACGTCACTCAGGAATTCACCACAGAGGACGCGGAGGACACAGAGGAAAAGCGGGGATCAGGTAACCGCGATTGGCGCTTCTCTTTTCCCGTTTCTCGATCCCCGAATTGCTGCGTCCTCTGCGTCCCCTGTGGTTCAGATCTAGTCAGGAACCCGATACTTCTCGATCTTCGCCTCATCGACCGCGATCCCGAGTCCTGGTGTATCCGGCACCTCGATCGCGCCGTCCACGAACCGCATCGGCGCGGCGAGCAGATCGTCTCGATAGTAGATTCCCCCCATCCGGCCATCGAGATATTCGGCGGGCGTGGAGACTGGAACAACACACGACAGTGTGACCGCAGGCGCCGCTGCCGCGAGCGTGATGTTCGCGCGGTTGCCAACACCCAGTTCGACCGAGCCATTCACATTGCAGATAATGCCGGCGGCGCGGCAGACCGCGGCCACCTCCATTGCCTTGTACAGCCCCCCCGGCTTGGTCGTATAGATCGACACGATTTCGGCCGCACGCCGTTCGATGATCTGCACCACATCATGGGCGTTCCAGGCACTTTCATCGGCCATGACCGGCGTGTCGATCGCGCGGGAGACCTCGGCGATGCGCTCGATGCCCATGACCGGTTGCTCCGCGTACTTCAATCCGTACGGTTCCATTGCGCGAATCGTTCGGATGGCTTCGCCGGCGGTCGCATATCCTTCATTCGCATCGACGCACAGATCGATGTCGGGTCCGACCGCCTCGCGAATCCGTCGCACGATCTCGACATCGCGCTTGGGCGTCTGTCCCACCTTGATCTTGATGGTGCGAATGCCTTCCTTGACGACCTGCGCGCATTCGACAACCGCCTCTTCGATGCCAAGCAATCCGATCGAATGGGTTACCGGAATGCGATCGCGCGCTCGTCCCCCAAGTAGCGTATAGGCTGGAACGCCCAGATGCCGTGCGGTGAGATCGTAATACGCGAATTCGATTGCGGCCTTGGCGTACGGATAACCCTTGACGCCCGCGTCCATGCGGCGGTGCAACTCGACGAAATCGCCAAGCGGCATGCCCTGCACGGCCGGCGCGAGATAATTTGCGATGACGAGCCGCGCGATGCTGGGCGACTCGCCGAAATAGCGCCCGAACTCGCCGCCCCAATCCTTGAGCGCCGGTGCTTCGCCCCAACCGACGCGGCCGGAGGAGTCGGTCAGCTTTGTGAGGACATAACGACCGATCGGTTCAGTGAGCCCTGTCCATCTGTGCTCGCGTCGCGTCGGTACAGCGACGAGCAACGTCTCGATATTGACCAGGGTGTCCATGCGAATCGTTCCAGCGGATCCAATTGATCCAGACGGCGCACGCGACGCTGTCCGTTGATTCGGGTTTGCGCATTCGGAGGTTGGCGCCGCGCGCGCCCAACACTTCCATCGCTGCCAGCATACCGCAACGACCAGAAGATCCGGCTATCGGGCCACCGACTCCAGCCCGACCAGGAAGTCTTGCGCTTGCGCGCGATCGCGATGGCGATGAGAAAAGAGAAACAGCGTCGGACCATTGGACGGGTTCCCGGGGCGATGGCGCGTGTGTGCAGAGGCAGAAACTACGATAACGCGATTCGCATGGCGATGAATTTGTACGGGTCAGGTTCGTTTCCGAGGTTCTCAGACCCGCTATCGAATCTGCGGTCTGCCCGCCTCGGTAACCGCCTCGCCGTAGACCATCAGCGCGATACCCGCACGGTAGGCGCCGCTCTCGCACACGGCGCACGCCCGCGATGTGCCGAACAGCTCGGCGCCCCGGGTCTCGTCTGCGCCGAAGCGGCGGATGGCGTCCCGGATTGCTTGCATCTCAGCATGCGCGGTGGGGTCGCTGTTCGTGACGACGGCGCTGATTCCTTCACCGATGATCCTGGCATCCTTCACGACCACGGCGCCGTACGGCTGATCACCGCGAGCGATCGCGAGTCGGCGCATTTCGAAGGCCCGTTGTATGAACGCGGCACGATTGCGAACCTGCGGCTGCGTGATCTCGTTTACCTGTTCGGCTGCGAATACACGCCCGGTCATGCCACCGACCATCAGTCCGGCGATTGTCTGTAACGCACGCCGGCGCGCCGTATTACACCTGCACGACACGGCGCAATCGCGGCGGATTGCCGCCTGTCTCAAGCGCTTGCTGCCTGGGCCTTCTTGGCTTGCCAGCGATCGAGCTTTGCCCGCGCGCCGTTTTTCGCCGGGTCGGTGGCTTCGGCGTGATTGCTCGCCTTGGCGGTGAGCTCGATCACATAACCGTTCGGGTCGCGAAAATAGACCGAATGGATGAACCCATGATCGGAAATGCCGCGCGTCTCGAAGCCTTGTGCCTTGCCCTTCGCAAGCATCGGCGCAAGCGCCGACGGTTCGACTTCCAAGGCGATATGCAGATCGAAATCGTGCTGATTCTTGAATTCGAACGGCATATCGGGCGCCTCGAAGAAGGCGAGATACGAGCCGTCGTCCAACGCATAGAACGTGTGCAACGTGGAAGTCTGCCGGCCAGTGATCGTCTGGCTGATATCGAGTGTGCAGGCGAGAGGCAGCCCGAGGAAATCCTCATAGAACGCACGCGTTTGCGCAGAATCGCGGCAGCGGTACGCGTTGTGATGAAGCTTCTTGATCATGATGAAATCCTGTCGGCTCAAAGCGGTGAGGCCGATTCACCACGACGGGGCAACGACTCAACGCGACTTGACGTTGCGTGCATTGAATTTCTCGTGACCGTTGAGGTCGTCGTGGTGTCGTGGTGAATCACCAAGGCTGCCCGGCTTCAGGCGGTCCCGAACTTGACGTCTTTCATCGAGCCTGCGAAGCCGTAGAACACTTCATATACCTTCGGCCAGCTCTTCATCGATTTCATCGTGGTGAGCCAGCGATTGACATTGGGATAGGCCGTGTAATCTTGCCGAATGATCTCGCCCAGCCCGATGAACGACACGCCGAAATAATCGGCGATCGATATCTCGTTGCCGCAGAGGTACTTGTTCGACTTGAGAATATCCTTGTCGAGAATAGTGAGCCACCCTTTGGCGCGTTCTTTCGCCCAGGCGAGCTGCCCTTTCTGTTGTTCATCGCTTGGACGCTTGTGCGTCGGGAAAATCTGCGGATACACGAGACCGTAGGCGAAATCGCGGCAGACCTGCGTGTTGATCCAGTCCATCATCTCGTTGACGCGGGCGCGCTTTTGAAGATCCTTCGGGTATGCGGGCGACCCGCTCTTCTCGGCCAGGTACTTGAGGATCGCCGAGCTTTCGGTCAAGCGAAAATCGCCATCTTCCAAAAGGGGTACAAGCCGCGTCGGATTCATTGCGGCGAACGGCGGTTGCATGTGTTCGCCCTTCATCAGATCGACGACCTGATACTCCGCGTCGAGCCCGTTTTCCATCGCGAACAGCATGACCGGGCGGCTGGTAGTCGATACCGGGTGGTAATAGATCTTCATCGTTTTATCTCCTTCGGTACGGTGCGCCGAGGGCAGGGCGCGTTGGTGTGCCCGGACGAGCATCCCGGGCGCCTCTAGTCTAAATCAAGTCTAAATCAAGCTGCCTCGCCGGCATCAACCGGCGAAGTCGGAAAGCCCGGGGTCCAGGCGGGGGCAATGACCCGCGTCCTCCCGGCGTGATCACGACGGACCGTGTGTCATCACCCATTTAGCTCGGGAAAATTTGTAAATCGTCAAGTCCAATGTGTATCTGGGGTATACTTGCGAGGTTGTCATTCACCGCGTGATGGCCCTGCGCACGCTTTTCCTCCTTCGGATTTCTGACGCGCCGCTTCGGCGGCCAACCACGAATCCGTCGCGAACCCGGCCCGTAGGTCCATTCGTCTCCGCCGGGTTGTCCAAAGGTCAGTCGTTTGAGTTCTTTTGCTGAGTTAGGTCTCGCCGAGCCCATATTGCGGGCAGTCGCCGAGAAAGGGTATGTCGACCCTACGCCCATCCAGGCGCAGGCGATTCCGGTGGTTCTCTCCGGGCTGGATATGATGGGCGGTGCGCAAACCGGCACCGGCAAGACGGCGGGTTTCGTGCTGCCGATCCTCAACAAGCTGCTGCGGCACGCTAATACAAGTACGTCACCAGCGCGCCATCAGATCCGCGCGCTCATTCTCGCACCGACGCGCGAGCTCGCCGTGCAGGTCGAAGAAAGCGTCCAGAGCTACGCGAAGTACACGAATCTTCGCAGCACCGTCCTCTACGGCGGCGTACCGATCGACCCGCAAATGGCGATCCTCCGCCAGGGCGTTGAGATTGTCGTCGCGACACCCGGCCGGCTGCTCGATCACGTGCAGCAGCGCACGGTGCATCTCGGGCAGGTCGAAGTCTTCGTACTCGATGAAGCCGATCGCATGCTCGACATGGGGTTCATCCCCGATATCAAGCGCATCATCGCCTTGCTGCCGAAAGAGCGTCAGAGCCTTCTGTTCTCGGCGACCTTTCCCGATGACGTCAAGAGGCTCGCCGATACGCTCTTGAAGAATCCGGTGACGATCCAGGTTGCCAAGCGGAATGCCCTGGCCGAGGGCGTCGTGCATCGCGTGCATCCGGTGGCACGCGAACGCAAGCGCGATCTACTGATCCACTTGATTCGTTCGCGCAACATGCACCAGGTGCTCGTGTTCACCGGGACCCGCATGGGGTGTAACCGGCTTACCTATCAACTGAACAAGGAAGGCGTTCACGCCGCTGCTATTCACGGCGACAAGACGCAGACCGAGCGGACGGAAGCGCTCGAAGCGTTCAAGGCGGGCAAGGTGGGCGTCCTGGTCGCTACCGACGTCGCGGCACGCGGGCTCGATATCGAAGAGCTTCCTTCGGTCGTGAACTTCGATCTCCCGCATACGCCCGATGACTATGTGCATCGGATCGGTCGTACCGGTCGTGCCGGCAAGGAAGGCGAGGCGATTTCATTGGTATCGCCTGACGATCACGAGAAGCTCGCCGATATCGAGAAGATGCTCAAGCGCCGCATCGAATGTCTGATCGTCGAGGGGTTCAGCCCGGATGGCCGCGACGCTGCGACCATCATATCGCCGCCCGTGCGAGAGCCAAGTGGTCGGCGCGATGAAGGTCACGATCGCCTCACGCACCGTCCCGAACCCCGGCGAACCGAAAGCAGCCGCCAGGAATCGAGTCGGGGTGGCGCACGCAGCGGCCGTCGGAATGGGCCTATGGATCCGATATTTACCAAGCCCTATGAACCGGGTATCGGCATTGCGCCGCCGAAGCAACCCTCCGTCGATCAGGTCGCAGCGAAACGGCCACAAGTGGCGGCGCTGCTGGGCGGGCTGGTTAAACGCTAGAACGCGCGCTATACGCAGCGCGCGCCGTCGACCTCCAGGCACACGCCGCTTACGAGCGACGCCTCGTCGCTTGCCAGGTACAGGCAGGCCTGCGCAACGTCGAGCGCGGTAGAAAACCGTCCCATCGGAATGGTTGCGCGAAAGCGCGCCTTCGCTGCGTCATCGACCGTACCGCCGGCGAATCCCGAAGAGAGCGCGGTATCCGGATTGAACACCGGATTGACGCAATTGACGCGGATGTTCGCCGGACCGAATTCCACGGCGAGCGATTTCGACAAATTGATCACCGCCGCCTTCGAAGCGTTGTAGACGCCGAGATTCGGTCGCGGGCGCACGCCGGCGGTCGAAGCGATATTGACGAAATTGCCGCCGCCTTGCTTCTGATAGATGGGGATCGCGTGCTGCGCCGAAAGAAGGATGCTCTTCACATTGATCGCGAAGGTCTTGTCGAATTCGGCTTCGGTCACCAGCACCGTGGATTTCGCCGAATACGTCCATCCGGCATTGTTGATGACGCTATCAAGGCGTCCGTGCGCGGAGAGCGCGGCGCTCACCACGCGTTCCCAGTCGGCGGCCTTGGTGACGTCGCCATGAACGAATTTGGCGGTGCCGCCCGCCTGATTGATCTCGGCCGTGACGCGCTCTCCACCCGCTGCGTTGATGTCGTTCACGATGAGCTTGGCGCCCTGCTCACCGAACAGTTTGGCGATCCCTGCGCCGATGCCTGAACCGGCGCCCGTTACGATGATCGATTTGCCTTGTAGTCGCATAGTGTCCCTTTCGAATCATGCCCCGCTCGAGGGCGCCTCCACCGCCTTGAAAGGCGAATGCTCGTTCAACTCGTCGATGTAGTGCGCGACGCCCTTGGCTTCATTGTCGAGGAAACGCTCGATGGCGGCGGCAAATTGCGGATGCCGGAGCCAATGCGCGGAGCGTGTCTCGACCGGGGTGAAGCCGCGCGCAAGCTTGTGCTCACCTTGCGCGCCGCCCTCGAATATCATAATGCCGCGCGCGATGCAAAATTCGATCGCCTGGTAGTAACAGGCCTCGAAGTGCAGGCCTGAATGAAAGCCCGTCGTGCCCCAATATCGGCCGTAAAGCGTGGTCTGGTTGAACATGTTGAACGCGGCCGCGATCGGCTTGCCGTCCGCTTCGGCAAGCACCATGAGAAGGTTGTCCGGAAGCTTCGCGCCGATCTCGTGGAAGAAATCCAGATTGAGATAGGGCGTTGAATGGTGGGCGCGATAGGTCGACCGATAGCAGCGATTGAAGAACGCCCAGTGTGCGGTCGAGATTTCCGCACCGACCAGCCATTTGAACGATATCCCGGCGTCCCGCACCTTGCGGCGTTCCTGTTTGATTTTCTTGCGCTTGTCATGCGAGAAGCGTGAGAGAAAATCATCGAAACTCGAATAGCCGTCGTTGAACCAATGAAACTGCATGCCACGACGCGTCAGCATCCGCTCACCCTCGAACAAGGCAAGCTCCTCGACGGTGGGGAACAAAACGTGGAGCGACGAGGCGCCCCGCGCCACCTTGAGGGCCGCTTTGGGGAGTCGGATTCGCACTTCGTTGTCGACTGCGAGTATTTTCTGGGCGCTGACCGGGGAGAACGGAATCGCGCTAAGGAGCTTTGGGTAGTACGAAAGGCCGTTACGTTGATAAGCATCGGCCCACGCCCAGTCGAAAATGTATTCGCCGTACGAGTGCGATTTCAAATAGAGCGGCATCGCGCCGACGAGCGCCTTCCCTTCCCACGCCGTGATGTACTGCGGGAGCCAGCCTGACTCGGCGGAGGCACAGCCCGTTTCATGCAATGCATGCAGAAACGCGTAGGAGAGCATCGGATGATCGCCCGCGAGGGAGTTCCAGGCGGATGGCTCGACACCCGAGAGGCTGTCGACGATTCGAATCTCTATGTCGCGGGCCATTAGCGCGACGACCGGGCGATGTGTTGGGCGGGACAGGACATCGTTTGATTATTGGGATTTGGTGAGAGCGAAGCAAGTCTACTGGTTCAGCAGTCTGCTATATACTCCCGGCCCAATTCTCCTCTGGTCCGCGCACCATGAAAAAAGTCGAAGCGATCGTCAAGCCGTTCAAGCTCGATGAAGTCCGCGAGGCGCTCGCCGAGGTGGGTGTGAGCGGCCTCACGGTGACCGAAGTAAAGGGGTTCGGCCGCCAGAAGGGCCACACGGAGCTCTATCGCGGCGCAGAGTATGTGGTCGACTTCCTGCCCAAGGTGAAGATCGAGGTGGTCGTCACCGATAGCCTGGTCGATCAGGTGGTCGAGGCGATCGTCAAGTCCGCGCGCACCGGCAAGATCGGTGACGGCAAGATTTTCGTCACCGAAGTCGAGCAGGTCGTGCGCATCCGTACGGGCGAGCAGAACGAGGCAGCGGTCTAACGTTTCAACAGGACCAGCAGCGCGCCCCCGCCACCCATCGTTGGCGGCGCTTGGCAAAATGCGATCACTTCATCGCGGCGCGACAGCCACACTTTCACTTTGTTCTTGAGCACCGGCTCACGGTTCTTCGACCCCAGGCCCTTGCCGTGAATGATGCGCACGCAATGCCGGCGCCCGCGGATCGCATGTTTCAGGAAATCGCCCAGCATCTCGCGCGCTTCATCCCGCCGTGCGCCGTGCAGGTCGAGCTCCTCCTCGACGATCCATTGACCGCGGCGCAATTTGCGGACGAGCAGCGGCGAATAGCCTTCGCGAACGAAGAACGTCTCGTCGCCGGTATCGAGGGCCAACTCGTTGGTGACGACCACGTGGTGCAGCTCTGCGAATGCGTCATGCTCGTCGAGGAGCGATTGGACCGCGACCGGCGGTGCCGTCCGCTGCGTAACATCAACGCGATGCGGCGGCGCCAGTGGAACGGCGTCCCGGACCGCGTCGCGGAACAGGTCGAGATCGGATTCATTCGCAGGCGCTCGATCCGGGTCGCGGCCGCGTTGCACGTTGATTGCTCCGGCAGATAGGAACGACGAAGTGTGGCCTCTCGATGTTACCCCGAGGCCAGTGAATCGAGATAACGCTCTGCATCGAGCGCGGCCATGCAGCCGGATCCCGCGCTGGTGACCGCTTGGCGGTAGATGTGATCCTGCACGTCACCCGCCGCGAACACCCCAGGCGAGGTCGTCGACGTGGCGTCGCCTTCGCGTCCGCCTTTGGTGATGATGTATCCGCCTTCCATTCCAAGCTGGCCTTCGAAGATCTGCGTGTTCGGGGTGTGACCGATCGCGATGAAGAGTCCGTGGACCGCGAGCTCCTGCGGCGCATCGTCTTTGGTGCTGCGAATACGAATGCCGGTGACGCCCTTATCGTCGCCGATCACCGTATCGAGCGCATGGTTCCAGGCCATGCGGACGTTTGTGCGCGCGAACAATTTGTCTTGCATGATTTTCTCCGCGCGCAGCTTGTCGCGCCGATGCACCAGGGTTACCTGCTTGGCGATATTGGACAGGTACAGGGCTTCTTCGACGGCTGTGTTGCCCCCTCCGATCACCGCGACGTCCTGTCCTCGATAGAAGAATCCGTCGCAGGTCGCGCATGCAGACACGCCTTTGCCGAGAAACTGCTGCTCGGAAGGCAAGCCGAGATATCGGGCCGAGGCACCGGTCGCAATGATCAGAGCGTCGCATGTGTAGGTCGCGGAATCGCCCTCGAGGCGAATAGGCCGCTCGGCCAGGTAGGCATGTGCGATCTGGTCGAATACGATCTCGGTGTCGAAGCGCGCTGCGTGCTTCTGAAAACGCTCCATCAGTTCCGGCCCTTGCACGCCTGCGAAATCGGCGGGCCAGTTGTCAACATCGGTCGTGGTCGTCAGTTGGCCCCCGGGTGCAATGCCGGTGATGAGGACAGGTTTCAGATTGGCGCGTGCCGCATAGACGGCGGCCGAATAACCGGCTGGTCCCGACCCGAGGATCAGGAGGCGCGCATGCTTGATTGTTTTTGGCATTGATGCTCCGAAGCGGTTCGGTCCGATTGGGCGGCAACACGGCGCGCCATGATCAGGATGTCCCCGAGTAAAGGGTCAAATTATAGTCACTGGTGTCGCGGCGGCCGACCGCAACAAAATAGGATCGATCGGTGGATAGGCGGGGACGCAAAACCGACCTGCGGGCGACGCTGTAAGACGGATGGGTAATACTTCACCATTGAGACACGTAGGATTGATAAACAATTGTTTCCGAATTATCAGGCGCATATACTCGTGCTCGAAAACGTCACGGATGCCGCGGGAGAAATTGCATTGGCAGGGCTTTGTCGGCTTGCCAATATCCCAAGGTAGTGAAGGTGCGAAAATCCAGTTTGGGGCTGGCGGAACTTCATCAATGATCGGAATAATGCCGAATCGATCGGGCTTCACGAGGACAGCGGAAGGCCGCTTCTCTTGCGTCGACGCTACGGACATTGATTTCGCACGGATGCGGAATGCGCTTCAGTACGAAGCCCGGCCGGTCGCATTGGTCGCATTGGTCGATGCTGCGAACTGAGAGAATTCCCCGTGTCTATTCGTTGCTTCAGTGTCTCATCGTGAAGAGTACTGTGTGAATAAATTACCGACTGGTTCGTGCAGCCAGACGTGGCCGACTGCGATGCGCGGCGGCTTGATCCCGGCTCACAAAAAATTCTGACCGTGAAGCCTTACGCCCCTTTCGTGGGTATCGATCTTTGTGGAGGGCAGTTCAATGCGTGGTCCCGCTAGCGTTTCAACACTTCTTCTTCGTAATGTTCCGTTGTTTTCGCAGTTGCCCGAGGGACAGCTTGCTCTCTTGACGCGCGTGGTCGGTCGTAAGGCCTTTCCCCGCAGCTCAACAATCATCTCCGCCGGCGATCCGACGGATTCGCTGTACATCGTCATTGCCGGTCGCCTGAAGGTGATGATGAGCGATGACGAAGGCCGCGAAGTCATCCTTGCGATCCTGTCATCCGGTGAATTCTTCGGCGAAATGGGGCTGGTCGATGATGCGCCCCGATCGGCAACCGTGATCGCGATCGAGCCGTGTGAGCTCCTCACCATCTCGAAAGCCGATTTCAAGAAATGTCTGGCCGAGAACTTCGACATTTGCATGGGCGTAATGCGCGGCTTGGTGAAGCGCTTGCGAGACGCCGACCGCAAAATCGGCAGCCTCGCCTTGATGGATGTCTATGGCCGTGTCGCCCGCCTCTTGCTCGAGATGGCCGACACGATCGACGGCCAGAAGGTCGTGACCAAGAAATTGCCCAAGCAGGATATCGCCAAGATGATCGGCGCCTCCCGTGAAATGGTGAGCCGCGTCATGAAGGATCTGCAGACGGGCGGCTACATCGAGGTCCGTTCCGGCGCGATCTTCCTGCGCGACAACATCCTGATGGCGCACTAACCCTTTACGTTCCGCGGATCTTTGATCAGAACCAAGTTTCAGGCCCTGTAGTCGGGGCCGGCGGGGAAGTCCCCCCCGTTGGTTGAAGTTCTCGCAGAAGCCCAATCCGGATCGACGCGGCCTGCACCGCGGCGACACGGAAAAAGCCTGGTGGCGGTTACAATTCGCCCCAGGCTTTTTATATTTTGGCGCGCCCCGATCGCATTGTTGAATCGGGAGCATGCTCGTCTTCCTGCGTTCCCTCTCGCATCCAGATTTGGCCAAACCCGCAAAAGCGCCCCTCCCGGGCAAAGTCGCCACGCTGCTAAGAGAGTCGCGGTGGATCGTGGTCGTCATGGCCGCGCTCTATCTTGCACTCACGCTCGTCACCTTCACGACAGCGGACCCGGGTTGGTCACGCACCGGCCTCAACACGACAGCGAGCAACGCGGGCGGGCGCTTCGGCGCATGGTTGGCCGACCTCCTGCTTTATCTCTTCGGGCTGTCCGCGTACTGGTGGATTGTCCTGCTCGCCTATACGGTCGTCTGGGGATACCGGCGGCTCGACGGCACCTCGATCAGCGACCGGCGTCCGTTCTTCTTTGCGCTGGGCGGATTTCTCCTGGTGCTGTTGTCTTCCAGCGCCACGGAGGCGCTGCGTTTCCATACCATCGGCGCCGCGTTGCCGTTCAAGGCCGGCGGCGTACTGGGTGTTCTGATCGGCGACTGGGTCAATGTAACGATCGGGTTCACCGGCGCGACGCTTGTTCTGCTGACGGCGTTCCTGATCGGCGCGTCCCTCTTTACGGGCGTCTCGTGGGTCACTGCGGTCGAGGCGCTCGGGTCCTGGATCGAATCGGCTTTCCGCAACCTGCTCGCGTGGCGCGAACGGCGCGTCGACGAAAAAGCCGGCGAGGTCGCGGCGGTGGAGCGCGAGTCGATTGTCGTTGCGGAGAAGCGCCGCACCGAGGAGGCGCGGCCGATTCGGATCGAGCCGCCGGTGCTCGACATACCGAAATCGGATCGCGTCATTCGCGAAAAGCAGGTGCCGTTGTTCCATGAGCTGCCCGATACCCCGCTCCCGCCGCTTGCTTTGCTCGATGACCCGCCATCCGAGCGCGAAACGATCAGTGCCGAGACGCTCGAATACACATCGCGCCTCATCGAACGCAAACTGAAGGATTTCGGCGTCGAAGTAAAGGTGCTGGCCGCCTATCCCGGCCCCGTTATCACGCGCTACGAGATCGAGCCGGCAATCGGCGTGAAGGGCAGCCAGATCGTCAACCTGGTAAAGGACCTCGCACGGTCGCTCTCGGTGATGAGCATCCGGGTGGTCGAGACCATTCCCGGCAAATCATGCATGGGTCTCGAGATCCCGAATCCGAAGCGCCAGTCGGTGCGCCTCTCGGAGATCCTGTCATCGAAGGTCTATCACGATATGCACTCGCCGCTGGCGATTGCGCTTGGCAAGGACATCAGCGGCCAACCCATCGTGGTGGACCTCGCCCGTATGCCGCACCTGCTGGTTGCCGGCACCACCGGGTCGGGCAAGTCGGTCGCGATGAATGCGATGATTCTTTCGCTGCTCTACAAGGCTGAAGCGCGCGATGTGCGGCTGATCCTCATCGATCCGAAGATGCTCGAGCTTTCGGTGTACCAGGACATTCCGCAGTTGCTCGCGCCCGTCGTCATCGACATGAAATACGCGGCGAATGCGCTCGGATGGTGTGTGGCCGAGATGGACCGGCGCTACAAGCTGATGTCGTGGGTCGGGGTTCGTAATCTGTCCGGCTACAACACGAAAGTCGGAGACGCCGAGAAATCCGGGAAGCCGTTGCATGATCCGGAGACGATCCAGACTGAGAATCCTGTGCCGCTGACCAAGTTGCCGTACATCGTCGTCGTCATCGACGAGTTGGCCGATCTGATGATGGTCGTCGGCAAGAAGGTCGAAGAGCTGATTGCCCGCCTCGCCCAGAAAGCACGAGCCGCCGGGGTTCACCTCATTGTCGCCACGCAACGGCCGTCGGTGGATGTCGTCACCGGACTCATCAAGGCGAACTTTCCGTCGCGGATCGCGTTCCAAGTATCCAGCCGGGTCGATTCGCGCACGATTCTCGATCAGCAAGGTGCCGAATCGCTGCTTGGCCAGGGCGACATGCTGTACCTCCCGCCGGGATCGGGCGTGCCCATGCGGGTTCACGGCGCCTTCGTGGCCGACCATGAAGTGCACAGGGTCGTCGATCATTTGAAGAGCCTCGGGAAGCCGGAATATATTGACGGGTTGCTCGAAGGCACGGGCGAGAGCGTCGATGGGGGTGTGCTCGATCTCACCGGCACTGCGAGTGCAACGGGCGGGGAGTCCGATCCGTTGTATGACCAGGCCGTTGACATCGTTGTCCGTTCGCGTCGGGCGTCGATTTCGCTGGTTCAAAGGCATTTGCGAATCGGGTACAACCGTGCGGCCCGTTTGCTCGAATCGATGGAACAGGCCGGACTCGTTTCGGCGATGCAGTCGAATGGGAATCGAGAGATTCTCGCGCCGGTGAAGGGTGAAGGGTGATTACGGATTACGGATTGAACCACGGAGGACGCAGAGGACACAGTGGAGAGCAATGGGGCAATCATCGGTGATCAAACTTCGAATCGATGTGCGATGAATTGATCGGGCTCGTGAAATCCAGTGATTCCTCTGTGTCCTCTGCGTCCCCTGTGGTTCATGAATTAGCGAGGAAGGGTTAAGGCGGAAAGATGACATTTATCGTTCGATTGAATTCGATCCTGCTCGGGTGGGTTCTGGCTGGCTCGGCGTGGGCCGCCGGTACCGATCGGCTCAACGCCTTCATGACCGACACGCAATCCGCGAAGAGCGAATTCAGCCAGCGCATCGTCGATCGGAGTGGCAAGGTCACGCAGGAATCTCGCGGTACGCTCGAATTCGCGCGTCCCGGCAAGTTCCGTTGGACTTATGTCAAGCCCTACAATCAACTGATTGTCGGTGACGGATCAAAGGTATGGATCTACGATCCCGATCTCAATCAGGTCTCGATTCGCAAGATCGACGCGGCGCTCGGATCAACACCGGCCGCGCTGCTATCGGGCAACAACGACGCAATGAAGGCCTTCGTACTGAAAGACGAAGGGACACGCGATGGGCTCGAATGGGTGCTCGCAACACCGCGGCAGAAGGAGGCGAACTTCGAACGTATTCGTATCGGATTTTCCGCGGCAGGCCTTGCCGCGATGGAGCTGACGGATGCATTTGGGCAGCAGACCCTGCTCAAGTTTCTTACGATGCAGCGGAATCCCCGGATCGACCCATCGACCTTCCAGTTCACGCCGCCCAAAGGCGCGGACGTCATCGGTGAGTGATCTGTTCGACGATGCGGCGGTCGGCGACGACCACGCGGCGGGCAACGCGCCGACCGTGCCGCTGGCCGAGCGGCTGCGTCCCAAAACGCTCGATGAGATCGTTGGTCAAACGCATCTGCTTGGCCCCGGCAAACCGCTGCGTCTCGCGTTCGATTCAGGCAAGCCGCATTCGATGATCCTCTGGGGGCCGCCGGGTGTCGGGAAGACCACGCTGGCGCGTCTTGCAGCGTCCGCCTTTCAATCCGAATTCATCGCGATCTCTGCGGTCTTGGCGGGTGTGAAGGAGATTCGCGAGTCGGTGGAACGGGCACGACACGCGCGGGTGCGCGGACGTTCGACCATCGTGTTCGTGGATGAAGTCCATCGATTCAACAAGGCGCAGCAGGATGCCTTCCTGCCCTTCGTCGAGGAGGGATTGTTCACATTCATTGGTGCGACCACCGAAAATCCGTCGTTCGAAGTGAATAGCGCGCTGCTTTCACGCGCCCAGGTCTATGTACTTACCTCGCTTACCGACGGCGAGCTGGGAGCACTATTCGAGCGTGCCGTCGCGTACCTCGCCGGATCGCAGACATTCGATGTGAGCGCACGCGACCGGCTGGCCGATTTGGCCGACGGCGATGCGCGTCGCCTGTTGAATTTCCTCGAGATCGTCCAGACCGCTGCAATAAGCGCGGGTGTGTCGAGGGTCGATAGCGAATTCGCGCAAGGTGCGGTCGCACGCAATCTTCGTCGTTTCGACAAAGGCGGGGATGCTTTCTACGATCAGATTTCGGCTCTGCACAAATCGGTCCGTGGATCGAGTCCCGATGCGTCGCTCTATTGGCTGGTGCGTATGTTGGACGGTGGCGCGGATCCGCTCTATCTTGCCAGGCGGGTGATCCGGATGGCCACCGAGGACATCGGGCTGGCTGATCCGCGCGCGCTCGAAATTACGCTCGCGGCGGCAAACACCTATGAGCGGCTAGGGTCGCCTGAAGGCGAGTTGGCGATCGCGCAGGCGGTGGTCTACCTCGCCTGTGCGCCGAAATCAAACGCGATCTATGTCGCGTATAACAAGGCCCGTGACTTCGTTGCGAACGACAAGACGCGCCCCGTGCCGATCCACATCCGCAACGCGCCGACCAAGCTCATGAAGGCGATGGGACACGGCAAGGAATACCGTTACGCCCATGACGAGCCCGAAGGTTACGCGGCGGGCGAGAGTTATTTGCCTGAGGGCATGGTCGCACCCCACTGGTACCAGCCGACCAATCGCGGCATCGAGGCGCGCATCGCAGAACGATTGGCGCATTTTCGCAGCCTCGATGATGCGGCGAGGCGCGCAGCGCCGGAAGAGAAGGGGGAAGGGTGAATGGGGAAGGGTGAATGGGGATGGGTGAATGGGGAAAAGGGAAAAGGGAAAAGGGAAAAGGGAAAAGGGAAAAGGGATCCCCCTCTCCCCCGGTGACGGTGGAAAGGGCGCTTAAAGGTCTCTACGTTTCCCGTTTCCCGTTTCACTTTTCCCCATCCAAAAGCCATGCTGGACATCCAACTCCTTCGCACTGACCTCGACCGCGTCGCCAAGCGTCTCGCCGAGCGCACTTTCCAACTCGATATCGACCAGTTCCATGCGATTGAAGCCGAGCGAAAGGCGATCCAGACGCGGACGCAGGAGCTCCAGTCAAGGCGCAATACCTTGTCGAAGGGGATCGGCATCGCAAGGGGGAAGGGCGAGGACATTGCTGCCCTTATGGCGGATGTGAACGCAGTGAATGCCACGCTTGCCGATCTCGAAAAGCAGGTGAGTCTAATTCAGGAACAGCAGCAGGCGTTCGTGTCGGTGATTCCCAATCTGCCGCACGAGAGCGTGCCGACCGGACGATCGAGCGACGACAATCTCGAGGTGCGACGGATCGGATCACCGCGTGCATTCGACTTCGCGGTCAAGGACCACACGGATCTGGGTGCGGGCCTTGGCATGCTCGACTTTGAAGTCGCGAGCAAGATCGCGGGTGCCCGCTTCGCGGTGATGACCGGCCCGCTCGCACGATTGCATCGCGCCCTCTCGCAGTTCATGCTCGATGTGCACACAGAGGAGCATGGTTACGTCGAGACCTATGTACCGTACATGGTGAATCGGCACTCGATGTTCGGCACCGGTCAGCTGCCGAAATTCGAGGAAGACCTGTTTGCCGTGCCGCGCGGCGATGGCGAGAAGTTCTACCTGATCCCGACAGCCGAGGTGCCGGTTACGAACATGGTACGGGACACGATCGTGCCGCTCGAGCGGCTACCGCTCAAGTTTGTCTGCCACTCACCATGCTTTCGAAGCGAAGCGGGAACCTACGGCCGGGATACGCGCGGCATGATTCGCCAGCATCAGTTCGACAAGGTCGAGCTCGTGCAGATCACGCATTCGGCGCGCTCCTACGAAGATCTGGAAACCCTGACCGGTCATGCCGAAGTGATCCTGAAGCGGCTCGATCTACCGTATCGGGTCGTCGCGTTATGTACCGGGGATATGGGGTTCTCATCGGCGAAAACCTACGACATCGAGGTGTGGCTGCCCGGTCAGGACGCGTATCGGGAGATTTCATCCTGCTCGAACTTCGAAGCGTTCCAGGCACGGCGGATGCAGGCGCGTTTTCGCAACGAGAAGGGCCGGCCCGAGCTCGCGCATACCTTGAACGGTTCGGCGCTGGCGGTCGGTCGGACCTTGATCGCGGTGGTTGAAAACTATCAGAACAGCGACGGCTCGATTACAGTTCCAGACGTATTGCATCGGTATATGGGCGGTGTGGATATCATCCGGGCGGGTGCCTGATTCAGTCATCGCTGATTCAGTCATCGCTGATTCATTAATCGATTTAATCGGATTCGACTGTCGTGCATCCGCGTCGATTTGCGTCGCTTCCCCAGATCCTGATCGACTCGGCGCACGAGCATCCCAATCGCGAAGCGTTGGTCTGTGGTCCGGTCCGTCTCACCTATCGCGATTACCTTGCTCGCGTGGCCGGTGTCGGAGAGCGCTTGAGCAACCTGGATGTTCGCGGCGAACGGGTTGCAATACTCCTGCCGAACAGCACTGAAGTCTGCATCGCAATGTTCGCGGCGCATGCGGCGGGGGCCACCGTGGTCCCGCTCAATCCGCTCTATACGGAGCGGGAGCTCATCGAGATCATCGAGGATGCCCGACCGCGCGTCTTGTTGTTCGATGCAAAGCGAGCCGAAGAGGTGGCGCGAATATCGGACAGGCTCGACATCGCGTGTGTGGAAGCGATCGATCTCGATGAAGGTCGCTGGACGGATCCTTCGTCTCGAAGCGACCCACTTCCCATCCGCGCACCGACCGCCGACGATCTCGCGTTCATCCAATACACCGGTGGCACCACCGGACGATCGAAAGGGGTCATGCTGACCCATCGCGCGGTGTGCACCAATATCGCGCAACGCGAAGGACTGTTGCCGACCGATGCCGATCGGGGCGAGCGCATTCTCTGTCCCATGCCGATTTTCCATGCGTACGGATTGACGATGGGTTTGTACCTCAGTGCGTACTGCGCTGGAACATTGGTCATCATGCCGCGGTACCGGGCGGGCGAATTGCTCGATTTGGTCGAGCGCGAGCGCATCACGATTTTTCCCGGCAGCCCGACGATCTTTACCGGCCTCATGACCGATCCTGAATTCGCGGCAACCGACTGGTCAGGCGTGCACACCTGCTATTCCGGATCGGCACCGTTGTCGGAGGAGACATTGAATCGCTGGGAGGTCGCCACCAGCGCGCCGATCTACGAGGGATATGGTCAAACGGAAGCCGGCCCGATCCTTACCTACAATCCGGTGCACGGTATGCGCAAACTCGGCTCGGTGGGCATTGCTGTCGCCGATACGGACGTGCAAATTGTCGATACGGAATCGGGTACGCAGGTCTTGCCTGCCGGCGAGGTCGGCGAGATTCGTGCGCGGGGTCCGCAGGTCATGCACGGATACTGGCAGCGGCCGGACGAAACCGCGGCGGCGTTGCGCAATGGTTGGCTCTATACAGGCGACGTCGGTTCGCTCGACGCCGATGGCTATCTCACGATTCGCGACCGGAAGAAGGACATGGTGATCGTGAGCGGCTACAACGTCTATCCGCGTGAAGTGGACGAGGTGCTGTTCATGCACCCTGCAATCGTCGACGCTGCGACCGTCGGCGCGCCCGATCCGTATCGCGGTGAGCGTCTCTGCGCGTTTGTCGTGCTGCGCGAAGGGGCGCGTACGACGCAAGACGCGATCCTTGCCCATTGCGTCGCAAATCTCGCGCGGTACAAGGTTCCATCGTCGTTGACCCTACTTGCCGCGCTTCCGAAGACCACGGTCGGTAAGACCGACAAGCGCGCGTTGCGCGATCAGGCCGCCGGCCCCGCCGTCTAGTGCACGCACGGGGTGAGTCATCTGCGACAGTTGCCGTTCAAACCCGCGGTGGCAACCAATTCGAGAGCGCAATGCCGCCATCGACCACGACGACGGTTCCGGTCACATATCCGGAGAACCGATAGTGCAGCGCTACTCCTTAGCGTCCGCCACTTCAACCACCACCGCCATCGCGGTATCACCTGCCGCGCATCCGTGGAAGAGTCCTCGGCCACCGCCAAGCATCGCGAGCTCTTCGATCAGCTCGATGACCGCGCGAAGGCCTGTCGGTCCCTGCGGATGGCCCCACACCAGTGAACAGCCGTAGTTGTTCATCTTCTGCCAGTCGAATCCGGTTTCGCGACTGAATACGATATCGTTGACTGCGAACGGGTTATGCGATTTCACGCAGTCGATATCCTTGATCGAAAGGTTTGCGGCATCGAGCGCACGCTTCGATGCGGGAACCGGCGCCTCAGGCATGAATGCTTTCTCGGTGCGTGCCAAACCGAATCCGAGAATGCGAATGGAGATCTTCGGGTCGGTCGCCAGTTCGCGAGCCTTGTCACGCGTAGTGACGACCATGCATGCGTTGCCGTCGGCAGGATGGGTCTGTCCGCCATAGGTGACCGTGCCGCCGGGCTGCACCGGGCGCAGTTCCGCGAGGCCTGCTGCCGTCGTGGCGTGGATGCCTTCGTCGCCTGCAAGCGTCTTGATCGATTTACGGAACTTGGGATCGGGGACCTCGAACGGCAGTGTCATGAATCGTTTGTGGAAGGCACTGTCCATTGCGCGTGCGTCGTCGTACTGCCGATAGCGATGCGCGACCACGTCATGCTGTTCGGCGGTACTGATGCCGAACTTCTTCGCGACATTCTCGGCGGTCTGGATCATCGCGCAGTGCGCATACGGATCCTTCGAGAAATTATCGAGCACCCAATCCTCATGTCCGCCCGTGCCGCCCGGCCCAGCAGGGTGCGGAAAGTAGAGGTGCGGGCCATTCGACAACTTGTCGGCCGTGATCAGCAATGCGCAGTCCGCGCCGCCTTCGCTCACTTCCTGCACCGCCATTTGCAATACACGCGCGGAAGTCGCGCATGCCTGATTCACCGATGGGCCGCCGACATGCGGGGCGCCAAGCATCGCTGTCACCCAAGGCAACCCATAGAAACAACTGGGCGAGGGCACGGTATAGCCGAGCACGCCATAGTCGAACGCATCCGGTGTGATGTCCCGCTTGGCGAGCTCGGCCTTGGCGACATGCGCCGCGAGCTCGAGCGGATGCAGATGCGAGAGGCTGCCCTGCCAACGGGCGAAGGGTGTTGACCAATAGGCACCGTAGGGGATGTGGGCAGTGCGCATGAATGATGGGCTCGGGTAGTGGGTAGTTAGACTGTACAACCAGTTGCGAAATCCAGTCGGTATGACGCAGTGGTTGCAGCGAAGCCCGGCGAATCGTACGCTCCAGGCATGACGCTCACTTTTCAGACCTTCCTCACACTGCATTCACCGCGATGAATCCGGCCCTCATGACTCGTCGTGCCCTTTTCCTTGGGTGGATGCAGATTGGGTTGACCGGTTTCGGCGGCGTACTGGCCGTCGCTCGGCGCGTCCTGGTCGAAGATCGAGGTTGGCTGACCGGTCCGGAATTCACCGAGCTCCTGTCGATCGGCCAGGTGCTTCCAGGCCCCAACGTCATCAACGTGTCCGTTGCGGTGGGGGATCGGTATCACGGACCGGTCGGTTCATTGCTCTCGATCGTCGGCCTCATGCTGGCACCGATCGCGATCGTCCTGACCCTTGGTGCGTTGTATGTTGAGTTTGGTGAGAGTCCGCTCACGCAGGGAATCGTTCGCGGTCTCGCGCCTGCCGCGGCGGGTCTCATGGTGGCCACCGGACTCAAGATGGCGTTTGCCGAGATCCGCAGGCCGTGGAAATTCCTGATCGTGCTCATCGGTTTCATCCTGATCGGGCTTATGCGCTGGCCGTTGCTGCAGGTGCTGCCGGTGCTTGCAGTGATCGGCGTTGGTCTTTCGTGGTGGACCCTGCGCGGAGCCGCCACGCGATGAACGACAACGTTTCACTGGTTGGGCTCGGTGGATTCTTTTTTCTGATGTCGTTTCTCACCATCGGCGGTGCCACGACCGCCCTGCCCGACATCTATCGGGAATTCGTCGAAGTGAATCAATGGCTCAGCGGACCGGAATTCGTCACGCTGATCGCGATTGCGCAGGCGGCGCCCGGCCCGAACGCGATATTCGCGAGTCTGCTGGGCTGGCGAGTTGCGGGACTCCCCGGCGCGTTGGTCGCAACCATCGGCATATGCGGCCCCTCTTCGGTGGGCATGTTCTATGTGCATCGATTCTGGGGACGCTTCAAGGGCGCACGCTGGCGCACGGTGGTGCAACGCGGCCTTGCGCCCGTGGCGATCGGTATCGTGCTCGCGAGCGGCTACATCCTCGTGCGCAGCGCGACGCCTGATTGGGCGAGCCTGGCGGTCGCGGTGCTTGCCGCCGCGATCGCGTTGGCGACGCGAGTCAATTTCGTTTGGATCCTGCTCGGTGCAGCGATCCTGGGGATTTGCGGGGTCGTGTGAGGCTCGGCTTAAGGAGCGCAGAGCCTCAAAGAAACGCAATCGTCCGGATCTCGATACTCTCGCGCGGCAATGCGCCGGCAGGCGGCGGCGTCGTGAGGCGCGCCGCACCGTGCCCCGAGTAGCGTGCGCGCCCATCGGTCATCGAGTCGAAGCACTTGATGATCACCACTTCGTCCGTGCGCATGCGCGGGAAGTAGTACCAGCGCTGACTTGGATTGAACGCCATGCGATACGTTTCACCGCGCCGGCCGCCGTCGTAGATGTGATCGGCCGCAACCATATCGCGCGGACCCATGGAGTGGGCGTCGCAGAGCACAAGCGGAAACGATTCAACCGGCCCGATGAGCGGTCGCCAGACGTTGAGGAACAGGAAACGTCCCTTCAGCCTTTCTTCAGCCTCATCGGCGGGCAGCAGATCGCGCACGCGTTTTGGTGCCGACCAATCGGTGTAATCGTTGTGCACCGACGGCACGGGCGCCCGGACGTTGCGCTCTTTTCGCTTGTCGAGATCTTCAACGCGAATCGTGTGATCGAAAATGACGACCTTGTTCGCACCGGTGACCTTGCGCAACAGCGCCTCGACTTCCGGATAGCACACGGTCCGCAACGCGTCTTCGTCATAGAAATTCTTGACGCGGGTCGGATTGTCGAGGAGGACGAACCCCTGCTCATCGAGGCTCAGGCGGTCGCGAATCTCGCGGCCATCGTTGAGCGTGACCAGGCGCTCCTCATAGGTTCCGGTCATGCGGGCGCCGGCCGGCATCTGCTGATCCGGGTACGTCACGGGTTTCTCGCCGGTGTCGACGAGGAAGGTCATCGTGCCGTGCACGGGAGTCGGCGAGCGGGTGGCGGGGGCAGTGGCTGACATGTAAGTCCTTCGAGCGGGCAGTGTGTGAGTATGCAAGAGTGAGGCGAACTTTGCATGCGATGTGGATGACCGGTCGCTGTACGCCTTCGTGAGAGAAGAGGGTGGGCTGGTGGGTGGGACCGGCGCGGTGGACTATTGGACTGGCGCCGCCACAGCGGCCGATTGGACTCGGGGGCTCGGGGACGCGGGCCGCCGTGGCGGCATGTTAGACGCCCGTCGCGCATATTGGGTTCTCACAATTTTCGCGAGCGTGGGGCGGATTGACGGCGGTACGCACAGGCCATAGAGTAGGGTTCCGCGACGCCAAGACGCCGCAAACTACATGTCCTTTGGCGCGTATTACATGTCCTTTGGCGCGTATGAGGTCCTTTGGCGCGTATGAGCCTTTCGCGCATCAGCTTGTCGCGCATGAACATACCGCGCAAAAACATGGAGCGCACGACTCGCCTCGCACGACTCGCCTCGCACGACCTTTTGGTAGGAAATGGCAACGCGATGACTTTGGACCTATTACTCCCGCCACTTGAGAGCGCATCCGTGCGCGCTTTTCCTGTCGATACGTTGCGACAGCGCCTCGACGCGCGCCTCGATGCGCTCGTCCCTCCACTTGGCGGCGCGTCACGCGGACTGAACGAGGCGATACGCTACAGCCTGCTCGCACCGGGCAAACGGCTGCGTCCCATCCTAATGATTGTCGCGGCACGGGATCTTGGTACTTCGTGCGATGCGGCACTTGATCCGGCTTGCGCCATCGAAATGATTCACACTGCCTCGCTGATCATGGACGACTTGCCCGCCATGGACAACGCGCTGATGCGCCGCGGTCAGCCAACGACACACCGTCGCTTTGGCGAAGGCACCGCGATTCTCGCCTCGGTGGCGCTGTTGAACGGGGCGTTCGGCGTGGTGGCCCAAGTGCCGCAACTCGACCCGTTGACACGCCTGCGGCTCCTACGCCTGCTCGTCGACGCGGTCGGCGTAAACGGTCTCGCCGCCGGCCAGGAGGGTGATCTGAACCTATCGGCCGACCTGCGTTGCGAGGCGACCCTGGAGGGTCTCAATTATCAGAAGACGGGCGTACTATTCGCCGCTTGCCTCGAAGGTGCCGCGTGCATCGCTGGTGTGAGCGACAAGCGCGTGGTGCCGTTACGCGAGTGCGGGCGACACCTTGGCCTCGCGTTTCAGATCGCCGACGATCTGCAAGATGAAAGTGGTTGCGTGGCGGACCTTGGCAAGGATGTCGGCCAGGATCGCTCCAAGCTTACCCTCGTGAAGACCCTGGGCCGGGACGCGGCGCGCGAGCGACTCGCCGAGCATGTACGCGGGGCGATGGCGGCACTCACCCGAGCGGGCGCCTCCGGAGGGCGATTGGCGACCTTGATCGAAGGTACGTTCGCGCGAGCGCTCCCCTCGTGATCCTCGCACCGGCAGGGCTTGGAACTGCTGCGAATGGGGTAGCGATCAAGCTCACGGCCGGCGCCACGCCGGTGGTGGAAGTTTGCGGTGCGGTCGCTCGCTATGGCACTCGCACGGCGCTCGATGGTGTCGATCTTCGCGCGAACGCGGGGGAGTGCGTTGCGCTGCTCGGTCCGAATGGTGCGGGTAAGACGACATTGTTGCGAGCGATCATCGGGCGTGTTCGCTTGGCGGCCGGGACGGTACGCGTTCTCGGACGCGACCCCCGCGACGATCCGTCCGCGCGCTGGGCGATCGGATTTGTCCCGCAACAGATCGCCTTGTATCCGCACCTGACCGTTCGCGAAAACCTCGGAGTATTCGCCAGGCTTGCAGGCGTCGGCCGCGCCGAGGTCGCAGGCCGTGCGTCCGCTGCGCTGGCGATGTGCCGTCTCCTCGATCGAGCCGAAGACCGCGTGGCCGCGCTCTCGGGTGGTTTGCAGCGCCTGGCCAACATTGCGGCGGCGATCCTGCACGCGCCGCGTCTACTCATTCTCGATGAGCCGACGGTGGGCGTCGATGTCGAGGCACAGGGCACGGTCAATGCCGCGCTTGGAAGCCTGCGCGCTGAAGGCATGGCGCTGGTGATGACGACGCACGATCTGCAGCAGGCCGAGGCACTGGCGACGCACGCGGTGTTCCTCGCGCGGGGCATCAACGTCGGCGCGGGGTGCCCGGCCGCGCTCATTGCGAGCGTGTTTGCGGGGCAGCATGAGTTGCAGGTGACCTTGCGGACCGAGCCGCAGCCAATCGAGCGCGATATCCTCACTTCGATCGGATTGGGATCCACGCGCGTCCCCACCGTGTGGTTCATGCTCGCCGCACCGGACCCCGCTCGCGCCGGTGGCCTCGCTGCCACGCTCCGTGCGCGCGGCTTGCAACTGCGCGAGGTACGCCTGCGCGAACCCGATCTCACGACATTGTTCGTGCGGCTTACCGGGGAGGCCCCTGCGCTTTGATCGCGGCCATTCTGCGGGTGATGATTCTTGGCCTGGTGCGTGACCGTGGAGCGCTCGTGCTCGCGTTCTTGCTGCCGCCGGCGATCTTCATCATCTTTGCCGCGATTTTCGCCGGGACTACTGGGGGCGAAGTGCGCCTGCGCGCCGGGCTCGCCGCCGAGTCCGATGCGGATTCGGTCCGGCGCCTCGCCGCCGCGCTGCGCAGCGAGCCGAATGTCGATCTGACCGTGTTCGATAGCGCCACGATGCTTCGCGAACACGTGCAACGCGGCGCGGTCGACGTCGGCGTAATCCTGCGGGGCGACCTGGCGGCGCTGGGTGGTGGTCCTGCGCCGATCGTCGTGATCGCCGATGCGATGCACGCGATGGCGGCCGATATCGTCGGCGGGCATCTGCAGCGGATCGTCATCGGGCAACTCGCCGGAACGATGCCCGCCTTGGTGGAACGCGAAACGTTGGCGGGACGCGGCCGTGCGAGCGGTGCGGTGACCTACTACGCGGGCGCCGTATCGATCTTGTTCCTGCTCGTCTCGGCCATGCAAAGTGCCGCGACCTTCATCGATGAGCGCGAGAGCGGCATCATGGACCGGCTGTTGCTTGGGCCGGGCGGCACCACGGTGCTCCTCAATGGCAAGTTCTTGTTCCTGGTCGGGCAGGGGCTGCTGCAGGTGTCGATCATCTTTCTGGTTGGATGGCTTGCCTATGGGATCGCCTTGCCCGCGAGCATCGGGGCTTGGGCGGTCACGTCGCTCGCCGCTGCGGCCGCGGCCGCCGGCATCGGGCTTGCACTCGCCGCGCTCTGCACGACGCGTCAGCAGGCCCAAACCCTCGCATCGTTCCTGGTGCTCATCGTGTCGGCGCTGGGTGGTAGCATGGTGCCGCGCTTTCTGATGCCAAGTTGGCTGCAGGCGCTAAGCTGGTGGACGCCTAACGCCTGGGTGATCGAAGCCTACTATGGTGCCCTCTGGCGTGGCGAGGCGATCGCCGCACTCGTTCCGGCGTGGGCAATACTGGCCGGCATGGCTGGCGTCGGACTCGCGATTGCCCATGTGGCGGCCCGGCGCGCCGGGCGCATATGACGATACAGACTGCGGTGCAGACTTGAGATTCCAAGACGCATGACCATTCTCGTCAACACGCTCGTGGTGATCGCGACCGTCGCGGCGATGGAGCTCGTCGCGAATTTCGCGCACCGCTATGTCATGCATGGCTTTGGCTGGGGCTGGCATCGTTCGCATCATGAGCCGGCGACCGGCCGGTGGGAACGGAACGATCTTTACGCGATTTTCTTCGCAGCCGTGTCGATGGCGCTCTTCTGGCTCGACGCCTATCAGTACGGTGTGCTTTGGTGGGTTGCGGTCGGCATGACGTGCTATGGCTTGATCTACGTGGTGTTCCACGACGGCTTGGTGCACCAGCGTTATCCGATACGCGTGCCGGTGGGTTGGCGGTACCTCGATCGGCTGATCGAGGCGCACCGCATCCATCACGCCACCAAACAACGCGAGGGTGCGGTCTCGTTCGGATTTCTCTATGCCGCGCCGCCCGATCGGCTCGCACAAGCGTTGCGTTCGCACCGCCTCGCCCAACGAGACCGGCAGTGACCAGCACCGCCCAACGGGAGCCGGTGATCGATCTTGCCCTCGTCGGTGGCGGGCTCGCCAACGCGCTGATTGCCTATCGGCTGGCGGTGATGCGTCCGGAGATCAAAGTTGTCGTGTTCGAGCGCGAGGCGACGTTGGGCGTCAATCACACCTGGTCGTTTCACGGAACGGATCTCACCGATTCGCAACGACAATGGATGGCGCCGCTGATCGCGGCCCAATGGCATGGTTACGACGTGCGCTTTCCCAGCCGCACGCGACGTCTGCATACGCACTACTACTCGATCAGCGCCGCGGTGTTCGCGCGACATATCGGCGCACGGCTCGCCGATCGAATGCGCACTGGCGTGGCGGTAAGCGGGTTCGATGCGGGCTCGGTCACGCTTGCAAGCGGTGAGCGGATACTGGCCAAAGCTGTCATCGACGGTCGCGGCGATCCGAGCGGCCTTGATCTGGTGCTTGGCTACCAGAAGTTCGTCGGCCTCGAAGTGCGACTTGCCGCGGCGCATGGGCTCGTGCGGCCGATCCTCATGGATGCCACCGTTGCGCAACTCGACGGCTTTCGATTCCTCTATACGCTACCGTTTGCTCCGGATCGGCTGCTGATCGAAGACACGCGCTACAGCGATACCCGTGCGCTTGACCCCGACAGCTATCGGGCCGAGATCGCATCGTATGCCCATGCTCAAGGTTGGAAGATTGCCGCTGTCGAGCGCGAAGAAGAGGGTGTGTTGCCGGTCGCGCTCGGTGGCGATCCGCTCGCCCATTGGCCCGACGATCCGCGCATTGGACGCGCCGGCATGTCGGCGGGGCTGTTCCATCCCACCACCGGCTATACCCTGGCCGCCGCGGTGCAATTGGCCGACGCGATCGCCGCATTGCCAACGATCGATGCGGGTAGCGTGCATGCGCTGACTCGACGGATCGCGGCTCAGCATTGGCGTACTGGCGCAATGTTTCGTCTACTGAACCGCATGCTGTTTCGCGCCGCGCGGCCCACCGAACGATACCGTGTGCTCGAACGCTTCTACGGGCTCTCCGAGCCCTTGATCCAACGTTTCTATGCGGGCCACCTCACGTTGGGCGACAAGCTGCGGCTGCTCATCGGTCGCCCGCCGGTACCGATCTGGGCCGCTATCAAGTGCGCGCGCGAGTCCTCACTGGTGGTTCCAGCGTCGGGTCGGGTCTTCACATGACGCCGATCCGTGCCGTCGTGATCGGTGCGGGCTTTGGCGGGCTTGCGCTCGCCATTCGGCTGCAGGCAAGCGGCATGCAGACCACGCTGCTCGAGGGGCGCGACAAAGCAGGCGGTCGTGCGTATGTCTATGAGGACGACGGCTTCACGTTTGACGGTGGTCCGACCGTAATCACCGATCCGACCGCGCTGGCGGAGCTATTCACGCTCGCCGGCAGGAGCATGGCGGACTACATCGAGCTGTTGCCGATTGAACCGCTCTACCAACTGCGCTGGGAAGACGGCTATCAGTTCGACTATACGAACGATCAGGCGCAGCTCGATCGGCAGATCGCTGCACAGTCACCGGCCGATGTCGAAGGCTATCGACGCTTTCTCGCGTACTCCGAAGCGGTGTTCGAGGAAGGTTATGTCAAGCTCGGACACGTTCCGTTCCTCGATTTCTGGAGCATGGTGAAGGCGGCCCCGCAGTTGGTCAAGCTGCAAGCGCAGCGCAGCGTCTACTCGATGGTGGCGAAGTATCTGCGCGACGATAAGCTGCGCCAGGCGTTCAGCTTTCATTCACTGCTGGTGGGCGGCAATCCGTTCGCAAGCTCGGCAATCTATGCGTTGATCCACGCACTGGAGCGCAGGTGGGGCGTGTTCTTTCCGCGGGGCGGGACCGGCGCGTTGATCCGGGCGCTCGTGCGGCTGTACACCGATTTGGGCGGCCAACTAAGGCTTGGCGCGCCGGTAACGCGCATTCTCACGCGCGGCAATCGCACGACCGGCGTGGCAACCGCCGATGGCTGGCAGGGCGAGTTCGGTATGGTGGCGAGCAACGCCGATGTCGTGCACACGTATAGCAAACTTCTCCGTGACCATCCGCGCGGTGCGCGCGAGGGCCGGCGATTGGCCGGCATGCGGCACAGCATGTCCCTCTTTGTCATCTATTTCGGACTGCGCGGGTCGCCGCCCAAAGGGATGCAGCATCACACGATCCTGTTCGGGCCACGCTATCGGGAACTCATTCGCGAGATTTTTTCCGGTTCCGCGCTTCCCGAGGATTTTTCGCTTTACCTGCACGCGCCTTCGGTGTCGGACAGTTCCCTCGCGCCGGTGGGTCACAGCGCGTACTACGTGCTCTCGCCGGTACCGCATCTTGGACATGCCGCGATCGATTGGGCGGTGGCCGGCCCGCGCTACCGTGATCGTATCCTCGCGCATCTGGAACACCACTGCATACCGAACCTGCGACGCGACCTCGTCACGATGCGCACGCTTACCCCGTTTGATTTTCGGGATGAGCTGAACGCACACCATGGCTCGGCCTTCTCGGTCGAGCCGATTCTCACGCAAAGCGCCTGGTTTCGGCCGCACAATCGTGATGCCATGCTCGGCAATCTCTATCTGGTCGGGGCGGGCACGCACCCAGGGGCCGGGATACCAGGGGTCGTCGGCTCCGCGAAAGCAACGGCGCGGCTCATGATCGACGATGCCGGGCCAGCGCTCGTGCCGCGGCCACTGGAGCATTCCTATGGATAGCGTTGTCGCCGCGAGCCACACCGCGATCACCCGCGGTTCGAAGAGTTTTGGCGCGGCCGCTCGGCTCTTCGATCGGCGCACACGCGAATCCGTCTATATGCTCTACGCTTGGTGCCGCCATTGCGATGATGTGATTGACGGACAGGTCCTTGGTTTTCGCACGCCTGCACCATTGGCGACCTCCTACACTGGAACGACGCAGACGGGTCAGGCGGTTGCGCTTGGCGGCTCCGCGGCGGAGCGCCTGGCGATCCTGCGCCATGAGACCGCGCGCGCGTTGGCGATGGAAGCGGTCACGGATCCAGTATTCGTCGCGTTTCAGCGCGTCGTGCGCTTGCACGCGATACCCAGCCGCTACCCGCATGAGCTTCTGGAGGGGTTTGCGATGGATGTCGCGGGGCGGCGGTACGAGACGTTCGAAGAGACGCTCCACTATTGCTATCACGTCGCGGGCGTGGTCGGGGTCATGATGTCGCTGGTGATGGGTGCGAGCGATCAGCGCACGCTCGACCGTGCGTGTGATCTTGGCATCGCGTTTCAGTTGACGAATATCGCGCGCGACGTGATCGAGGATGCGCAGGCCGACCGCGTCTACCTGCCACGTTCCTGGCTGGCCGAGGCCGGTGTTGCCGATGGCGCCGTGGCAGAGCCGATGATGCGACCGCGCATCGCCCAGGTCACGCGGCAACTGCTTGCCGAGGCAGATCGCTACTACCGCTCAGCCGCGGTCGGTTTGGCGCAACTACCGTGGCGCTCGGCGTGGGCGATCGCCGCGGCGTTGCGCATCTATCGCGCGATCGGCATCGATGTCGTCGGCCGCGGTGCCAGCGCATGGGATCAGCGGGTGCGGGTCGGTGGTCCGCGCAAGGCGATGTTCGCGGTGCTTGGCGGCCTCGATGCGCTGCGCACTCATGGGGGTTCCAAATCGGGTCGTGACACTCCGCGCACCGGGCTATGGACCCGTGCATAAGTTGCCTTGGCGCTTACAACGCTTCACCGCCAGTTGATCCAACGCGATACGCGCTAGCGCTGACAGATTATGGTTCGTACCACCCGCGCAATCATCGTCGCATCGACAGCGCGAGCAACACGACGGCTGTCGCGAGCAACGCCATCGCGCTCGCCGCGAGCGACCAATGGATGCCGATCAAACCACCCACGACCCCCACTGTTACGCCGCTAAAGGCGCGCAGCCCAAGGCTGGACATCGCGAAGAGACCGACGATACGTCCGCGCACCTCGGAGGGTGCGTGCATTTGCACAAGCGTCTGCGCCATCGAGTTGAATGACAAGTTGAGGAACCCGGCCGCGAACATGAGGACGATCGCCAGGGGGTAGATGGTCGTCGCGGCGAACCCGCCAAGGGCCACGCACCAGAGCGCGGTAAGGATGATTGCCGTGCGCGGATGGGGGCGCAGCAGTCCACGACTCTCAAGAACGATGGCGGCGGTGATCGCACCGATTGCATCCGCTGAGAGCAGCATCGTGTAGAAAATCCCGGCGTTGTGGTCGTGGCTGTGATCGAGATCGTGCGCGAACTCAGGCATCTGCGGCTGATAGGCGTTGCCGACGAACAACGACGCACCGCCCGCGAGAATCATCATGGCGAGAATCACCGGATCGTTGGCGACGCGCTTCAACGTATCGGCCACTTCCGCCAGGCCACCGGTACGCGCCGGTGTGGGGAGCGGCGTTGGGGCATCGTCCCTCGCGATCGTGGCAGCGGCTGCGCGTGCCTTCATCCGGCGTGTGACGAACGCCCATGTGACGACCGGCAGATAAAACGCCATATTGACGAACAGGGCCGTGGTCGGGCTGAACGCCAACATCAGCGCCCCACCGATCGCGGGGCCGAGCAGCCAGCCAAGGTGGCGCGACGAGGCATTGGTCCGCACCGCGCTTTGCAGATCGGCACGGCCCACCATTTCGTGGATCACGAGTTGCGACGCGGGCACCGTGATCACGCCAAACAAGCCATGCATCGCCAGCAGCATGCACGCGATCGGCTCAGTCAAGGAACCGGTGAGGATCGCGATGGCCCAGCCAAACGACACCGTCATCATCAAAGTCTGGGAGATCTGGATCAAACGCCGCCGGTCGAAGCGATCCGCAAGCGATCCGGCATAGACCGAAAAGAACAGAAACGGCAACCAGTGCGTCAAGACGGCCACGCCACCAAGCGTGGGCGAATTGAACATCTGGAACAACACCCAATAGCTGACCACATGCTCCATGCTGTCCGCGGCGGCCGCGAAGGTGGAGCAGATGAAGTAGTTGCGATACTGGGGATTGCGTAGCGCCGCAAAGGCGCGCGGCGCCGCGGGATCCACCTAGGCCGCTACCGGACTGCTGATCGCTTGCGTGCGGATGAAATCCACCCTATTTCGCACGCCCGCCTTGGCGGGCCCGACTTCCTCGATATCGACTGCGAATCCGGGTTGCATGGAATGGCCACTCAAAGGGAAGGCGATAGGCTAGGCGGGCGGTGCCGATTGGTCAATGATGACGGATCGTGGAGGCACCACGCGGCGGCCGCAATCGCACGCCGGAGCCCAGCACATGGCTCGCTCCCTCGGCTAAAGAATTCTTTGGCGGAGAGGGTCGGATTCGAACCGACGGTACGTTGAAAACGTACACTGGATTTCGAGTCCAGCGCATTCGACCACTCTGCCACCTCTCCGGATACTGCGACGCGAGCGCTGGTCAACGCTCCCGGGATGCCTCGATTCCACGTTTCACGCTTGCGCATGCATGCTTGTACCTGCGGCGCTGCGGTTAAACGGGACGGTCGGGATTGTACACGTGAACGTCGCGGCTTCGAGCGCCGGCCGACGCCTATCGCGCGTATGGCCTGGACGATGCGCCCACGGGTCGTGACCTGTCGAGTCGCCTTATCCCGCGTGTCTTGGATGCGGGTGTCCCCAGTATGATCAGATCATTGAATCTCGGAGAACGCTTCCTTGAGGATAGAATCGCGTGTTACCGCCGAAACGCGGGTGCTGGTCGCCTGCGATCGTTGATCCCCAACCCTCGGGCCGCGAGGCCGCATCGCAATGAATTATCAGGTCTTCGGGCCTGGCCACGTATTGCTCGCGACGACCTTGGTTGCGGCCAATAGTGTGCTTGCCCGGGTTGCGTACGACGCCGGAGCGAATCCGCTCGCGTTTGTCACCGTCCGCGCCGGTGCCGCAGTCGTGGTCCTGTGGGTGTGGCTGCTGCTGTCGGCCGAACCGTGGAAACTCTCCCTGCGCGACCGCAATCGCGCCGTGATACTCGGCGCGATCATCGCGTTGAACCATTACGCCCTCAATGTCTCGATCCAGGTCATGCCGGTCGGCCTCGCAGTCCTGGTCTTCTACCTGTACCCCCTGTTCACGACGATCGCCGATGTGGCGATGAAGCGCGAAACCTTCACGACCCAGACGGCGTTCGCAATCGTCATTACATGCATCGGGATGGCAATGGCGCTTCCCGACCAGCCTTCGCGCGCTGATTTGATTGGCCTCGCCTGGGGCCTGGTATCGGCAATGAGCTGGACCGTTGTGCTGTTGCTGATCGGGCAGTGGTTCCCGACCGGCGATTCGAGGCCGCGCACGCTCTACATGGTGATCACGGCATTCGTCGTATTGTTCGTCTTCGCGCTGGTCACGCGCGGTGTCGAGTGGCCCGACACGGTCGGCGGTGCCGCCGCTGTGATGGGCGGATCGCTGGCCTACGGATTGGGATTGATGGGGACCTTCATCACGATGGCGGCACTCGGGCCGGGGCGCGCCGCCTTCTACATGAACTTCGAGCCATTCGCGGCGCTCATGCTGGCGCTCCTGCTACCAGGGAAGCCGCTATCCAAGACCCAGCTTGTGGGCGCGCTCATCGTGATCGCCGCGCTGTTCATCTTCCGTTTGCCGGCAGCGAAGATCATGCTCGGCCGCCGGCGCTGACGCGCCATGTGAGCGCGAGCCGAGATTCCGCTCGCCACGAAGGCGATGCGCTACTTTCGGCGTGCAACGAGCAGTACATTGGCAAACGGGGTTCCTTCGCTCATCGGTTGTGTCGCGACGTCGAACCCGATCCCCTCGAGCAGCGCGCGCCATTCCTTGACCGGCCGACGGTAGAAACGGGGGAAGAGGGTGCCACGCAACATCGTAATGATTCGATCGCCGAGGGTCGTTACGATGGATCGCCATCCTGCCTCCGTATCACCCACACGCAGGAGCAGAACGCCGCCCGGCGGCAGCGCGGCATGACATCGCTCAAGAACGCTTTGTTGATCATCGGGATCGATGTAGTGCAAGACATCCAGGATCGCGATGGCATCGCTCGCGGGAATGGGAATACTGCGAATGTCGCCAAGGCCGACACTTGCACGCTCGCCAAATGCGGTAGTCGCTGCCCGGATGGCCGCCGTGCGCAGGTCGACGCCGTATAAGCGCAGCGCTGAAGGCGGCGGCGTCCAATCACGCGGCCATGTTTCCGCAGCATGCATTTCGCGGGCGGCGAGGAGGAGAGCGATGAGACAGCCTTGGCCGCATCCGAGATCGGTCAGGCGTCCACTGCCCGGGAGCAGGCTTTGCGCCAGCACCGCGAAGAAAACAGGGTCCCCGGACAACTTGCCGCGCGCGAATCCATAAGCAATGCGCCCCGCTTCACGATACGGGCGGGCCGCATGCTCAATCAACTGGTCGATCAGAGGGTCACGGCGTGCCGGCATGACAGCAGGCACTGCGGAGCGTCACCGGCACGAGATTGTGTTCCGCGATTCGAGTGAGCAGGAGATCGAGCGTGTTCGTCGTTGCGGGACGACTGCGTCCGAGAATGGCTACGCCGTCATGCATCAGAAGAATGTCGCCCGCCGCGAGATCACGCGACAGCCGGTCCGCGACGACGCTCGGATCGCGCTCCACGGTATCGAATCCGCGGCGAGTCCATGACGCAAGATGCAGTCCAAGCCGGGCCAGCACGGGCTCCAGCAGCGGCGTACGAAATCCCATCGGCGCCCGAAAGAAAATCGGTGCATGTCCGCAAGCATCCGCGATCGCTGCCTGGGCAGCGGAGATCTCCCGGTCCAGTCGGCGCGGTCCGTACCAGGGAAAGTGCATCGAATGATGAAACGAGTGATTCTCGACGGTATGGCCGCGCCGCACGATCTCGCGGACCAGGCCTGGATGTCGGCGTGCTTGCGTTCCGACGACGAAAAACGTGGCCTTGGCGAGACTCGCATCAAGGCGATCGAGGACTCGGGGCGTGACGTCGGGGTCGGGGCCATCATCGAATGTCAAGGCAATCTCTCGCCTGCTGGCCGCCGCGTCGGGAAGCCGCGTCAGATTCGCGCCAAGGATGCTGGTTCGCGGCATCATTCCAGCGCCGGCCAGTACGCCTTGGTTTGCACCCACGAGCCCAAGCGCCCAGGGCCAAGTGTCGGGAAACAGCAAAGCTGTGGCCGCACAGGCGGCATGCAGACCGTACGACACACGAATCGCTGCCGACGGGCGCCACCGCCTGGGAACGCTATCGGCAAGGGTGTTCGGTGCAGTGGGGACGGCAATTGGAAACAAAATTGGTGACAAGATTAACCCTTTGGTTGGTCCGGACGTTGGCGCGGCCTATACGCTCACGCAAGATCGACCGGCGGCGCGAAGTTAAGCGAATCGGTCCAATTGAGCAAGCTCACGGTCAAGTTTGATGCGTTTGACAGGCGGCTGATCCGCGACGACGAAGCGTTGGACGTGCAATCCACCGCATCGCATACCATTGGTACGACCGCGCGCATGCGGCGTCGAATCATCCGCAAGCAGGGTCCCGCCATCGTGCATGCGGCCAGCCGACGATGCGGCGTACCGCATCGACTATCACGCAGAAGGCGAATCCCATCCTCACTCTTCCTACTCATTTCATATGTTGCCGGTGCAGCCTGCCGCGCGGCGTCGGGTCCCTCGTCGTCGCGATCGCGGCGCTCGCTTCGCCGTTGGCTGTCACCGCGGCAGAGCTTCCGAAGTGGGAGCTCGGTGCCGGCGTATTTGCCATGCGGCTCCCCGATTATCGTGGATCGAATGAATATCGCAACTACCTCATCCCCGTGCCATATGTGGTCTATCGGGGCGAGCGATTGCAACTCGATCGGCGGGGTGCCACCGGTATCCTGTTCGAGTCGAAGCGCGTCGAGTTGGACGTGTCTGCCAATGCCACGAACCCGGTCCGGAGCGACCGGAACCAGGCGCGCGCGGGAATGCGCGATCTTTATCCGACCGTCGAGCTGGGGCCGCGCCTACGGCTCACCATCCTGGAGAGCCCCTCGCGCGGTGAGAAACTCAACTTCGAGCTTCCGCTCCGGGCGGTGTTGGCATTGGATTTTCCGAGCGCGCGTTACATCG
>JANMUI010000991.1:0-5899 GCA_031391405.1 Betaproteobacteria bacterium
CCGTTATCGTCATTCAGACCAACAACATGCCGTGGGAGGCGACCGAATATCCAGGCGTGTGGCGCAAGGTGTTGGAGCGCGTCAATGATCCGAAAAAGGGACGTGAAACGTCAGTCGTAAAGTTCGATGCGAACACGACGCTACCGACCGAGGTATTGACGCAACGCCAGGATATTCTGGTGGTGGAAGGCACTTACTCGGACGAACATGGCGACTATGGTGTCCAGACGTTCATCCGCAACCAGGCGGGGTTCCGGCACACGCCATCATCGCGATCGGGATGCGTACTCTTCATGAAGCGGCGCGTCCACTTTCGCGACGAGACCGAGCGCATGGTGGTCGATCCGAGCAAGGCCAAGTGGGTCGACTTTCCCCATCGTTCCGCATCGGTTCTCCATCTGTATCGGGACACCGATGGTATTGAAACCGCCCGAATCGGGGTGATGGGTCCGAACGGGAATATCCCAACACATGATCACGCGATGGGCGAAGAGTCGTTTACGCTTGAGGGGTGCTTGCGGGACGAGAAGCACAGCTTCGATGCCGGTACATGGTTTCGTTTCCCAATTGGTGTGCCGCACACGCCCTTCACCAAGGATGTGGGTTGCAAAATGCTGATCAGGGAAGGCGATCTGGTCTGGTAGAAGCGGGGCGTCGCCGTCCTTCGCGCCCGTGATGCCGTCGGGCGCGCCGCTCGTTCGGCATGATGATCTCAGATGATCGAATTGCCCTGGATATCCGTGGCGCGGTCAATCTTGACCAGCACACCGATGCCGGTATCGGCGCCCACATGCTCCTGCTCGCGCTTGGATCGCTCCCAATAGGCGAGGTGTTGATCATCGAAGACGATCATGCTGCCTTTCGGACTGATGTTGGGACCGTCCTTGCCCGTCGTTGCCACCAAGCATGGATAACCATCGACCCAGGCGTTTTCGATATGGTGCTTGATTTTCTCTGCGATCGGCATCGTCGTTCCTCGTTGTCATGGGTCCTCGGGCGTCAGGCGGGCGGCTGAGCAAGCATGCCGCGACCAGACCGCGGTGGGCAGGATGATCGCCCTCGCAAGCGTTCCGTGGAGTTTCGTCGCTACTCTACAATGTTACAGTCGTGGCCGGCGGACGAGAAAAGGAAGAGCAACCATGGCTCACGTCGAGGAACAACAATCCGGTGAAGCGGGCGCAGTACCGCCTCCGGCCGCTTCGGTAGCGCGGTTCGTCTTCGTCAGAATCCCGTATTTCATATGCGGCGCGATTCTGCTCGTGGCGATCGTCATCAACATCTTGAACGTGGTCGGCCGCTACGTCTTCAGCGCGCCGGTGCCATGGGCCGAAGAGGTCGTGAGCTACATGATCGTCTGGGGTGTCTTCGTCGCCATCGGCGCGTTGACGTATCAGGGCCTGCATCTGAAGATGGATCTTCTCGTCCTCGGCCTGAAGGGGCTCGGCGCACGGCTGATCGGCGGCTTGACGGTCGCTTTGATCGTCGTCTGCGCTGTCTTCGTGATGCGGCAGAGTCTGCAGATCCTGCAGCTCTATTCGATGACCGGCGAGACCAGCATGGGAGCGCGCATCCCCCTGATCTATCCGCACGCCGCTCTTCTCGTGGGTTTCTTCTTCATGGCGGCCGCGGCGATCGTTCGCGTCCGGTCCTACTGGCTCGGCAACTTGAATTGACACGCGCGCTGGCGCGGGCGCCGCGGCTGTAGTCGATCCACCACCGTGAAGGCGGACATGGGAACGAGGAGCTTGATATGGGGTGGGTGATGGTGATCATGCCACTCGTTCTGCTGCTGATGGGCATACCGATCTTTCTGATCCTGCTCTCGACCTGCATCACTGCGATCGTATTTTTTTCCCCGCTTCCGCATACGGTTGTCCATCAGGTCTTGTTCGACGCCCTGAACAAGTTTCCACTGATCGCGGTGCCGTTTTTCATCTTCACCGGCGAGCTCATGTCGCGCGGTGGCCTCTCTGTACGGCTGATGCGCTGGGTCGCGTCGATGTTCGGCAGCTTCCGCGCGAGTTTGCCGCTTACGTCGCTTGGCTTCGCGGCGGTCTTCGGTGCGATATCAGGCGCCACGACGGCTTCGGTCGCGGCGGTCGGATCGATCACCTATCCGCGCCTCCGGCAGGCCGGTTATAGCGAGCGCTTCGCGTCCGCGCTGATCGTGTCCGAGTGCGCGCTCGACAATCTGATTCCGCCTTCGATCGCGTTCATTTTGTACGGCATCGCGACCGAGACGTCGGTTGCGCACTTGTTCGCCGCCGGCATCATTCCTGGTCTCGTGCTTGGCGGTGTCTTCGCGCTGTACATCTATGTGCATTCCTTCAAAGAGAATATCGATGTCCGCCAGAAATTCAGTTGGCCGGAGTTCATCGACGCGACGAAGGAGGGCATCTGGCCGCTCGGCGCGATCGTGATCATCTTCGGTGGCATCTATTCGGGCGTGTTCTCCCCGACCGAGGCGGCGGGCGTGTCCTGCGTCTACGCGATCTTCGTGGCGATGGTCGTCTATCGCGAGGTCAACTTCACCCAGTTGTTCGAATGCGCGGCCCGCACATTGTTCCTGACGGCCACATTCTTTCTCATCGTTTCCGTCGCCGGAATGTTCGGCTGGCTTCTTACGATCAGCGGCGTCGCCGGCACGGTGTCAAAGTCGATCATCGCGATGCAGGCATCGCCGTGGGTCGTTCTGCTCATGATCAATGTCACGCTGCTCGTCGTCGGATGTTTTCTCGACACCGGTACCGCGTTGCTCGTGCTGTCGCCACTCCTGCTTCCGATTGCCAGGCAGATCGGCGTTGATCCGATTCACTTCGGCGTAATCGTGGTCATGAACCTCACCATCGGCGGATTCCACCCACCATTCGGATTGAACATCTTCGTGTTTCAGGCGCTGTTCAAGACGCCGTCGAATGTGCTGTTTCCTGGACTCATACCATTCGTGGTGCTGGCGGTGCTGGCATTGATGCTGGTGACATACATTCCGGCGTTGTCGCTCTTCATCCTGCCCTACCTGCTGTAGGACCCAAGCCGGCATGGCGATACGCGCGACTGCGGCGATTGGATTAAGCTTTTGCGAATCGACGATGGGTCGATCCGCAATTCACGAGGAGGGATGGCAAATGCAAATCAGGAACCACCACGCGCGCACGCGTACTTTCGGTCTGGTGTTGTCACTTGGGATTGCGATGAGTGTTGGCGGCCTCGGTGCTGCGCGGTTGGCGCGGGCAGCGGAATTCACCATGAAAATGGGAACGGTATCCGCTGACGACGCGGAAACCAATTACCTCCGTCTGGTCAAGGAAGCGATTGAGCCCGCTTCGAAGGGGCGCATCGAAGCGCAGATCTTTACGCGCGGTCAACTCGGCTCGCAGTCGGCTTCGATCCAGGGCCTGCAACTTGGATCGATCGAGATGTTCATCACCCCGGCCGATTTCTACTCCGGCATTGATCCCAGAATGGGCGTTTTGAGTTTCCCGTTCCTGTTCAAGAATCGTGTCCATGCCAACCGGGTGCTGGCCGATCCGGTCATCGCCGAGAAAATTTCGACCATGCTCGACGCCAAGGGCATCATCGGCTGCGGCCAGGTGGCAACCGCTGACGTGCGCTACATGCTGCGCAGCCCACTGCACAAGATCGCGGATTTCAACGGCAAGAAGATGCGCATCAACGGCACGGATGCGGAGCGGGAGCGCTTTCGCCGGCTCGGCGTGACGTCGGTGGCCATGAACCTCGGCGACATGATCACGGCCTTGCAGAACGGCACGATCGACGGTTCCGGCAGCGGCATAACGATCTGGGTCAACTTCAACCTCGAGACGATTTCGAAGGAATTGCTGCAGATCGACGATACGCTCATCGTGTCGTACTGCGCGATGAGCAAGAAGTGGCTCGACAAGCTACCGGCCGAATTGCGGGCGACGGTCATCAAGGAAAGCCGCGCCCAGTTCGCCAACGGCGTCAAGATCTCCGATGAGTTCAACGTGAGCCTCACGAAGAAATGGGAAGACCGCGGCACGAAGACCAATCGCCTGTCGGAGCCGGAACAGAAGGAGATCTACCAAAAGCTCAATACCGTGGGCGACATCGTCACCCAAGGGAAGCCTGAGCTCGCGGCGTTCTACAAGGAGGTAAAGGCCGTCAGCGACCGGATTCCTTGAGCGCCCCAAAGGGTGAGCGCAAAGCGCCTCGGGTCTGGAACCTCCTGTTGCTCCGACGGAAATCCAAAATCAAAACAAGGAGAGGGCGATGAGCGCACATGAAAGCGCCGCGCAGATCCGCGCGAAACTGACGCACCCGATTCTCGATGCCGATGGCCATTGGCTCGAGTTTCCACCCGCCATGGGGGAACGCATGCGCCGCGTTGGCGGCGAGCGAGCCGTGGCGGGGTTCGCCGCCTCACAGCGACGCTTCGGTGCATCGTTGCAAGCGTCGGTCGAGGAACGCCGGAAGAATCGCGTGCCGCAAGAGGCTTTCTGGCCGTTCCCGAATGATCCGACCGACCGCGCGACGGTCATGATGCCGAAATTGTTCTATCAACGGCTGGACGAGCTCGGCATCGATTTCGCGGTGATCTATCCCACCGCGGGGCTGCCGATCGTGCGCATCATGGATCCGAAGCTGCGCAAAGCCACATGCCGCGCGTACAACGTGATCGTGGCGGAGCAGTTCGGCCCGTTCGCCGACCGCATGTTCCCGGCAGCGATTATCCCGATGTATACGCCCGACGAGGCGATCGAAGAGATCGAGTACGTTACGCGGCAACTCGGCCTCAAGGTGGCGATGATGGGGAGCCTCGCGCGACGCCTGCTCCCCTCGGTTGTTCAATATCCGGATGGCGGGCGCGCAGCGGAGTGGTACGACCCGATCGGGCTCGACAGCCAGTACGACTACGACAGCGTATGGAAAGCCTGCGAATCGTCCGGCATCTCGCCGACATTCCACACGGGTGCGCGCTGGCAGGGGTTTCGAATGTCGCCGAGTAATTTCACTTACAACCACATCGGACATTTCGCGGTCGCGGCCGAAGCCGTCTGCAAGGCACTTTTCCTTGGTGGCGTGACGCGTCGCTTTCCCAATATCAACTTCGCGTTTCTGGAAGGTGGCGTTGGCTGGGCCAGTATTCTTTTGGGCGATCTGTTGGGTCACTGGGAAAAGCGCAACGGCCAGGGCCTGCGCCGGACCGAGCCGGGGCTCACCGATGGCAGCCTCATGCTCCGGCTTGCCGAAGCGCACGCGTCCGGTGAGCTTCTGCAGACGATCCGGGAGATGAATGGGCGGATCGATAGCGATGCCGAGAGCCGGGCGACCGGCGGCATTGCGAACCTCGATGACTTCTCCGAATGCAAGATCGAGCGGCCGGAGGATTTTCTTCAGCTTTTCGCGGGCAGCTTTTATTTCGGCTGCGAAGCCGATGACCATGCCAACGCGTGGGCGTTCAATCGCAAGGTGAATCCCCTCGGTGCACGCTTGAATGCAATGTTCGGTTCCGATATCGGCCACTTCGATGTCCCGGATATCAAGCAGGTTGTTCCCGAGGCATACGAGCTTCTCGAACACGGCCTTCTCAACGACGAGGAGTTTCGCGCGTTCACCTTCGAGAACGCGGTGCGATTCTGGGGAAGCCACAACCCGACCTTCTTCAAGGGAACGATCATCGAGCGCGCGGCGGCGGATGTACTTGCAGCGATGGGAACGACGGCCGGCAAGCAGTAATAGCAAGAATCCGCATGCAATCTACCAGTCGCGCGGCACCGAACAACTGGCCCGAGCCGCTACCAAGGCAAGACGAATCGGACGACGCGGTGTTCTATTCGTTCGCGCGACTCGTCACGCATATCGACGATGGCGCGATCGAGGCCGTCAAAGCACTCTATCGCGAGCGATTGACCGCCGG
>JANMUI010001015.1:0-14030 GCA_031391405.1 Betaproteobacteria bacterium
AGCCCGTCGACAAGCTCAGGACAGGCCTGTCGAAGGGTAACGCAGGCTTGTCGACGGGCTCAGGGCGAACGGTCAATCCCACTAAGTAAGCGTCATTCCGCTCTGACCCCGATTTCGCCATGACCCCGATTTCGCCATGTATGCACCGTCGCCCAACCAGCGCTTCGAAGGGACTGCCACAAGCGAGCTTGCGGTACCCTTTTCGCTGCGCTCCACGGCCGCCCCTGAAGCGCGACGTTGGTCCACATCATCACGCTTTACGGTAATCATGAATCTCGTTACTATAGTGCATGATCATATCGTTTGCGTGCACCGAAACCGAGGTGCTGTCCTCTGGTTCGCGGGTTCGCCGATTCACAAATATTGCTGCAGTGGCGCAGCGAAAACTCCGGCAGCTACAAATCGCGGGCCGATTGGATGATTTGCGGGTGCCTCCAGGCAATCGCCTTGAAGCATTAAAGGGCAACCGTCGAGGGCAACACAGCATTCGCATCAATGATCAGTGGCGCGTCTGTTTCCGCTGGACCGAAGCAGGCGCTGAAGATGTAGAAATAGTGGATTACCACTGAAGAGAGGCTCATATGCGAAAACTCAAACCCGTCACCCCTGGCGAACTCCTCATGGAGGAATTTCTTAAACCTATGGGTATTAGCCAGTATCGCCTGGCAAAAGAAATCAGCGTTCCTGCCCAGCGTATTGGAGACATTGTGGCGGGAAAGCGCGGCGTCACTGCTGACACGGATTTGCGGCTCTGCCGATTCTTCGGTTTGTCCAACGGTTATTGGCTGCGTGCGCAGGCTGCATATGACACTGAAGTCGCTGAGCGCGCAATCGGTCCCAAGTTGGTGAAAATCCGACCTTGGTCCTCGCATGTGACCCAACAAACCGTTGCAACGAACGCGCCAAAAGCGGCGCGTCGTTGAACGGTGACGTTAGGCGGAAGAAAAGTCGGGCTCGCGGCGAACTCGCCCTCGTCCCAATCTCGAGACAGGCGAATTCAAGTAGCGGCGGGCTCTCGGAACGATTGCCTTATCATCCGAGGCGCTCTTGCGCTCGGTCCCGTCGAGCTCTTCAGACCGCTCCTTGCGAGCGACCACCATCACGCGCAAACGCACAGCGGCTTGCAATGGACTGGGTCAATTGTCTTGTCCGGCAGATTCGCTTCGACTGTCCGGAGCAAAGTCGAAGGGCTCTACCGGCCCTACATCTTGCGTATTAGAGGTTTCCTCTGAGATTCACCGCACCACCTGCGCCATCCGTCGCAGACCAAGCACCGTGAAAATCCAGCCGAGGATGAACAACGCCATAACCGCCTTGAGCTGCCCGATCGCGAACGGAAGCGCATTTAGCGCGATCATTTTTTCCGGATGAAGCGCGAAGCTGGGCATGCCGCCGAAGCCACACAGATTCCAGGCGGCAAGCGCGAATGCCATCAGCCCGAGCCCCTGCCAATCAGCCGCCGGGCGCATGGCATCCGACAGATGCATGCGGTATTGGCCCCAGAACCAAGTGGCCGTCGCGACCAGCGCCAGAATCGCCATGCCACCGTAGCCGAAATAGTTCGGGCTGTGCTGCGAGCCGAAAATACTTGGCGTGAGGATCGGCACCAGCACCATGAGCAATGCGATACCGCCGATTCGGCCCGCACGCGATTTCGCCGTACCGCCGAACAGAGCCGCACCGAGGAAACTCATCCCCACACCGAGTGGAAACGCAAAGGCGAACAACAGCACCTTCAACGTCCCGCCATCCCCTAAATTCGCCTGCATGCCGGTTAGGTCGAGCGCGGCGACTTCGGCCTGAATCCGTTTTCCATAGAGGACGTCGCCGGCCATGATCGCCAGTGCCGCCAGATAAATGATGACGCCCAGTCGTTGCGTGTTCACTTTGCGCCTCCCATGACGATGCGTCTTTCAGCCGAGCAACAATCGGTACGCAACCTCGACCATCGCCGCGACTTTGTCCGGGGTGGGCGGACCGTCCGGCAGTAGGTCAGTGAAGCTCTGCGAGAAATGCCATTCCTGCGGATCGGCACCGCCGAGTGGCGCCATATCCGGTGCTGGTGCAATGGCCCAACTCTGCAGATTTTCTTGCATCACGCAATGCACTCCTTCGATCTGAATCCGCGTTCCCACATACGATGACGCGCCGAGCGTCGACCGTTACATCTTCAATGGACGCGCATGCAACCACAAGATCACCATCACCCCTGTCCCGGCGACCGCCGACACCAGCGGCTGTGCGAACACGAGCGAAACCGACAGCAGATTGAGCACGATGAATGCGAGCACACCGATCGGGCGCACCACCTGACCGGTGTAGGCGGCGCCCAGGCCGAGAATCGCGACGATCGTCGACACCAGCGCAATGCTGAACGCGCCCCAGCTGAAATCGATGAACAGCAGCGCCGGGGTGTAGACAAACGCGAAGGGCACCAGCGCCTTGCCCATCGACAGACGGAAAGCGGTGTTGCCGGTGCCCATGGGTTCGCTTCGTGCGATGCCGGCCGCGGCGAAAGCGGCCAGCGCGACCGGCGGCGTGACATCCGCCAACACGCCGTAATAGAAAACGAAGAAGTGCGTGGCGAGTTGCGGCACGCCTAACTGCGCGAGCGCCGGTGCGACGATCGCCGCCAGGATGATGTAGGTCGGCGTGGTTGGCACGCCCGTACCCATGATGATGCAGGCCAGCGCTGTGAAGAACAGACCGAACAGGATCGTCACCTGTTTGATGTCGAACCAGCGCCATACGTCGAAGGCGTGCACCGCTTGCGCTGCGACGCTCGAGAGGTCGACCACGAAAGCCGAGAACTTGAACCCCATGCCGGTGAGCGTGAGGATGCCCAACACGAAGCCCACGCAGGCGCAGGAGGCACCGATGCTCAAGGCCGACTTGGCCCCCATCTCAAAGCCGCGCACCAGACCGCGTGGCGTGATCGCCATGCCGGCCATGTTCCTGCCCAAAGGACCCAGCAGCTTGGGAATCCAAGAACACACGACGGTCAATGTGATGCCCCAGAACGCCGCGAGAAACGGTGTGTACTGCAACAAGAGCAAGGTCACCATCGCAACGAGCGGGATGAAGAGATGCCACGAGCTGCGCAGCACGAAGCCGATCGATGGGATGTCATCGGCCGCCATGCCGGCGAGCTTCAGGCGCTTGGCCTCCAGGTGGACCATCCACAGAATCGCGAGGTAATGCAGCGCCGCCGGAACGATGGCCACCAGGATCAACTGGTTATACGGAATGCCGAGCGTCTCGGCCATGATGAATGCGGCCGCGCCCATGATCGGCGGGGTAACCTGTCCGCCGCAGGCCGCCGAGGCTTCCACCGCACCGGCGAAGCGCGGCGTGAAGCCCACCTTTTTCATCAAAGGGATCGTCATCACGCCGGTGGTCACCGTGTTGGCGATCGCCGAGCCGGAAATCATGCCGAACAGACCCGCGGTCACGACACAAACCTTGGCCGGCCCGCCGGAAAAACGGCCGGCAGCGATGGTGGCGAGATTCACGAACAATTGCGCGAGGCCGGTCAGTTGGGCCATGACACCGAACAATACGTAATGAAAGACGAAGGTCGCGACCACGCCCACCGCAATGCCGTAGATGCCTTCGGTGCCCTTGTACAAATACGCCACGACGCGCGCCACGCTGTAACCGCGGTGCGCGAGGTCCCCCGGCAGATACGGGCCGAACACGCCATATAGCACGGTGGCCACTGCAAGCAGCGGCAGGAAAATGCCCATGGTGCGGCGTGTCGCTTCGATCGTCATCGCGATCGCGATCACGCCGATCATCAGATCGAGCGGCGAGTGGTCGCCCGGGCGCTGGATGAAGATGTCGTCGAAGAACAGCAGGAGGTAGAGCGAAAAGCCGGCGGCGAGTGCGGCGAAGATCCAGTCGCGCACTGGAATCGTGGTGTGGCTGCCGTCGTAGGCCTTGAGCGGCAGTGACAACGCGGCGATCGCCAGCAACACAACGCCGAACGCGGCCTTCGCGGCAATCGGAACGCCGGCGCCCACCGATTGGACAAGGCTCCAACCGAGCACCAGGTAGAACAGTGCGAGGCCGGTCGAGACGATCCATTCCCAAGGTCCACCCAGGCGCTTCTGGCGCGGAAAGACGAGAAAACACAGGCCCAACACGACCGTCAAGTGGATCGCCCGATGCGCGATTTCGTTGTGCAACCCGAAGCCTGCGGTGTAGTAATGCCAGCTTGACAATGCGACCGCGATCACCGTCACGATGCCGGCCGTTACGCCCACCAACCGCCGAAAGCTCGATTCGGGATCGAACTGCTCGATGAGCCGGTCGACTTCGTCCTGGGTGACGGTGCTCACGTGGTATGCGCCCTCGCCCGCATGTCATTCCGGCGAATGCCGGGATGACCGCTCCGCTGCGAACGAGCACCCATCGGCCCGCAACTCAATCGCCATCGTCGTGAAGTCAGCCAATAGCATCGGCCCCGCAGCCAACAGCAATCGCATGCGCTGCGCAGGCAAAGGACGCACCACGAGCGGATGCACCAGCCGTTCGAGCTCAAGGCGGGACCCATACGCGTCGTAGGTCAGCCGCTCGCCCGGCGCTGCGGCATGCGGCAAACCGTAGCCTGAGCCCTCAAAGCGCTCTTCCACCAGCACGGCTTGCGGGCGAAACACATAGCGGTCGATCACTGTCGTGCCGAGTACCGAATGTTCGAACGCGATGCGCACGCTCGCCCCATCGAGTGGCACACGCTTCAAAACGCGCTCGCTGCGATGCTCACTCAGCACGAGCTCGCAGCCAGCGGCTGCCGGAGCGAGCAGCACGCAGGCCAGCGCGACTGCGTGCTGCAACGCCTTCACTTCAGGACGCCTTTTTCCTTGAAGTACTTCGCTGCACCCGGATGCATGGGCGCGGTTCCCACCCCGAGTGCGGTGCTCAAGCTGATGTTCTTGCCCTGCACATGCACCTGCCCCATGATGGCCGTGTTTTCGTACAGCGCCCTGGTCACCTCGTAGGCCATGGCATCGGGCACACCGTCATGCGCGACCCACACCGCCATGACCGCGAGCGTGTCCACAGCACTCGTCTGCCCCTTGTAGGTATTGGCCGGCAGTGGCACGCTGGTGTAATAGGGTTGTTGCTTCCGCAGCTCGGCGATTTCCGGTCCCGCGAGTGCAATCACCTTCAGCGCGTGGCTCTGCGCGAAGTCGGTCACCGCGGCGGTGGGCACACCGGCGGTGATAAGCGTAGCGTGCAGGTTGCCGTCCTTGATCTTGTCCACCGCTTGGGTAAATGACGACAGGTCTTCCTTCACGTCGGCGCGGCTCATACCGTGCACCTTGAGCAGGTCGGTGAGCAACTGGTATTGGCCGGAGCCCGGCGCGCCGGAGGACACGCTCTTGCCCTTGAGGTCGCGCACGCTGTTGATGTTGAAGTCGGCGCGGGTGATGAGCTGGACGGTCTCCGGATACAGCGCGCCGAGGGCCCGCAGGTTCTTGATCGGCGCGCCGGCAAACTGGCCTGCACCATTGTAGGCAGCATCCAGGATATCGGCAGCGACGAACGCCGACTCGATCTCCTTGTTGCCAAGCAATTTCGCAGTGCCAACAGAGGCCCCAGCGGCCTCGGCGGTGGCGCTGATCTTTTTGCCATCCACCGTGGCCTTGTTCGAGATCAACTGCGCGAGCATTCCGCCTAGTGGGTAGTACGTGCCGCCGGTGCCACCAGTGGCGATGCCGAAGAACAAACGCTGTTGGGCGAACGCGGCGGTGGCGGTCAATGCGGTGGCGGTCAATGCGGCGGCGGCCAACGTGACGGCCAACGTGACAGCCAATAGAGTCCAATTGCGTTTCACTCGAATTCCTCCTCAAAGGGATTTGTGGCGTGGTGCATGACACGATGGGGCGCGCGTGAGCAAGGGGCGGCGAGGTGTGCCCTCGTCGGATTGCAAGCGTTTCATGGTGCAGTGATATCGCGGAGCAAGCCTCGCCATTCAATCACAAGGGTTGCCAGCGTCATCACCGGGATGGTACTGCGTTCTTCCGGGTTGCTGCTCGGCGATTGCCGCGCCTGTTTCTGCAGCGTCGACGAGCCGATTTGCACGCGACCGCGAACCGGCTCATCATCGGGCTCGACTCACCTGCACACCACCGTTAAGCGGAGTTGCCGATCGACTCGGCGCGCGAACCGGCACACCCCGTGCGATCATCGATCGCTTGCAGCGCGAGATCGTGGCAGCGTTGGGAGAGAAAGCGGTGCGCGATCGCTATGCAACGATGGGCACCGCCGCGCACGGCACAACGCCCGAGGAATTTGCCGCGCTGATCCGTACCGATCTCGTGAAATGGGGAAACGTTATTCGGGAGGCAGGGATCAAGGCGGAGCAGGAACGAAGCGCAGAACTTGATCGATCGCGGTTCTCGCCGGGTGAAGTGGAGCGCAGCGCTTCGCAAGCGCGTGGCAGACTCGCTGCTGCAGGCCCGTCGGCGAAGCAGCAGCCCAATCAAGGAGAGTAATCGTCATGTCCCATCTGCTCGTGGAGCAAAACGATGGCATCGCTGTCGTCACCCTCAACCGCCCGGAAAAACGCAACGCCATGTCGCCGGAAATGGTCGTGCGATTGGCTGCCTTCTGGGATGAGATCGCGCGCGATCATGCCACTCGCGTCATCGTTGTGACCGGCGCGGGTGACAAGGCGTTCTCGGCCGGCGGTGATCTGGGCAGCCTCATACCATTGATGATGCGCACGCGCGTGCCGCAGGGCGAATGGGAGGAGCGCTTTGCCGCCGATCGCAAGCAACTCGGTGCGGCACTGCTGCGCAACGCGAGCTTTTTCAAACCGGTGATCGCAGCCATCAATGGGCATGCACTCGCCGGCGGCGCCGAGTTCGTGATGAGCATGGACTTGCGCGTGATGTCGAGCGAAGCCACCATCGGTGTCACCGAAGTGCGCCGCGGCCTGATTGCGAGCGGCGGCTCGTTGGTGCGCCTCGGGCGCCAGGTGCCGTGGGCGCATGCCATGGAGCTTTTGTTGCTCGGCGAAGCGGTGACGGCGCAGCAGGCGCTCGCGATGGGGCTGGTCAATCGCGTTGTGCCGGCGTACGAAGTGATGGCGACCGCGCTCGATCTTGCGAAGCGGGTGTGTCTTGGCGCGCCGGTCGCACTGGAAAAGACGAAAGAGGTGATGGTACGCTCGAGCGGGCGCCCGCTCGAGGAGGCGTTCGCGATCGAAACCCAATGTACCAAGGAGAACGCGGCGATGGATGACGCCAAGGAAGGGCCACGCGCCTTCATGGAAAAGCGGCCGCCGGTGTTTCGCGGGCGAGCGCCGCAATGAGCGGGCTCAACGTGGCTATCGAAACGCACGATCGATCAATCTGGCGTGTTTCACATTGGGCGAGGAGCGGTTTGGTGCGCGGCTTGCTGCTGTTGGTGTCCGGCATGGCGTTCGCCGCCGGCGCACCGCATGCGCAGGATGCTTACCCCAACAAGCCGGTGCGGATCATCATCGGCTTTGGTCCGGGCAGCGGGACCGACATCCTGGCACGCATGGTCGCGGATGAAATGCGCATTGCGCTGAACCAGCCGTTTGTAGTCGACAACCGTCCGGGCGCGGGAGCGCAGATTGCAGCGAACGCGGTGGCGAAATCACCCGCCGACGGGTACACGCTGTTCCTCACCTCCAACTCTTCGCATTCGGTCAATCCGCATATCGTCAAGAACCTCGCCTACGATCCGATCGCCGACTTCACACCGATCGGCGGACTGGCAGCGTTCCCGTTCATCCTGGCGGTGAATGCCGATGTGCCGGCCCGTACGCCCCAGGAATTCGTCGCGTACGCGCGTGCCAACAAAGGAAAGATCAACTTCGCCTATGGCACACCCGCCGTGCAGATTCCCGCCGAAGCACTCAACCGGCTGGAGAAGCTTGAAGCCATCGGCATTCCGTACAAGAGCAGCCCCGATGCGCTGCGTGACGTGATCGGTGGGCAGGTGCACTTCCTGGTGGTCGACCTCGCCTCGGCGCGGCCGCACCTGAATTCCGGCCGCCTGCATGCACTTGCGGTAACGACCGCGAAGCGTTCCGCGCTCGCGCCGAATCTACCGACCATCGAGGAGACCTTGGGGCTGCGCGATTTTGACCTTGCGGCGTGGACAGGGCTCTTCGGTCCCGCGAATCTTCCGAAAGACATCGCCGACAAATTGTCCGCAACCCTGCAACAGGTGATGGCCAAGCCGGCGCTGCGTGACAAGATTACTTCCGCCGGCGCCGAACCGACGCCCTCCGACGCCGCAACCTTCGCGGCATTGGTGAAGCGCCAACTCGAGGTGTGGGGCCGCAAGGTCGCAGACGCCGGGATCAAGCCGGAATAGGCGGGGCAGTCGCGGATCGCGGATCGCGGATCATCGTGCAATCCACCAGATGGTCATGCCCTTCGTGGGTGCGGCTTCTGAAGCGTCGCATGAAGGCTATTCCGGCGTCAGGCCCGCCGCCTTCACGATGGGCGGCCACTTCTGCGCCTCGGCGGCGATGAACGACTCGAGCTCCGCAAAGGGCTTGATCAGAATGTCGAAGCCGAATTTCACGAAGCTCGCTTTGAGCTCGGGGGCAGCCAGGGATTCGTTGACCACGGTGCGGAGTCTGTCGATTACCGCCACGGGCGTCCCGGCGGGCGCGGCGATGGCGGTCCAAACATCCGGATTGAATGCGAGCTGTGGGAATCCGCTTTCGATCATCGTGGGGACGTCCGGAAGGTCAGGGCTACGTTTTGGGCCGGTGAAGGCAAGCGCCCTCACCTTTTGCTGCTGGATCAAAGGCAGCAGGGTCGCCGTGGTACCGAAATTCATGTCAATGCGTCCGCCCATCATATCGACGACAGCTTGCGCGCCGCCTCGATAGGGAACGCTTGCGATATCCGCACCCGTTGCGTTCTTGAGCGTCTCGCCAAGGATCTGTGGCGTGGTCACGGCACCAAAACCGAATGTCGTCTTGCCCGGATTGGCCTTCGCGTAGTCAATCAATTCGCGCACGGTCTTCGCCGGAAATGCCGGTCGCACGACGAGTACGTGGTTCCACTCGGAGATGGTCGCCACGGGCGTGAAGCTCTTCTGCGGGTCATAGCCTGCATTCGGCGTGAGGCCGAAGAAATGCCCAGTGTTGAGCATCAACAGCGTGTAGCCATCGGGTTCGGCGATCGCGACGGCCTTCGTACCGATCGACTGGCCCGCCCCCGGCCGATTTTCCACGAGCACGGTCTGGCCGAGCCGGGATTGCATGTGCTGCGCAACCACCCGGGCGAGCGCGTCGACCGGGGACCCGGTCGAATTCGGGAGAATGAGCTTGATGGGTTTGGTTGGATAGGATTGCGCGTGAACGCCGCCGGCGAAGCAGAGCGCGAGGCCGAGTGCCACGACGATTGCATGCACGATGCGATTTCCAAACATGATTGTCTCCCCTGCCAGATTATCCGCTCATGGCGAGGCTCGCAAGCGCGGCAAGGGCAAACAGGAGCCCGACAGCAGTTCGCGCGGTGAACGGCTCGCGCAGGAACACGAACCCGGCAAGTGCAGTCACGACAAAGCCCATCTGGGCGATCGGCACCATGACGCTCGCCGCGCCGTGCTGCAGGCTCATCAGCAAAAGAATGAACGCGGCGCCGAGCAGCAACCCTGACGTCGCGGAGAATCGCAAGGTCCGCGCATCCGGGCGGATCGAGCCGTCGCGTTTCATCGTCACGCCCATCGACAGGGCCGCAACGCAAAGGGCCTGCACGAAGAGCAGGGTCGCCGGCTGCGCACCTTGGCTCATCGCGATCTTGTACATCAGGTTCGCGACCCCGACGGCCGCGGTCGCAATGAGGACGTAGGTGAGCGAATCGCGCTTGGCCGTACGGAACGCCGCCGCGTTCGCGCCGCCGACGAGCATCCAGACCGCTGCAAGCGCGAGGGCGATGCCAAGAAGCTTGATTGCGGTGACCGATTCGCCCAGGATCAACACGGCAAGCGTCGCGGTGACGACGAAGCTCAAGCGAAAGACAGGCGCGTTGACGCTGACCGAACCCCTGGCGAGACTGAGCGCGAACAGATAGAAGCCGCCGAACGCGAAAACGCCTGCGACCGGCGCCCAAAGCACCGCGGGGGAGTAGTGCAGCGAATCTGTGATGAGTCCATAAGATCCGGTGCAGGCGGCGAAGAACCACGTCTGCGCCATCATGAAGCGATGCGCCGGAATGCCGGCTTGCGCCACCCGCTTGTAGACGAGATCGCCAAACCCGAAGAGGACCATCGCAGCGAGGGCGAGCGGGATACCTTCGGGCATGTTGGGGCTCCGGACACCGGACGGGACGATGGACAACACGGGACGGCAAAGCGGGCGCAACCGCGACCTGCGCAAAACAAAAGCGGCCCGAAGCCGCTAAGTGTTCAATTCTCTGGCGCGCCCGGAGGGACTCGAACCCCCGACCCCCGGCTTCGTAGGCCGGTGCTCTATCCAACTGAGCTACGGACGCTTTGATTCGCACAACGCCGCGTACATGCTTGTCGTTCCGGCTATTGCATCAGGCGCTGCACCATGGCTCGCAGCCGTAGGCGCCACTGTACCGAGCGGGCTGCCGTTGCGAGGAACCCGCGAGTGTACCAAAGCTTCCGGAAAATTCCCAAGACCGGTTGCATCGCATGCGCAGTTGAATAGTCGCGGGAAGTGGCGTTGCCGCGTATTCTCCGCCACCGATGCGCTTTCGTTCCCTGAATTGGCCCCATCACACGGCAAGCCTGCCGGCGCTCCTGTTTACCCTTGCGCTCTTGGCACTCGCTGCTACCGGTTGCGTCAATCTCCATGTTGCGGGCCGCGCAATCGTCCTCGACCGGGCCCGTGGGGCAATCGAGGTCCTCGCTCCATGCGCCGGATCGCATCCACCCGGGCCGACTGAAGACGGCCCTGCCCTCGACCCGGACGCGATCCCGCTCATCACCTGGAACATCCACAAGAACGCGGACGCGGGCTGGGACAGCGATCTTTCGCTGTTCGTCGCGAGTCACGCACTCGTGCTGCTGCAGGAAGTGCATTTCGAACCCGCGATCACCAACATCCTCGAGGCGTCCGGTCACCAATGGATGCTCGCCAGTGCGTTCGGTCTCGCCGGTCGCGATACGGGCGTGATGACGGCGTCGGTGGTGCCGCCGGCGTCGGCCTGCGTTCTCCGACAACGTGAACCACTATTGAGATTACCGAAATCGGCGATCGTGTCGCGCTATCGATTGCGCGGGCGCGACGATACGTTGGCGGTTGCCAATATCCACTCGATCAATTTCGCGCTTTCGCAAGGTGCTTACCGGGCGCAACTCGCGGATGTCGTCGCGGAGCTTGCCGACCACCAGGGGCCGATTGTGTTCGCAGGTGACCTCAATACCTGGACCGCCGGGCGAAAGGCTGTCCTTGAAACGCTGGCCGGCAGCATCGGGTTGAAAGAGGTTCGACTCGCTAGCGATTCACGCAGGCGATTCCTCGGCAAACAGGTCGACTATGTTTTCGTGCGTGGGCTCGATGTCATCAATGCCCGGGTCATTGAAGTAGATTCTTCGGACCATCATCCGATGAGGGTGACCTTGCGAATCCCGTAGATGCTGCTACCCCGCGAAGAATCCATATAGCCACGTACCGAGGAACCACACCACGGCGATCCACACGATCAGGATTACGGCTGCCCCAAGGAACCCGATGCGCTTCCCGCGCGCGCTGAAGTGCGTTGCCTTTGCGCGTGCCTCGACCATCACCGCCTCGGGAATCATCCGGATCGCGAAAGAAACTGCAATCGGCAGCAGAATGAGCTCATCGAGATAGCCCAGCACCGGAATGAAGTCTGGGATCAGATCGATCGGGCTGACCGCATAGGCGACGATCGCCAATGCCAGCAACTTTGCGGCAAGTGGCGTGCGTGGATCGCGTGCGGCGATATAGAGCGCGATGGCGTCGCGTTTCAGGAGTTGGGCGCGGGCGACCCATTTCGCCCAGCTTCCGATCGCGGCCATTACGACAGTTCAACAGTTCGACGGAGAAAAAACCGCGGTGGCGCAGCAACACCTGTGCGCCCCGATCGATTCCCCCTGCGCTCCGGATCCGATCAGCCGCGCTGGATCACAGCGCAGGCCAGGCGAGGACCGGCATTGCCAACCGGCTGTGACGTGTAATCATCCGGATCGCGATGGACGATGAGGCCACGACCGACTATGGAGGTCGGGCCGTCAGCAACGGTAATGACATCGAGCTCGGCACGGTAGCTTGCGCGCCCGTTCGCATCGGCCTTGATATTCGGCATATCGCCCGCGTGGCGTTCAGCGCTCGTGTGGTTGCCATGCGGTTTGCTGAGCGGATTGAAATGGCCCGCTGCGCTCATGCCATCGCCCGACGAGCAATCACCCTTGTCGTGAACATGAAAGCCATGCTCGGCATTCGGTTTGAGATTGCTGATCTCGGCCGTCACGACCACGCGACTGCCGATTTGCGAGAACGTTACCTTGCCGGTCGTTGCATTGCCTTTCGTCGCCTCGAGATTGGCAACCGCGGTCTGCCCACCGCCACCCATTCCGGCACAGCCGACGCTCCCGAGAACCGCCAATCCGATAACCAGCAACTTCGTGTGCTTCATGTCGACGTCCCCCTTGTGAATTTCGGGAAGTCTACCGCGTCGCCGCCTGGAATGGGCCGGGGTCGGCGCAAGGCTTGGTCTCGGTCGGCTTGAATTCCTTGCCCTTGGTTTTCATTTCGACCGCGTAGCGCGCTGCAACCTTGTCCATGGAAGCACACAGCTTGAAATTATCAACTTGCCCGGCATGCGCCGCCTTGGCCTTCGCCTCTTCCGCTTTGCCTTTCTGCTCGTCGGTCAATGGCGGAGTAGGGAGTTTCGCGCCCACCGTTGCCGCGAGTGCAACCAGTGCGATGCCCCCGAGAATCCCGATGCCTTTCATACGATGTCTCCTCAGTGCTGAATTTGCGGCGCGGTCGGGGCTGCGCTACCTGGAGCCGGTTCGGCCTGCACCTTTCCCGACTTGATGTCGTTGTACAAGAGGTCGTGGTGCTCTTTCATCCACTGCTCATCGACATAGCCGGTGCGCATGGCCTGGTACGCACCGGCCACGCCGATCGTGCCCATGTACAGGTGCCCAAGGAAAGCGATCATGAAAACCAGGGCACCAATGACATGGACGAGGTGATAGAACTGCATCGTCGCGCGCGTCTGCATGAAGTTCGGGAAGTCGAGCACCAGACCGCTCACACCGACGATGATTCCCAACGCGGTGAGACCGAGCCAGAACCAAGCCTTCTCGCCCGCGTTGAACCGATGCGCCGAAACATGCTCACCGGAAAACAATCCACCGAACTTGCGTACCCAGACCCAGTCTTCAGGCCGTGGAATGTTGTTCTTGACGAAAGTGATGAAGAGCATCACCGCGCAGACCAGGAACACCGGGCCGATAAAGTTGTGCAGATTCTTACCCAATTGGGCGAGCCAGGAGAACAACGTGGGCCCGATGATCGGCAGGAGGATGTATTTACCGAACAGCATCGTGAGGCCCGATAGCGCGAGGACGACAAAGCTGATTGCCGTGCTCCAGTGCAGCACCCGTTCATGGTTCTTGAAGCGCTGGATCTTGCGGCCGGTCGGCGCGCCGTGAAGTTGCATGGTGCCTTTGCGCCAATAGAAGAGCGCAATCACGATCACCATCGCGGACAGCGCCCATCCGCCGTATCGCACCACATAGTAGTTCCGCCATGCACGCCATGTTTCACCGCCCGATTGGACGAGGACGCCTGCTTCCGGGCCGCGGGCAGTCGTGTAGTGCTCCTTCTCGGAGCGAACGTCGCGCCACACCGGCGCATTGTTGCCCGGCTGCGATTGCTGGCGGACGGCCTGGTCCAGCGATGTGGAGCCGGCCGGTGGAGCCGGCGGCTGCTGCGCCCACGCCCCGGCCGCGATGAACAATGCGATCAGCGGTGCGAGTGCGCCCTGGATTGAACCAGACCGGATCAAACTCGACATAAGAATTCC
>JANMUI010001020.1:0-11329 GCA_031391405.1 Betaproteobacteria bacterium
CCGGCGCCGACAATCACGACATCGAACCTTCGCTTCGACAATGACTTCACCCGCGTGATCATCGTTCCCACCGCCTCGACCATTCGGCGAGTGCTTGTCCGTGCGCAGGTAGCGATGGAAGCACAATCCCGGACGCGTCAATGAGCATCGCCAGTTCTAGAAGGTCACGCATCATTCCGATTCGCGACATGCCGCAGCTTCGGCTTGCTGGATGGCCAAAGAGGACCCATTCCGCGCGACGATTTTCGGCCAAGGCATGACGATGTGCCGACTGGACTGCAGCATGCTGCCGGCAATCGCCCGCGCCAGATCAACGCCGCTGCGTCGGACGAGCTCAAGTCGGCTTGCAACGACACGATCGCCGCAAACGCCGATCCGGCATTCACAGTCCCAGAGGCACAGTGAACCACGGGGAGTCACCGCCCGCGTCGCTACGACGCCATGGCGCCAGAAGTGCGCTGCCAGAGACGTCGGTGTAATCGAACGGCCCGCATGCTCACTGAAGGACTGCGCTCCATCGTCGAACAAGCCGGCCGAGGTCATGCGCGAACTGCATCGCCCTCCGCGACGATTTGCCGTCTCGAAGACGGTTGGTTCGAAGCCATGAAGGCGTTACTCGCGCGCGCATACAAGTCCGCCCATGCCGCATCCAACCACTGCAACGCGCCGCCGATCCAGCGGCTTCACGACACGCCCGCCGTTCACATCCAAGGATTGCGCCATCGCTGCTCTGTCCGGTCCACTCGCAGGGTATCCGTTTGGATTGACGCAGAAAACCGCCGAAAGTTGCATGTCTTTGCCTTGCGTCCCCGCAGCCGAAACCCCTGCTCGCGCTGCAAATAGCTGAATGCCTCCACGCACAGTTCCATATGTCGAGCTTCGCGGCTTAGTGTCTGCTATCGCGTGCAACGCGATCCTGATGCGCCAGATCCGACGGCCTCGACTCCAACAACATCCCTGCGGCGCTCAGGGCGCTCGCGTCAATTGAGCAACTGAGTCGGCTCGCGCGCCGATTCTCGGGAGGGGCACTCGATCCAGCATCTCCTCCCAGAGCGTGACCCACTGTGTCCACGTGTGACCACCCGGCGCGACGAAGCGCTGTCCCTCCGGCAGCAGATCGCCCAACGCGGCATTGATCGGTGCGAAATGGTCCCTCGCACCGAATCCGAGATAAAGCTGCGGACGCGGGGTGGCCGCCTCCCCGTAGCCCTTCAACCACGCGGGTAACCCGCGCCCGAAGTCGGGTATTTCGAACGTCTGCGGCGGGGTCCAATAGGTGAGTCCGCCAGCTGACAAAATCTCGGAGGCCACGCCCTCCCGGGCAATGAGCGGCGCCACGGTGATGAGGCCATCGACGTCGAGCGGGTTGCGGCTCGCATATAGAAGAGACGCGAATCCGCCCAAAGAGACGCCGGACAACCAGATCGATGCATACCCCCGTGCCCGCGCAGGCTCGATTACGTCCGAGCGTAGCCGCTCTTCGAACGAGCGATCTAGAAAGTAGCCAAAGTGCGCATCGGCAATAACGATGTCGGCGGCGATTCCCCGCTCACGAACGGCACGAATAAAGCCATGACGCACCAAATCCCCGGGGACATCCTGGATTCCAGGCATGATCACCAGCAGTGCTTTCGACCCGCCGGTCGCCGGCGCCACATCAAACAACGTTTTCATCGGGATCGTGGTGGGGCGCGAAGCGGCGCAACCGACCAGCGTGATCGCAGCGATGATCGCCAGAAAGCATCGCAATGCGTGCCCGGTTGCGTTTGCACCGCATGAGCCGCGACATTTGATCCACGCGATTTCGCTCGCCTTTGCCATCACGCCGGGTCGGTCCGCTTGTCCCGCTCAATGCATGCGTACGCCGAGTGGTTGTGAATAGACTCGAAGTTCTCACTCTCGACGCGGTACGCACAGATCCGAGGATCGCGCTCAAGCGCGATTGCGACGTCGCGCACGAGGTCCTCGACAAATTTCGGGTTGTCGTAGGCGCGTTCGGTAACGTACTTTTCGTCGGGACGCTTGAGCAGCCCATAGAGCTCGCACGAGGCTTCGCGCTCGGCGATTGCGATCAGCTCTTCCGGCGCCATCGCGTCGTCGAGGGTTACTGCAATCGTCACATGGGAGCGCTGATTGTGCGCGCCGTACGCAGAGATCTCCTTGGAGCACGGACATAGGCTCGTGACCGGCACGACGACTTCGAGACCGAACGTGCCTCGACCATCCAGCACTTCAGACTTGTAAATGACATCGTAGTCCATCAGGCTTTCAACACCCGACACCGGTGCGCGCTTGCTGAGAAAGTACGGAATGCGTATCTCAACGTACCCGGCGTCGGCCTCTAACCGCGCGAGCATCCGATGCATAAGTTCCGCCAAGGTATCGCCGGCGAGGGGATCCCGCATGGACTCGAGCAACTCGAGGAAGCGCGACATATGCGTGCCCTTGGTGTGGCTGGGCAGCGCGACGTACATCGCGACCGTTGCGACGCTCGATTGCGTCGCGGCATCTCGACGAGCGACAGTTAATGGGTAGCGGATACCTTTGACACCGACGCGATCGATCGCGATTGATCGATCGTCGGGTGACGCCTGGATGTCGGGCAAAAACAAGCGTTCGGGTGCATTCATGGCTTAGTTTCTGGGTGCCTTGGATGGATGACGTGGTTGCGGCGAGTTAGCTAATTGGCCAACCGTTGTACGCCTCGAATTAGAGACCCAGCGCGCACGGGCAAGTTCAAGTTTCTTGATGGGCAACTACCCACTTACAAGCCAGACAATCGAGAAACTCGGTACAGCATGCAAAAGAGAAACGCCGACAACTAATCCGATTCAACAGTGACCACCGCCCCGACCGGTTCGACCAATTGGCAAGCGAGCTGCTCGCAGAGCCCGGGAGCCATCGAGCAGCATGACTACATCATGGATCGGGAACGGGGCCAGACGCCCGGCTCGAGTCGCCGTGCGATGAAATCGCGTGCCCGGAAGATGCGCGTGCGAACGGTACCGATAGGCACGTGCAGCATCTGAGCGATCTCTTTGTATTGCTTGCCTTCGACCGCGTACAGATTTAAGGCCCGCGCGAAATCGGGATGAAGGCGCGTCATAGCGCGCTGCACGCTCTCGGAGATTTGCTTCACGCGCAATAACCGCTCCGGGTCGTAGTGGTCGCTGCCGCGAAGGTCGGTCGATTCCCCGGCCTGCGTCGGCGCAATGTCTTCCTGCAGAACCACTACTTTTGATTGACGGGTCACGAAACTGAGAGCGGTGTTCGTCGCGATCCGGCAGAGCCACGTGTAGAACGCGCTCTCGCCCTTGAAGGAACCGATGCCACGGTAGGCCTTGATGAATACCTCCTGCATCACGTCTTCCACGTCGCTCATACGCTTCACGTAGCGAGCCACATGCCGAGCGATGCGACGCTGATACTTCACAACCAGCGCTTCAAAAGCGTGCTCATTGCCTTGCTGGGCAAGACGAACGAGTTCTGAATCGTGGTCAGTGAGATGCATCGAGGGTGCAGTACGGCCACCCTGTGATGGTCTAGCGTGCAACTGGGCGAACCCAGCAAGGGCTTGTGGTGACATTGGCGCTCGCTCTCGTTCCTTGAAATGAAACTTCATCCCGTTATTGGGGGCTTATGCCGGACACGGGCTTCGCGACACGCCCGAGATCACGCATGACCTCTTGGCGTGCTCCGCGCAGGGCTGGTAACGGAGCGGCGGACTTAGCTGCGGCACCAAGGAAGGATGGGCCCGAGATGTCGGCAGATGAAAATCCTCGGTCGAGGTCGAGTCCGACTACATGCCAGCGATGGACTTCGAGCGGAAACGGGCGCTTGAGACGCTCAACAAATCCCGTCGGCCAGTACACGTCGCCGAGGTTACGATAATCGAGTAGATCGATCTCGGCGATTACGCCTTGCGTGGTCGGCAGGCCACCGGCCGAGATCCATATACGCCGCGTCAGCCGATCTTTCTTGTCGATCCAGAGCATGACCCGTTCCTCGGACGCGTTGCCCAAGCCCGGTCGCAGTCGCGCAAAGAGTTTGTCGCACTCGATGCCGCCGACAACGTCGCTCCCGGCATGTTCGACGATCGCATCCCGCTCGAGCAAATAGAGCGGACCAAGCAGGAACAAACGATAGCCGTCAGCCACCAGTGCCGCGGCGGCACGCTTCTCCTCGTCGGGCTCGGGTGTATCGTTGTACCAGACCAAAACGGCGTTCGGCGCTCGGGCGACTTGCTTCGTCCCGCCCGGACCCCTGTGCGCCTGTCCGATCTCACGGCTCGCGCGGATCATGCGTTCCTCCGAGTTTCCGCGAAACTGGCTGTCGACCAGAATCGGCTGCAAGCGCGCCACCATCGAGCGCCACTCGCCGTCATAACGCACGCTGATATCGGTGATGCGCCGATAGGCCTCCCAGCCGTGTGCGCGAGCGGCATCTTCGAGCAGAGCGCGACCCTCTGGAGTCGAACGATCAGTGGTTGGCTGCGGAAAAGACGCGCAACCGCTCAAGAGCGTCAGGGCCATCACCAGAGCAGTCGTAGCGCGCAATTGAAATCTCCATTTCATCAAAACACGAGTAATCGGGTCATGCACCATTGCGAGGCCGCGCGACGCTCTCTGGCGCTGCAAGCGCAAAACACGGGACAGCGCAATGCGTTCATATCGATCGACGGGGTACGCTTGCGACCGTCGCCGACCCGAAAGGCCCAAAGTGATATCAAAGCGCATCGACACGGCCCTCGTCTGGTTTCGCCGTGATCTCAGGATGGACGACCACGCGGCGCTCAGCCTCGCCCTGCGATCTCATGCCCGCGTGTACTGCGTCTTCGTGTTCGACACGGACATCCTCGCGGCGCTGCCGACGCGGGCCCATCGTCGAGTGGAATTCATACATGGATCGCTGCTGGAGCTCGACGCGGCTTTGCGTTCGCACGGCGGTGGTTTGATCGTCGCTCACGGGCGGGCGCCCGAGGAGATCGCGCGGCTCGCCCCGACGCTCGAGGCAAGCGTGGTCTATGCCAATTCCGACTACGAGCCTGCCGCGATCAAACGCGACGACGACGCGCGCTCGCGATTGCAGCAGATCGGGATTGCATTTCGCTCCACCAAGGACCAGGTGGTGTTCGAGCGCGACGAGGTGCTCACGCAGGCCGGAAAACCCTTCTCCGTCTTCACTGCCTACAAGAACGCTTGGCTCGCGAAGCTCCGCTCGCCCGATGTGGCGAGTCTTCCGGTCAAGCGATTCGCAAAGCATCTGTGCCCGCCTCAGACACCGGGACTTCCGGCGTTGCGCGAGATCGGGTTCGAATCGGCGGGCATCGCGGCGGTCGGCGTACGTACGGGTGCCTCGGGTGCGCAGGCGCTGTTCAAGGACTTCAACCGGCGCATCGACGCCTACCACGAGCGACGCGACTACCCTGCAGTGAAAGGCCCGTCTTATCTCTCCGTGCATCTGCGCTTCGGGACCATTTCGATCCGCAGCCTCGCTCGCACCGCGCTTGCGCGCCGGACCGACGGTGCGCGCACATGGCTCACGGAGCTGATCTGGCGCGACTTCTATTTCATGATCCTGGCGCAACATCCTCGTGTGGTCCATAGTGCTTTTCGGCCCGAGTACGACCGCCTCGTGTGGGAGAACAACGAAACAAATTTTTCAGCCTGGTGCGAAGGCCGCACCGGCTATCCGATCGTCGACGCGGCCATGCGCCAACTCAATCAGACCGGGTACATGCACAACCGCCTTCGCATGATCGTCGCCTCGTTTCTGACCAAGGACCTCGGTATCGACTGGCGCTGGGGTGAGCGCTATTTCGCAACCCAGCTCATCGACCACGATCTGGCGGCAAACAACGGCGGCTGGCAGTGGGCCGCGTCCACCGGCTGCGATGCACAGCCATACTTCCGCATCTTCAATCCCCTGTCGCAGTCCGAGCGATTCGATCCCGAAGGCAAGTTCATTCGCCGCTATGTGCCCGAGCTCGAGCGCGTACCGACAGAGCAGATTCACGCCCCGTGGCTACTGAGGCCGATCGATCAGGAGGCGTCCGGCTGTGTCGTTGGCCGCGACTATCCGCCTCCTATGGTCAATCACGCCGTCGCGCGCAAGCTAACCCTGGAACGCTATGCCCGCGCGAGGAAGCCGTAACTGCGCTAGCGCCAGCAGAGGGCTGGAATAAGCACGTGTGGCGGGCGCTGACTTGCCCGCCGTTATCGCGATGTAACAGCAATCCAGGATCAGTCCACCGAGGTGATTGATCTCACCCCGTGCGCTTGCAGCATCGACCGCTCCGGACGAGATCGGAAAGTACGCACGCCCATCGACGAGCGCGGACAGACCAAGCGAATCCGCGGTCAAGCCAAGCGCCGTGAGCGCGCCAGCAAAATCCGAGCTCAGTGCGACCACCGTGACGTTACCAGCGAGTCGTACCGTGGGCGCGGCGTGAACGGGCGCCGAAGCGAGTCCAAGCGACGCAGTCGCCCCGGCCAATAGAACGAAAGAGAGCAAGCGTCGACGCATCATTGAAAGAGTGTGGCTCATGTGATTCTCCAGTAGGGTGGGGTTTTCAGTTATCTTCGAGAGCAATGATTTGGAAGTGACCGCCGCCTGCGCAGGGACCGGTTGCCACATTGAGGCAGCCGACGGCAAGGGCCGTCGTGACATCGCCCGCCAGCAGCGTGAGACTGACACCCAGGATGGCGCTGGGACTTGTTGGTGGCGGCAACAGTGGCGTCACGCCGCCGGTCGGCACGACGGCGACCCGGTAGGTGCCCGGCGCAAGGTCCAGATACCCTGTTGCATTCGGAAACGCGAGATCGGTCACCGGACGCAGCGCCACCGCTCCCGTTGCATCCAGCACCACGACATCAACTGCCGGCGCGTCGGGTGAGAGGTGCAATACGCGCAATTTCGCGCGTCCCGCCGGTGGCGGCGTAAGGTCATCGCGGTAAGCCTGCAATCGAAGCGCCTGATTACCCACCCCGCCGAGCAGCCCGACGGCAAAGACGCTGACGTTCTGACGCATGGCGAGCGCCGCATCGAGCCCGATCGCTTCCGTCGACTGCGTATCGAGCGCGACCGAGGCGCGATAGTTTCCAGCCATCACCGCCTGAAAGTTCGACGACATTCCGAACATCACGTCCGGTGCAACGAGATTGCCCGCATCGAGCGGCGCTCCAGGCGCTCGGAGGTAGACATCCACTGTCGGCGTGTTGGGGGAGAAGTGACCGACCCGCACCTGTGCGCGCTGGTCGGTCACCTCAAAGGCATTCGCGCCCTTTGGTACAGCGAGGAGCGAAATGGGCGATGCGGAATCTTTGGACGGGATGGCTATCAGCAGCAGATCCGTTCCGGCCACGAGCGTGATCGGACCAGAATCGAAGGCCGCGGCCGTTTGGCCAGGGACGACAACGCGAACGCGATAGCTGCCGCCGGCAACCTCGAGCGCCCGTTGACCCGACGCCGGCGCTGCTTGTCGATACGCAAGGGCCGGTACCGTAGGGGTCGCGGGCAGCGCATCCGCCGGAGCCGTAACATAAATGTTGACTGCGGGCACTCCCGGTGCGCCATGGACGACCCGGACTTTTACATTGCCCGCCTGCGGCGCATTGCCCTCGCCCTCGATCAGTAGCGCACCGATCGCCTGATCGGCTGGCGTACCGGCACTAGAGTTTCCGGCGGCGATCGCAACATAGTCACGATTCTGCGCCAACGGCACCGAGACATCGATGGCCGAGGTGGCTGTTCCGGTCGGATTGATCTGAAGGCGCGTGGTGCCCGACGCCACACCGGCAGCGCTCGAAGCCTGGCGGAAGCTGACCCCTTGGAATGCGCTCGCCCCGTTGACTCGGACGTCGACAGCAGCGGTGTCGGCGGAAGCGTGGACCGCGCGTAATTGTGTGTTTGATGCGCCGGAAGCGACCGATGTTGTCGCGGGCGAAGAATCCTGACCTCCGCCACCGTCTCCTGAGCTGCATGCCGCCCCGAGCAACGCAAGGCACAGCGTGCCCACGAGGGAGGGAAGTGAGTGTTTCATGCCGTACATTTCATCTCCTTGTTGAAGTGGCGGCGCTACTTCACGTCACGCCGCACGATATCGATAACAGTAATGCCGACGATAAAAGGCAAACCGCTCGGCACACGCTCTAGACGAATGCGAAGCGAAATAGTTTCTTCTTTTCCGCGTGGAGCTCTACCGCTAGAGCGACCGACGCTGCAGAACGGCCGTCGTCGCTGAGCGCAAGTAGAGTCCTACGCCGATGCTGCTCCAAGGTCCGATGAGCCCTTCAGCTTGACCGAATGAGCAACTTCATTTTTTTAGAAGTATAAGTTCTGTACAAGTTTTGTCAACTTTTATTTTTGCGAGGATATCCGGGAGATTGCGACTTTATGTACTCAATAAGTGTAGAGATTATGATGAAGCTCTTTACTTTATGTTTTTTATTGTATAATATTTGTACATGTTAAGAACGGGGCTTTGGTCATCGTAATGTCTACCAAGAGCGACACGGAGCTCAACGGCGAGGTCTTCCCGATTCGCACGGTTTCGACTCTCACAGGCGTAAACGCCATCACGCTGCGTGCCTGGGAGCGGCGCTACGGACTCGTCAAACCGATACGCACCGCCGGCGGGCATCGCGTGTACACACGCACCGACATCGACAGCATTCACAGCATCCTCGCGATGCTCGAAAACGGTGTTGCCATCGGCCGCGTACGGGATGCACTGCCGGTCCGAGCGCCGGCCGATGGGCGAGGACGTGCAAAGGGGCCCTGGGAACGGTATCGCGGGCAGATGGCTGCGGCTATTGCCCAGTTCGACGAAGTCAGACTCGAAGGGCTGTACAACGAGTTGCTGTCGGTTCACCCGATGGAGCAAGTCACGCGAGAAGCGCTAGTGCCGATGCTTCGCATGTTGGGGGAGCGCTGGCAGACGGCGGTGGGCGCGATTGCGGAAGAACATTTCCTCGGTATCTTTCTTCGCAACAAGCTTGGCGCACGTTTTCATCATCGTGGCCTTGGCGCAACGGGGCCGAAACTCGTCCTCGCGTGTCTTCCGGGCGAGCTGCACGAGATCGGCATCCTTCTTTTCGCGCTAGCCGCCCACGATCATGGATTTCGCCTGGTGCTGCTTGGCGCGGACATGCCGCTCACCGAGCTTGGATATGTGGCGCGTCACTCGCAAGCGAGCGCCATCATCGTGTCGAGCTCGGCTGAGCCAAAGCCGGCGGTGTTCGAGAGCGAGCTGCCCACTCTGGTCCGTGAGGCCGGCGTGCCGGTGTTCGTCGGAGGCCCCGCGTCGGTACGGCATCGCGACGCCATCGTTGCAGCAAAGGCGGAGCCGTTGGGCAGCGATATCGCGGTCGCCCTTCGGCGAATCGCGGACCTGCTCGGCAGCGCGGCGCGCTAGCCGCACCACCGACCCGCACACTATGGAGAATGGCCTTGGGCGTCGCTAATTTGTCAGTGAACTGGACCGAACGGGGTTTCGTACCCGATAGCGTGCTGCGAGCTGGGGTCCGCCGGCTCCTTCGGCAGCGCCTCGCCGAAATTCGCGTTGAAGACACTGAGGCTGCTTCAGAACGCCTCGAGGCATTCTCATCGGACATGCGAAGCTCGCCGGTCGCGCTCGTGCCCGAAAAGGCCAACGAGCAGCACTATGAGGTTCCCGCCGCGTTCTATACCCAGGTACTGGGCCGGCATTGCAAGTACAGTGCCTGCTACTGGCCCGAGCACGTCACGAATCTGGATGATGCAGAAGCAGCGGCGCTCGCCGCCACCTGCGAGCGCGCCGGGCTGCGCGACGGCATGCGCGTGCTCGAGCTCGGTTGCGGCTGGGGATCCCTCACATTGTGGATGGCCGCGCACTTTCCGGCGAGCCGAATCACCGCGGTTTCCAATTCGACTTCGCAGCGCGAATACATTCTCGCCGAGGCCTCGCGTCGCAACCTTGAGAACGTCGAGGTGCACACCTGCGATATGAATTCGTTCGATACCGAGACCCGTTTCGATCGGGTTGTTTCGGTCGAGATGTTCGAGCACATGCGCAACTGGCCCGAGCTCTTCAAGAGAATTTGCGGTTGGCTCGTGCCGGGCGGTCAGTTCTTCATGCACGTCTTCGTGCATCGCCTGGTCCCCTATGCGTTCGAAGAGCGCGATGCGAGCGACTGGATGAGCCGATACTTCTTTTCAGGCGGCATGATGCCAAGCGACGACTTGGCGCTGCGGTGCCAAACGCATTTGAAGTTGCTGCGTCGCTGGCGATGGGACGGTACGCACTACGAGAGGACCGCCAACGCCTGGCTCCAAAACTTGGATGCGCGCCGAGCGTCGGTCCTGCCGATTCTCGTTGACACGTATGGAGCCGATGCGGCCGAGGCGTGGCTACAACGTTGGCGCATCTTCTTTATGGCGTGCGCCGAGCTATTCGGCTTCGAACGCGGTCAACAGTGGTGGGTGAGCCACTACCTGTTCGAGCGGCCGGCCGGAGTAAAGCCGTGACCACCACGCGCATTGTCAGCAACATCGTTGCCTATCAGCTCGGCTGGTTTGCGTGCGTACTCGGTGCCGCTGGCGGAATGCCTCTGCTCGGCACCGGGGCCGCGATTGCGATTGTGTGCTGGCACCTGTCGATTGCCCCGAATCCACGCGCCGAACTGATTTTGGTAGCAATCGTCGCTGTCATCGGCGCGTTATGGGACAGCGCGTTGGTCGCGTTAGGCTGGATTCACTACCCGAATGGGACGCTGATCGCAGGCACCGCGCCTTACTGGATCGTTGCGTTGTGGGTGCTGTTCGCCACGACTCTCAATGTGAGTCTTGGATGGCTCAAGCGCAGTGTCCCGATGGCAGCAGTGTTCGGCCTGCTAGGTGGCCCGCTCGCCTACCTTGGCGGATCCAAGCTTGACGCGCTCGTGCTCGTCGAACCGGGTTTCGCCCTTGCGGCGCTCGCGCTCGGATGGGGATTGCTCACGCCTTTGTTGCTACGCGTCGCCGATCGATTCAACGGCTTTGCTCCCGTACCGCGCAGCTCTCTGCAATCGGAGGGAAGCCATGCTTGAGTGGGGAGCCGCGTTTAATGCGCTTGGAGCAATCGCAATCCTTGCAGTAGTGGGATGGTTACTGGGCGTTATCAAACGCGACGTGAGCATCGTCGATAGCCTCTGGTCGCTCTTCTTTCTGCTAGGTGCGGTCGCGTACGCCGCCAGTGCGGACGCGAGCGGTCCGCGCGTCATGTTGCTTCTTTCGCTGGTCGCGCTTTGGGCGCTCCGCCTTTCGGTCTATCTCACCTGGCGAAATTGGGGCGAGGCTGAGGATCGCCGGT
>JANMUI010000014.1:0-6104 GCA_031391405.1 Betaproteobacteria bacterium
GTACACCAGCGCCTCGATGTAGCACATCCTATGTTGCCCTGGTAACGGGAGGGTGGCTGTTGGCAGAGAAACCCGGCGCGCCCGAGAGCGGAGTGCTCGCAAGAATTCGCAAGTAGATAAATTCACGATCAGCCCGCACGAGTAGATAAGCGACAAACGCTCATTCTCCGACTTGAGCTTCGGGGCGGATGTTTCGGTGACCTCCCCTCGCGGGGAAGCCTATAAAGCGAACTATTGCACGCCACGCTGCGCTAACGTTCGCGCGCGAAATGATTGGTCCGTTAGGATCTCGACGCTCATGCGTATCCTTTCGGCGCTCCCCCGTCCATTCAAGCTCGCGCTGAAGGCGCGCTGGAAGCAGACGCATGTCTGGATCGCCCAAACTTGGCTGTCGTATGACTCGCGCCAACTCTTGGCGGCGCTACGCTCGCTCGGGATTAATTCTGGGGACAGCGTAATGCTACATAGCGCATTTAGCCCCGTGCACGGATATCGCGGTACGTCCGATGCACTGACCGATGTATTTATCGAAGCCATGGGGCCGACAGGGCATTTGCTAATGGTGTCGCTGCCGTACCGATCCGCGTCAATCGACTATATCCAAGCCGGTCGCACATTCGACGTCCGCCGCACGCCGTCATTGATGGGGATCGTTTCCGAGCTATTTCGCCGGCGCAACGATGTGTTGCGAAGCCTACACCCAACACATCCAATTCTTGTTCGCGGACCGCGTGCCGCATGGTTTGTCGACGAGCATCCCGATTGCCTTTATCCCTGCGGCCCAGGGACACCGTTTCATCGTCTCGCAGAGGCTGATGGGAAGGCCGTGTTCTTCAACGTCCCTTTCGACACCTTTACGTTTTTTCACTACCTTGAGCATCTTGTTTCCCCTTACGTGCCCTTCGCGCTGTACACCAACGATACCTTTGCCGTGCCGGTTGTCGACCAAGAGGGGCGAAGCCGCACCGTAACGACCTTTGCATTCGCGCCGGAGGCCATTCGCCGGCGACGCTTCGAAGTACTCGACATGGAGATGCGCCGGCGTGGGTTGATCCGTCGAAAGCGCATTGGCAATAGCTACATTCTCGCTGTCCGTGTGCGCGATGCGATCAAATGTGTTCGCGCGATGCAGAGCGATGGTCGCTTCTTCTACGACCTCACAGGTCTGCCGGCACCACGATCCGAAGCTTTCCGGAGTTGCGAGACCTAACCCTGCTAGGCATCCGCCACCTTGAAATTCCGACCATGTGCGCCCTACTTTCTTCTCAATCGGTCGTCATGATGAATGCAAGTAAACCATCCGTCGGAACACCGCGGGCCGCTTTGAATGACTGAGGCGATGGCATCATCGACATTTGGCGGTCGCTGGGTTGTAGTCACTGGCGCATCGTCGGGCATTGGGCAAGCTATAGCTGTCCAACTTGCGCGCCACGGGTGTCATGTCGTTCTGTCTGGGCGAGATGTCGCCCGTCTCGAAGAGACTGCGCAACGCGTCGGAAGCATACCCTCTCGCGTGCTGCCTCTGGACTTGACGCGACACGCCGACATCATGCCGGCGATCATCAAGCTGCGCGAGGACATCGGCCCAATCTACGGTCTGTGCCACTCGGCCGGCATCGTCCACACGCGCCCGCTGTCCTCGAGCCCCGTCGAAATCATTCAATCTCAACTCGACATCAATTTGATCGCGGGCCTCGAGCTCGCACGTGCCATTTGCCGGCGCGACGTCATGACGCCAGAAGGCGGCAGCCTACTATTCATTTCATCGGTGTACGGCCGCGTCGGGATGCCCGGGCAATCGGCGTACTGCGCAACAAAGGGCGCTGTCGCCGCGGCAGTACGGGCGCTCGCAGTCGAGCTGGCTCGCCGAAACGTGAGAGCAAATTCGATTTCACCAGGCTTGGTGCTCACCGAAATGACAACGCGCTCGCTTGGCATGCTTTCGGCGGACCACGTTGAGCGCTTAAAGGCGGCCCATCCATTGGGCCCCGGACAACCGGAAGACGTCGCACACGCGGCGGCCTTCTTACTCTCGCCGTCGGCTCGATGGATTACCGGGGCCGACCTCGCCGTCGACGGCGGATTCACTGCTTAATAGTCGAGGAACCAACGATGATCAACAACGACGACGTACTGGGGTGGCTTGCGGAGGTTTTCGAAGACTCGCGGGGCCGCCTCAAAGCGACAACACTGCGGAAGGATATCCCCGGATGGGATTCCCTTGGAACGCTATCGCTGATCGCGGCGCTCGATGAAAAATTCGACATCCATCTTTCCGAGCAGGAAATCGATGCAATGGAAAGCGTCGGTGACATCGTCGCGATCCTCAAGCGAAACGGTGCGCTCGAGGAAGCCTGATGCGCTTTCTGCTCGTTGACAGAATAGAGGCGCTCATGCCGGGCAAGAGCATCATTGCCGCACGTACCGTGCCGATGGATGACGAGTACCTTCAGGATCATTTTCCTGGCTTCCCAGTGGTACCCGGCGTGCTGCTGACCGAGATGATGGCGCAGGCGGCCGGCAAGTGCCTGGATGCGGAACGCAAGCCCCGTGGCAAGGCGATGCTCGCGAAGATCGTATCGGCGAGTTTCCGTGCCTGGGTGACGCCTGGTTCAGGAACCTTATTGCACGCGCGAATAGCGACTAACGCAGATCGCTACGCCACCGCCGACTGCCACGTCGAAGTGGGTGGAAAGATGGTCGCACAGTCCAGCCTGTTCTTTTCGTTCCTTCCGATCGAGCAATTCGGCGCCGGTTATCGCGATGAAGTCCTCGAACGCTATCTCGCGGAGCATCCCCAGTGAACAAACAGTTTGGACTGCAAGGCACAAGTGTGCTCGTCACGGGGGGCACACGAGGGATCGGCCGTGCAATTTCACTGCAGCTTTCGCGGACCGGCGCCAACGTGATCGCGAATTACGCACGCAATGACAGTGCAGCGACTGCGCTGGCCGACGAGGCCACGGCTGAAGGTCTGTCGATCCAGTTGTTGCGGGCTGATCTCACTCTGGCAAAGGGCTTGGCGGAAATCGAGGAGCGGGTAAAACAATCTGACATCGGCACGCTTTCTCTGGTGCACTGTGCTGCTACCGGTGTGCACAAGCCGATCGACCAACTGACGACGCGCCACTGGGACTGGACCATGTCGCTGAATGTGCGGTCATTCTTCGAGTTGGTGCGAATGCTGCTCCCGACATTCCGGGCAGGCTCGGCCATCGTCGCCGTATCATCGGTCGGTGCAGTACGAGCGGTGCCCGCATACGCCGCGATCGGCAGTTCGAAGGGTGCGCTCGAATCTTTCGCACGCCACCTGGCTGTAGAGCTTGCGCCCCAAGGTATTCGAGTCAATGTCCTGTCCCCAGGGGGTGTGCAGACCGACGCCTGGGATGCGTTTCCTGATAAGGACCAGAGGTTGATTGATATGGTCAAACGCACACCGCTCGGTCGTTTGGTCTCTGTCGAAGAGGTAGCGATGGCGGCGCAGTTTCTGTGCAGTCCAGCATCGCAGGGCATCGTCGGGCAAACCCTGGTGATCGACGGTGGCGCCCGCGTCGTCGACTGACTTTCTCCCCCGTCCACATTGAAAAGCGCGCCCTCGCAAGTAGCCACCTATGAGCCAAGCAACGATCAACGGCGTTCGCATCGCGGGTGTGGCCACCTGTCTTCCATCCCGCGTCGAAGACAACTTCGCGGCTGGGTTCGATCCCGATGAAGTCCGTAAGGTCGTCGCCATGGCTGGTGTTCGATCGCGCCGTGTCGTCGATCACGGCGTCACGTCGGCGGACCTATGCTTCGAGGCGGCAGAACGGCTTCTCGAAAAGCTCGGCTGGGAGCGTGACTCGGTCAGCGGCTTGATCCTCGTGACGCAAACGCCGGACTATTGGCTCCCATCGTCGAGCTGCATGGTGCATCAGTGGCTCGGCCTGTCGGACCAATGCGCCGCATTCGACATCGGGCTCGGCTGCTCCGGATACCCTTACGGCCTGTATCTCGCCGCGACGATGTTGCGCGCCGGCGGTCATCGGCGAATTCTGATGCTGCACGGTGAAACACCCAGCCGTTTTGTCGCTGAAACCGACCAGGCGACGCGCTTACTGTTTAGCGATGCGGGCTCCGCTACGGCTCTGGAGCTTGATGAGGACAGTCTCAGCCATTTCTGCCTGCACACCGATGGAAGTGGTCATGCGGGATTGATCATCCGCGGTGGCGGATTTCGCGATCGCCACCCGGCCGATCCACGGGATCTTTGCCTGCGCATGGACGGTGCCAGCGTCTTCAATTTCACGATCAAGCGTGTGCCGGAGCTGATCCGGGAGGGGCTGGAGTTGTCGGGTCGCTCCGTCGATCAGATCGACGCCTTCATTTTCCATCAGTCGAATCGTTTCATTATGAAGCACCTGATGAAGAAGGCGGGTCTTCCGGAAGCCAAGGTGCCGATGTCGATCGAGGATATCGGTAATTGCGGCGGACCATCGGTTGCAGTGACCATGACGCGTTGCCTCAGCGCTGAGCGAACGTCCGATCAGGCGCTTATGTTGCTCGGCTACGGCGTCGGGCTGTCGTGGGGCGCCGCGATTGTGATTCTCGATACGCGGGCCGTGTTACTCCGGTCCGACTACGACGGCCTCATGGCCCGACGTGGTCCACCCATACGCGCTGCAGCGTGACATGTGCGGCATCGCCGGAATTTGGAGTCCTGCCAATGAAGCTGGGCCGCACGCCGAGGAACTGCGGCGAATGGTTGCCGCCCTCCATCATCGCGGCCCGGACGGCAAGGGCACTCGCATTGACGGGCCGATTGGCTTAGGGCACGCGCGCCTCAGCATCATCGATCTCGAAGGGGGCGCCCAACCGCTCGCCAACGAGGACGAGAGTATCTGGGTGGTCTTTAACGGCGAAATCTTCAACTACATCGAGCTGCGCGAGAGGTTGGTAGCGCAAGGCCACCGCTTTCGTACTGCATCGGACACTGAGGTACTGGTGCATCTGTACGAGCAGCATGGTGATGATTTTGTTACCCACTTGAACGGCCAGTTCGCGATTGCATTGTGGGACGGTCCACGCCAGCGCCTAGTCCTGGCTCGCGATCGAGTGGGTATTCGGCCTTTGTTTCATACTCGAATCAACGGTCGATTTGTTTTCGCTTCGGAGGCCAAAGCGATCTTCGCGCTGCCCATGATCCCGCGCGAACTCGATGCGGCGGCGCTGGCATCGACGTTCAGTTTTTGGTCGGTTCTTCCGCCAAATAGCGTCTTCCAAGGCGTGCACAGCCTCCCGCCCGGGCACCGAATGGTTGTTGACGAGAGCGGCAGCACCATAGAGCGGTACTGGGATTGGCCTTTCGCCGGTGCGAGCACATCGATCGGCTCCGATCAATCCTGTGCTGATGATCTGCGAAATCTGCTGATCGACGCAGTGCGCTTACAGCTACGTGCTGATGTCCCGGTCGGCGCCTATCTGTCCGGTGGACTCGACTCATCGATTATCACGACGATCATCCGCAACCATACGAATACGCCGCTTCGCAGCTTTTCGCTGACGTTCGAGGATGCCGAGCTTGACGAGAGCGTGTACCAGCGCGAGCTCGTCCAGCACCTCGTCACCGATCATTCGGCGACGTGCGCAACGCGCGCCGCAATCGGTGCCGCCTTTCCGCGGACGGTGTGGCACGCAGAGGCGCCGATGATCCGCACCGCTCCGACGCCGATGATGCTTCTGGCCGACAGCGTGCGCGCGGCGGGATACAAGGTTGTGCTGACCGGCGAAGGAGCAGATGAAGCATTCGGCGGATACGACCTGTTCAAGGAGGCGGCAATTCGTCGATTCGTCGCCCGCGAAACCGGTTCCCGCTGGCGCGGTGCGCTACTTGGGCGTCTCTACCCTTACCTTGCCCATTCGCCGGTGCGAAACCGAGGGCTGACGCAAGCTTATTTCGGGGCTTTGGACGAGTCGGCGGGCCCGGCATCGTTTGCCCATATGACGCGGATTTCCACAACACGCCGCGCACTCCAGTTCTTTTCACCCGAGTGGCAAAATCGAATGCTAGCGTGGGATCCGCACGCGGCCCTCCGCGCCATTCTGCCGCCTGATTTTTCTCGCTGGCG
>JANMUI010000034.1:0-6869 GCA_031391405.1 Betaproteobacteria bacterium
CCAGGCGCCGCCGGCGCGGACGGCGGACATCGGCGACCGGTTGGCACCTGCAACGCTCCTGTCCTACAGCGGTCATAAATCGCGGTTACGGTCCGCTTGGACGCAGTAAAAGGAGGGTGGACATGATCGAACAGGTTTTAAGCGACGTCCGCTGGCTGTTCCAGAACCGCGGACGGCAACGATACGCCTCGAGCTGCAAGCCAAGCGTAAACCAGTTGGAACATGCGCTTCAGACGGCGACTTTGGCGGAGGCCGCCGGTGCCGGCGATGAGCTGGTAACCGCTGCGCTCCTGCATGACATTGGGCACATGATGCACCTCGACGCCGAGGACTTCCATGGCATCGACGATCTCCACGAGTATCGCGCCCTGCCGCTGCTGCGCTCGGCATTCGATGAGTCGGTCCTCGGGCCGATCAAGTTGCATGAAGACGCCAAGCGGTTGCTCTGTACGATCGAGCCTGATTACTACGGCTCGCTTTCGGTGGACGGCAAGCGCAGCCTGGGTCTGCAGGGTGGTCCGTTTTCAGTGGACGAAGCCGCGCGATTCATCCGCATGCCCCATGCGCGCGAGGCCATTCTTATCCGGCGCTGGGACGATCGTGCCAACGTCATGGGGACTGCTACGCGGGACCTCGACCATTTCCTTTTCATCGCTAGCCATTGCACGGTGGTTGAATCGATCGTCGCCGCCGGTCACGCCGCTCTCCGAGACCTGGCGTTTGCACCCGAGCAACGCGCCGCCGCCTGAGTCGAACCATGAAACACTCCGCGATTGAAGTACGCACCCTTTGCAAGAACTTCGACGGCCATCGGCGCGCGCTGAGCAACGTATCGATCGACGTTCCTGCCGGCGGTATGGTGGCGTTGATCGGCGCGTCCGGCTCCGGGAAATCGACCTTGCTGCGACAGATTGCAGGGCTCGCGGTCGCGGATCGCGATAGTCCATCCCATGTCGCCGTGCATGGCGATCTGGTGCAGGCAGCCGGTCGACTCGCGCCGGATGTGCGCCGAATCCGCTCAGGCATCGGGTTCGTCTTCCAGCAGTTCAACCTCGTCGGACGCCTGCCTGTGATGACCAACGTCATGACCGGTGCGCTGCATGCGTTGCCGGCATGGCGAACGTTCACCGGACGATTCGGTCGCGCTACGCATCGGCGCGCCTATGCGGCGCTGCAAAGCGTGGGGATGGAGGAGCACGCCTGGCAAAGAACGTCCACGCTCTCGGGCGGGCAGCAACAGCGTGCCACGATTGCACGCGCGCTGGTCCAGGATGCGCGCGTCATTCTTGCCGATGAGCCGATCGCATCGCTCGATCCGGAGTCATCGCGCCGGGTCATGGAAAACCTCGTCGAGATCAACGCGTCGAGAGGCGTCACCGTCGTTGTGTCGCTGCATCAGGTCGAATTCGCGATCCGTTACTGTCCGCGCACGATCGCGTTGCGTGGCGGTGTGGTCGCATTCGACGGCCCGTCATCGGAGCTCACCCCGGATCGGCTCCGGACACTTTACGGCACGCACGCCGACGAGTTGCGCGAGCGCGGGACTGCAACGGTCGACCCGGACCGCAACAAACGCGCGTGGCCGGCGCTGCTACCCGATCCCGCATGAGGCTGGTCACGGATAGTCCCGTGCGATCGGCCGCAATGCATGCTTTCATCCCAGGAGAATCGTGATGCTTGATCCCTTGCGCGGACTGACAGTGGCCGCAACGCTTTGCTTTTGTGAGCCGGTTTTCGCGCAGACGACCCCGGTCACCGATATCAACTTCGGCCTCATCTCGACGGAATCGACGCAGAATCTCAAGAAGGCGTGGGCACCGTTGCTCGATGATTTCGCGAAGCGCACCGGCATCAAGACGAATGCTTTCTTCGCCTCCGACTACGCCGGCGTCATCGAGGCGATGCGATTCAACAAGGTGCAGGTCGCCTGGTTCGGCAACAAGTCGGCGATGGAAGCCGTCGATCGCGCGAACGGGGAAGTGTTCGTGCAGACCATCGCGGATGACGGGGCGCCGGGCTACTGGTCGCTGCTGGTCGTCCACAAGGACAGTCCGCTGCAGAACCTGCAGGATGTGCTGAAGGGCGCGAAAGGATTGACCCTTGGATTCGGTGATCCGAATTCAACGTCGGGCTTCCTGGTGCCGGGCTACTACGCGTTCGCGCAAAACAACATCGACCCGCGCACCGCGTTCAAACTGGTGCGCAGCGCGAACCATGAGACGAATCTCCTCGCGGTCGCGAACAAGCAGGTCGATGTGGCGACCAACAACACGGAAAGCATGGATCGGCTGCGCAAGACCAATCCGCAGAAGGCCGCGGAAATCCGGGAGATCTGGCGATCACCGCTCATCCCATCGGACCCGATCGTATGGCGCAAGGACCTCCACGCGGATGCCAAGGCGAAGGTGAAGGAATTCTTTGTCGCGTACGGGTCGGGTGCCGACGCAGCGCGCGAGAAAGCAATCCTCAAGGAGATCGGTCTTGGCGGATTCCAGCCCTCCGATGACCGGCAACTGCTCCCGATTCGCCAACTCGATTTGTTCCGCGAGAAACGCCGCCTCGAGGCCGACACGACGATGCCGGCCAACGAGCGTGCCGCGAAAATTGCGGCGATCGATCAGCGCCTCGCTGCGTTGAACGCGCAATTGGCTGCGGCCAAGTAATGGTGGGCAAGAGCCAAGTAGCTGGGGGCTGCTGCAAAGAAAGCGGGCGAATAAAGTGACGGTTGCCGTTGCGCGTGCCGGGTCCGGAGATGCAATTGCGGTTCCGAAGCCGCCGTCCACAAGCCTCGCGACTTTGCTGACCTGGGGCGTCCTGCTCGCGATCCTGGCGTGGTCGTGGCATGGAGCCGAGGTGCGTCCCCTCGAATTGCTGCGAAACAGCGGCAACATCGCGCAGCTTGCGGCCGATTTCGTGCCGCCGGATTTCGCCGATTGGTCGCATTACCTCCAGGAAATGCTGATCACGGTCCACATCGCGGTATGGGGCACCGCGCTCGCAATCGTGTTGGCAATCCCGTTCGGACTGCTTTGTTCGGCGAACATCGCGCCATGGTGGATCCACCAGCCGATGCGACGCCTGATGGACGCTGCGCGCGCGATCAATGAGATGGTCTTCGCGATGTTGTTCGTGGTGGCCGTGGGGCTCGGCCCGTTCGCAGGTGTCCTCGCGCTGTTCGTCCACACGACCGGGATCCTGGCGAAGCTCTTCTCGGAGGCGGTCGAGGCGATCGATCCGCAACCGGTGGAAGGCATCCGCGCGACCGGCGCCTCGCGTCTCGAAGAAATCATCTATGGCGTCTTGCCGCAGGTGATGCCGCTCTGGATCTCCTATACCTTGTACCGATTCGAATCGAACATTCGCTCGGCCTCGGTCGTGGGCATGGTCGGAGCAGGCGGGATCGGTGTGGTGCTCTGGGATGTGATCCGCTCGTTCCAGTATGGTCAGACCTGCGCGGTCATGATCATCATCATCATCACCGTCTCGTTGATCGATCTGGTTTCCGCGCGGGTACGGAAGCGCCTCGTGTAATCAGGAGATCCGCTCCCGTAATCGGGGATAGACCACGTTTTTCACTGAAAAACGTGGTCTGTCCCCGATTACGATTATGTAATCAGGAGATCCGCTCGCCCGCGCGCCAGACTGTTCGAACGATCGGTTGGTCCTCGATCACGGCGAACCGCACCAGGTCCGCCTGCATGCCGGGTTGGATCGACCCGCGATCGAAGAGGCCGACGGCCATTGCGGGATTTCGCGATATGGTCGCGATCGCCGCTGGCATCCCGAATCCGGCGTCGCGCGTGAGCCGCATCGCGGCGTGCAGGAGCCCGGCGGGAACATAGTCGGATGACAACACATCGAGAAAGCCCAATTGCGCGAGCTCGATGGCGGATACGTTGCCCGAGTGCGAGCCACCGCGCACGACGTTCGGCGCACCCATTACGATCGACATTCCTTGCAACCGTGCCTCTGCCGCCGCGACGACCGTCGTCGGGAATTCAGAGATCCGCGCACCCGCATCGCGCGCCTCTTTGACGTGCTCGGGCAAGGTGTCATCGTGGCTCGCGAGTACGACGCCGTTCTTGCGTGCATGGGTGACGATCCGATCGCGGTTTGGCTGTGCGTAGCGGGCCTGCAATTGCGGTGCGTCGGCGAGCGCCTGCTCGAAGCGTGCGTTGGTCCATCCTTTCTTGCCGGTGTAGTACTGCCGGGCCGGATCGATCGAGGTCCACTGCCGTTGTCCCGGGGTGTGATCCATGAGCGAAAGCAATCCGACGTCCGGGTCGCATGCGAATGGCGCGAACAAGGCCCACATGTTTGGAGCGGGAACCTCGCACCGGATATGCAGTCGATGATCGGCACGCAATACGCCGCGCCGGCGGGCGATCGCGAGAGCGGAGAGGAGCTGGTCGGGGCTTTGGCCGCGCAGGCCCTCCAGATCGGTGTCGCCGACGCCGATCGCATCGAAGACCGTGGTTATGCCGGCAGCGGCAATCTCCGCATCGTGTGCGATCAACGCCGGAAGCGCGGGCCAATACGTGCCTGGACGCGGCATCAAATGGCGCTCGAGATTGTCGGTGTGGATCTCCACGAATCCGGGCGCGAGATAGTCGCCATCGAAATCGACAGCGTCGCGACGCGAATGCACATCCGGCGTGATCTCGACGATCCGACCGTTGTCTATCGCGACGGTTCCATGCAGGATTCGATCGTTCAGGACGATTCTCGCGTTGGATAGGAACTGCATAGGACTCGGTGATGGGGTCATTGCATTGCCATCTGACGAGGCCGCTCGACGGTGATGCAGCGGGTTGCAACCTGCGCGCGGATCGCCTCGTCGTGAAACACGCCGACCATCGCGCACCCGTCAGAGAGCGAATCGTTGATCAGACGGACGATTCGCGCGGCGTTCGTGGTATCGAGCGAGGCGGTGGGTTCGTCGAGGAGCAACAATGGTCGAGCCCGCACGAAGGTGCGCGCGAGATTCACCCGCTGCTGCTCGCCGCCGGAGAACGTAGCGGGTGGCAACGACCACAATTTGCGATCAAGTGCGAGGCGCGTGAGCAGGGCTTCGGCGGCCTGCCGCCCGGCCGCGATGACTGCCTCGTCGCTGGGATCGCGCCCATCCAGCCATTCGTCGGCGACCAGATCGAGCGTCGATATCCGCGGAATCACGCGCAGGAACTGGCTCGCATAGCCGATCACATCCCGGCGCAGCCGAAGCATTGCCTGATCGGTTGCACTCGCAATATCGATCGTCGTGCCGGCCGTTGGATGGACCCGGATCGTCCCGACCGGCGTGGCGCAGGTTCCGTAGACACACTTGAGGATCGTGCTTTTTCCCGCGCCGGATGGGCCGACCAGCGCAACGCATTCGCCGCGTGCGACTTCCAAGGAGAAATCGCGCAATACGTCGAGGCGCGCGCTTCCTTGCAGATGGAGGGTGAATGATTTTGTTAGCCCCTTGATGTGCAAGACCGGTCCCATCGCATCACACCTGAAGCTGGGAGGAGACGAGCAACTGGGTATAGGGATGCTGCGGGTCTTCGAGAATCCGATCGGTGAGCCCCGCCTCGACCACCAATCCACGCTGCATCACCAAGGTTCGATGTGCCAGCACGCGCGCGACGGCTAGATCGTGCGTGACGACGACCACGGCCAAGCCGAATTCGCGGCACAGTCTGCGCAGGAGATCGAGAATGCGCGCCTGGACCGAGACGTCGAGGCCGGCGGTCGGCTCGTCCATGAACATCAGCTTCGGGTGGGTGACGAGATTGCGTGCAATCTGCAGGCGTTGTTGCATGCCACCCGAATAGGTGGCGGGAAGATCGTCGATCCGGGTTGCATCGATTTCGACCTTGCGCAGCCATGCGCTCGCTTCGTCGCGGATCCTGCCGAAATGACGGAGTCCCTGCGCCATCAGGCGCTCGGCGATATTCGCCCCGGCACTGACGTTTTGACGCAGTCCGTCGCGCGGATTCTGGTGCACGAAACCAAGCTCGGTGCGCATGATGGTCCGTCGCGTGCGCTCGGGCACGGCGTAGAGATCGACGGCATCGCCTGGCGCCCGACTGAACCGAACGGACCCGCGATCGGGCCGCATGAGACCGGCAAGGGACATGATGAAGGTCGACTTCCCCGATCCTGATTCGCCGACGATCGCGATCACTTCTCCTGGCCATACTGCAAGCGATACGTCGAAGCATCCGCGCTGATCCCCGTAGTCCTTGGTCACCGCGTCGGCCACGAGGAGGGGCCTGTCGCTTGCAATCGGCAGCGACCGGTCGGATGAGCGCTCAAGACGCGCCTCGTACACTGGTGCAGGTGTTTCGGGATCGATGCTCCACTCCAGGCGAACCTCGGGCCGGCTCACAGGCACGGACATGCGACCGGCATTGGCGTTGCGGTCTGCAAGCCGGGTCATGTCATTGTTCTTCCTGATACATGGATCCTGCACTGCTCGCGGCACGACGCACACCGCAGAAATCGGTGTCCGAACAGATGAAAGCGCGCCCGCCGTGATCGTCGGTCACGATTTCATCCAGGAAACTCTCTCGTGCGCCGCAGTGGACGCACTGCTGGGTCCAGCGCTGGATCTCGAACGGGTAATCGTCGAAGTCGAGGCTGCGCACGCTGGTGTGCGGTGGAATCGCGTAGATGCGCTTTTCCCGCCCGGCGCCGAACAGATGAAGCGCCGGACTGTTGTGCAGCTTCGGGTTGTCGAACTTCGGGATCGGGGACGGTGCGCTCAGGTAGCGTTCGTTCACCATCACCGGGTAGTCATAGGTGGTCGCGATGTGCCCATGGCGCACGATGTCTTCATACAGCTTCACATGCATGAGGCTATAGTCGGCTAGCGCGTGCAACGC
>JANMUI010000037.1:0-11863 GCA_031391405.1 Betaproteobacteria bacterium
TTGTCGCCATTCACCACCATGTGATTGCCTTCGACCGCAACCGTGCCGGGAAATTTTCCGTGGGCAGTGTCGTACTTGAGCAGATGCGCATTGGTCTCGGCATTGCCAAGATCATTGATGGCGACGATCTGGATATCGTGCTGCTTGCCGCCCTCATAGTGGGCGCGCAGGATGTTGCGGCCGATCCGGCCAAATCCGTTGATGGCGACTTTGATGGTCATGGTTACGCTCCGAGAAGTTTGCGGGCCGTCGCAACGACATTGTCCGCGGTAAAGCCGAAATAATTGAACAGATCCTTTGCCGGTGCCGACTCGCCGAAGCGATCGATGCCGATTATCGCGCCCTCCAGGCCGACGTACTTGTACCAACCGTCGGTCACGCCGGCCTCGATCGCAACGCGGGGGATGCCTCGCGGCAACACGCGTTCGCGATAGGCCGCGTCCTGCCGATCAAAGACCGCGGTGCAAGGCAACGATACGACGCGGGTCCCAATGCCGGCGGCGTCGAGCTTGGCCTTGGCTTGCACTGCGAGATCCACCTCCGAGCCGGTCGCGATCAGTACGACACGCGGTGCACCGTTGGAATCCGAGAGAACATAGCCGCCCGCCGCGATGTTCTCAACCATTGAATCGGTGCGGGTGTGAAAAGTCAGGTTTTGCCGAGACAGAAGCAGGCTCGATGGTCCATCGGTACGGCGGATCGCATACGTCCAGGCAATCATCGTCTCGACGGTATCGCACGGACGCCAAACATCCATGTGCGGCAAGAGGCGCAGGCTCGCCGCATGCTCGACCGGCTGATGCGTCGGACCATCCTCGCCCAGCCCGATCGAATCGTGTGTGAACACATAGATCGCCCTGCTCTTCATCAATGACGCGACCCGGAGCGCATTCCGTGCATAGTCGGAAAAAACCAGGAACGTGCCGCCATAAGGAACGAGGCCGCCGTGCACCCCGAGACCGTTCATGACGGCGCACATCCCGAATTCGCGCACGCCGTAGAAAAGGTAGTTGCCACCGGCTGCGCGCGAGACGCCCTTTGATCCGCTCCACATGGTGAGGTTGGAGCTGGCAAGGTCGGCCGACCCGCCGATCAGCTCGGGCAATCTTGGGGCGAGGACCTCGATGGCATTCTGCGAAGCCTTGCGCGTCGCGATCGTCTCGCCCTTTGCGCGCACCGAAGCCAGCGCATCCAAAGCGTCCCGTTCGAATGTCGCGGGCAGCTCACCTGCCATGCGGCGCTTGAATTCGCCGGCCAGATCCGGGTGCGCCTTGGCGTAGGCTGCGAAGCGATCGTTCCATTCGCGCTCGATGGCCGCACCGCGCGCTTTCGCGCTCCAACCATCGTAGACCGCTTGCGGTACGACAAAGGGCGGATGCGCCCAACCGATCGCCTCACGCGTCGCCGCGATCTCCTTGTCACCGAGCGGCGCACCATGCGCGGCGCCCGTATTGGCCTTCGTCGGCGCACCTTTCCCGATCGTGGTTTTGCAGCAAATCAAGCTCGGACGATCGGACACCGCTTGCGCGCTTTGTATCGCCTGATCGACTGCATTGATGTCGTGGCCGTCGACATCGGCTATCACATGCCAGTTGTACGCTTCGAACCGGCACGGCGTGGCATCAGTGAACCATTGCTCGATCCGCCCTTTTTCCGAATCGATCGAAATCTTGTTGTCGTCGTAGAACACGATCAGCTTGCCAAGGCCGAGTGTCCCGGCAAGGGAGCACACCTCGTGCGATACGCCTTCCATCATGCAGCCGTCACCGGCAAATGCGTAAGTGAAGTGATTGACGATTGCATGGCCGGGGCGATTGAAGGAATCCGCCAGGACTTTCTCGGCGATCGCCATGCCAACCGCATTGGCAAGTCCCTGTCCAAGCGGACCCGTGGTCGTCTCCACGCCGGGTGCGCAGCCGTACTCCGGATGCCCTGGTGTCTTCGAATGCAACTGGCGGAAGCGCTTGAGCTCCTCGATCGGCAATGCATAACCGGTCAGGTGCAACAGCGCGTAGAGCAACATCGAGCCATGCCCGTTCGAGAGCACGAAACGATCCCGGTCCGACCACTTCGGGTTGGCTGGGTTGTGGCGCAGGTGCCGGCCCCAAAGCGCGACCGCGATATCGGCCATGCCCATCGGCATTCCGGGATGTCCGGAATTGGCAGCTTGCACCGCATCCATGGCAAGCGCGCGGATGGCATTGGCCAAGTCGCGGTCGAGCGAAGTTGATGTTGATGTTGCGGTCACGCAGACGCTCCCTTTATTGCTACAGATGGTGTCGAAGATGCAGCCTATAATTATCGCTGATTAACCACCCTAATAGTCGTTCATGTGCGTCTGCCCGGCGCATGTGCGCGGCGTATCCTGGAGAGCAGGCAAATGGCGAAAGTCGCGTTTCTCGGCCTTGGCGTCATGGGGTTTCCCATGGCCGGACATCTCGCCAAAGCCGGACATGATCTGACCGTCTACAACCGCACCATCGCGAAAGCTGAAAGCTGGGTTGCCAAACACGGCGGCAAGGTCGGCAAGACGCCTAAGGAGGCCGTGGCTGGCGCCCAGATCGTATGCGCCTGCGTGGGCGACGATCCGGATGTGCGCGAGGTCACCCTCGGCAAGGACGGCGCCTTCCAGGCCATGATGAAAGGGGCGGTCTATGTCGATCACACCACGGCTTCGGCAGACATCGCGCGCGAGCTCGAAAAAGCCGCCAATGCGAAGGGCCTTGGTTTCGTCGACGCACCGGTGTCAGGAGGACAGGCGGGTGCGGAAGGCGGCACACTGACCGTGATGTGCGGCGGCAAGGCCGATGCGTACGATCAGGCCAAGCCGGTCATCTCGACCTACGCGCGAATGATCCAGCTGCTGGGTCCGGCGGGTTCCGGCCAACTCGCCAAGATGGTCAATCAGATCTGTATTGCCGGACTCGTGCAAGGCCTGAGCGAGGGCATCAACTTCGGTATGCGCGCGGGCCTCGATATGAAGGCAACCCTTGATGTGATCGCCAAAGGCGCCGCCGGTTCCTGGCAGATGGAAAATCGCGGCAAGACGATGGTCGATGACAAATTCGATTTCGGTTTCGCGGTTGACTGGATGCGGAAGGACCTTCGCATCACGATCGATGAGGCAGGCCGCAATGGCGCCGAACTGCCGGCGATCAAATTGGTGAAGGGCTTCTTCGACGAAATCTCGGCGATGGGCGGCGGGCGGTGGGATACCTCGAGCCTGATCAAACGACTGCGCAAGTAAGACGCGCGAACGCCGCTCCCATCTCCCTTCACGACGCGTGCGCGAATGATCGAAATGCCTTTTTCCGCACCCGGTGCCTTCACCGGCGGCGTGCGTACGCCAGACGATTTTCCCGACAGTACGCTCTGGTTCGTTTTTCGAGAGGCCGAGCTGCTCGTGCGTGAGGATCGCGCGTCGCCGTCGGTATTGCGGGCAGCGCATCCCTCAACGCTTGCCCTCGAGCCGATCCGCACACAGTACCTCGGCGTTCTCGGTGATCATCATTGCCTCGCATGCGAGTTGCCAAAAGAGAGCGCGCCACCCGATGGTTGGGTGTTTCGCGGACTGCGCGCACTTTTTGGCGCCCTCGACGATGCGCATTTCGCTTTGGCGGGACGCGCGTTGCAGGTGGTCGATTGGGACCGCACGCACCTGTATTGCGGACGATGCGGGACCCCGACCTTGTTGCGCACCGACGAGCGTTCGCGCGAATGCCCGTCGTGCCGCCTGACCGTCTATCCACGCCTTGCGCCCGCGCTGATGGCGCTCGTGCGCAAATTGCCCAATGAGATTCTGCTCGGCCGTTCGGCGCGCTTTGCCCCGGGCATGTATTCGGCCCTGGCAGGATTCGCTGAGCCTGGTGAGACGCTGGAGCAGTGTTTGCATCGCGAAGTGTTCGAAGAGGTCGGCATTCGCGTGAAGAATCTTCGTTACTTCGCGAGCCAGCCCTGGCCGTTTCCGCACTCGCTGATGATTGCGTTCATCGCGGATTACGAGAGCGGCGAGATCAATCCCGACCCGCTTGAAATAGAAGCAGCGCAATGGTTTCCGATCGACGCACTGCCAAAATTGCCGATGCCGATCAGCATCGCGCGTCGACTAATCGATGCGGCGATCGCGGAAATGACGGCCGGCGCGCGGAGATAAAGCTTATCTGCTCGATGAGCGTGCGCCACTTGCGGCAATGGGGGGATATATGCAAATTGGACGCACTTCATATCGTCGCCAACCTATACGGATGCAAGGGGGACGCGCGCTTTCTGACTGACGGGCAGGCGCTGCGTCAATTCGCGCTCGAATCGATCGAGCGCTCGGGTCTCACAACTCTAGGAGATCTGTTTCAAGAGATTCCCGCATTTCCAAGCGAGGCAAGCACGCAGGCAGGAGGGCGCGAGCGAAGAGTTGCCGAAGCACCCGTCGGTCGACGAGTTCACGCTAGTGGAGCTGGACGACACGGTGGTCCGGATCGCCAAAGAACATTTCGGTGCGATCCATCGCGGCGTTTTCGATCAACCGAAGCTCGATCTCGTCATTGCCGACCGGCTGAAATACCTCGCACAGACCACCGAGCGGTTCGATCTCATTGCCTTTGATCTGCCCGACCCGATCGGACCGGCCGAGCGACTGTACGAATCCGGATTCTTCGCCCACTGCAAGCGGGCCCTGGCGCCCGGTGGCATCATGACGCTGCATATGGGATCAGGGGTGTCGCGTCCCGACCGCGTCAGGGCGATCGATCAGCGCCTGGCCGCGGCCTTCGAGGTGGTCAAGCCGTTCGTGATGTTCATCCCGCCGTACGGGTCACTGTGGAGAATGGCGTGCTGCTCGAATTCACGCGATCCGACCGATGTCCCAGCCGCGAAAGTCGACCGGCGCATCACGACGCGCAACGTGCATCTGCTACAGAACTACACTTCAACGGCTCCACCCATCGTGCGGTACTCGCCCTGCCAAACTACGTGCGCGACCTGACATTGGGGAACAATGCGGGGAGCAATGCGGTGACGCCGATCTCGCGCAAACGGCGTGCGGCCGGATAGTGCCGTGCCGGTTGATACTACGACCTCCACGGCATAGAAATCGGGGGCAGAGTCGAGTGGCGCTTACTTAAGCGAAATAAGGCGAGGCAGGAGATTGACCGTTTGCCGTGAGCCTTTCGACAAGCTCAGGGCGAACGGAAGCTTGAGCATCTCGGGTTAAGTCGGTGCCATTCAGGCTTAGCTCGATTTCTTGTTACCGATAGAAGTTCAGCGGCATGCCGAAGAATCGGCGATCCATTGCTGGAGGCGCAAATCAGCCCGTCAGTTCGCGACCCTTATCGATGCGTTCGAGGCGCCGCTCGTGGTGGTCAAGGCGCTGGCTCATGGTGGCCGTGTCGCTGTGGATAAGCGCCAGGTCGCGGCACAGTCCGGCGGCGTGCTCCTCAAGGGAACCCACACGCATTGTCAGAGTGTCTACTACCTTCGAGGCCAGTGCGGCAATGTCGCTGCGAATGCTTTGCAGACGCTCGAGAATCAGATTTTCGATACTCTCGGTCGTGGCAAAGCCAGTCTAGCAAGAAGAGAATCGCCTGTCGAACAAAAGCCCCTCACTGTCCCCGCTCATTACCGCCGCGCTAACGGCGGCCGAAGCGGATCTCCACGCACGCCGCTACGGCGGATGAATCCCCCGCGGCTCGCGCGCAGTTGATGAGATCGAGGACCTCCTGGTAATCGATCCGCGAGTACGCGCCATAGGATCGGCAATTGCCGGTGGTCAACACGCCGAGGATGATCTCGTTGCCGAGCCGGTCTCGATACAGATTGGGACTGCCGGAGTCGCCGGGACAGGTGTAACCGAAGTCATCGCCTTGCGTGGTGTTCTGCACGACGACGACCATGTACCCGTTGAGGTTCTTGAATCCGACCGTCGTCTGATTGCGAACCGGAAACGAGCCGTACGGGGCTTCCTTGACCTTGTTTCCTTCCCCGCTTCCCTGCGGCGATTTTGCGCTCTGAGTCCCGAATCCTACGGCCGTGAACCGCAATTCGGTAGAGGGACTGGCGAATCCGGCGACCAAAGCGTCCACGAACCCGGCCTGATTGACGGTTGTCGCAGGGGTCAGAGCACCTGGAATGTGGCCCCAGCGGCTCGCGATCGTCTGGCCGAGACTGTTGCGAGCGTTCACCGGAACCACGACGAGCGCCTGGTCGAAGCGATCGTTGTTGCCATTCGCTCCGACGAATCGATAGAGTGGATGCGGGATCGCGACCCCGCCGGTCACATGAATGGCGCCGTCGGGCCCGTCCACGACTTCGGGAAGATTCACTTCGTCAAACGAAACGCCGACCGAGCCGGTGCCGGGCGGGGCCGCATTCCAGCCGTCCAGTTCCGGCTGCGCACAGTGGCCTGCGGTCAAGAACACGTATTTGACGGCGTCCTTGTGGATAAGCGTTCCCGTACAGCTGAACGTGGCGTCGAGATTCGTCTTGACGAACCGCAAGCTCACGACATTCGGGTGACGGTAATTGTCCGGTTGTCCGAAGCTGATCGCATGAACGTCGGATGCAAGGCCCGCGATCGACCAGACTGGAAGGGACATAAGCACGGCGGTGGCGGCGCGGATCCGTTGTTGTGCCGATGCGAGAAGCCTCTTCTTCACGTTGGCTCCAGTGGGATGGTGGGATCGTAGTATGGATCACCCCCGGTCTTCGCACAATCGAAGGATTAGCGCGAGATGAAGTCCGTGATTCGTCATCTTCTTCTCCTCGTGTCAGCGCACATGCGCGGCGCCGTCACCACGCTCGTTCAGGATGAACTTTCCCGGCACCGCCACCAGCTTGTTGGGCCCTAACGTCGATAGATTCGGCGCAGATGCAGCACCCCTTTCACCGTCTGCCGATCGAGCTTGTTCGGATCGTGCCGCGGAGCACGCAAGCGATCCTGCAGACCCTGAGCCCCCGATTGCTCAAAGAAAACAAAAGGGGACAGGCCAGGACAGGCCACGATAAAATCGATCCCGCAACGATGGTCGGCAACTGGCCCCCTTCCTCCAAAGTCGGCTGCGCCCTTTTCACCCAATCCGCCATTGCATATCCGCCACGTGAGCGTCAGCAAACGGACGTCCCGCTTTACCAGGAGCAACGCGCCCTGAATCGCGCAGATTCCTACCGCGCCGAATCCTCCCGTTGTCCGATCGCCTCACGCACCGCGGCGACGAACGCCCACTGATTCCAGCCGGTACGGCTCACCGACTGCCCGAGCCGCACGATCACCAGGCGCTCTGAAGGCAGGATGCTGATCCATTGTCCCGCGAAGCCGCTCGCGTTCAAGATGGCAGGCGACGCGCCCTTGAAGTGGTGTCGCTCGCCGGGCGGCGCCTCGAGCCAGAAGTGCGCGCCGTATCGACCCTTCGAGCCCTCCGTGGGTTGCATCGCATGCTGCACCCATCCCGGAGGCAATACACGCGCACCTTCCCAGATGCCATCCATCGCGTACAACCAGCCAAAGCGCGCGTAATCCCTTGCGCTTGCATACACGAACGACGAGCCGACGATATTGCCGCTTGCGTCCTGCTCCATGAGCGCGCTCATCATGCCGATGCGTTCGAACATTGCACGCGAGGGAAGGTGATCCTCCTTGCGACCGGTATCGCGTAGCACGCCGCGAATCGCACGTGTGAGGACATTGGTCGTCCCGCTCGTGTAGCGCCACATCGCACCCGGTGGCGATGTCAGTGGCAACGCGGCGGCGAACCTGCCCGCGTCGGCGGCGAGCCACAGCATGTGGTTGACATCCGAGAGCGGGTTTGCATAGGACTCGTCGAACGCGAGGCCGCTCGTCATGCGCAACATCTGGTCCCAGGTAACGCTGCGGCGATTGTCGTTTTTCCACTCGGGCAATGGCATTGGGTCGTCGATTTTGACTGCGCCTTCAGCAACCAGGACGCCGACCATTGCGTGGGTAATACTCTTTGCAATCGACCAGCCGGGGAACCGCGAGGCCGCGTCGAATCCATCGGCATAGCGCTCGGCGATCAAGCGACCGTCATGGACCACGATGATCGCGCGCGTACGACTTTGCTCCGACGATTGCTCGCTCCGTTCAGTGAACGCGTTCTCGACAATCGTATGCAAACGATCGTTCGGCGCGGGCGCAATCTTCCAAGGCAATGCCGGGGCCGGTGCAGGGGACGATGGGTTCACGATCGGCCGTGTATTCGCGACGTACTTCGATTCGCTTCCCGGATCGAACGCATCGAGTGCGCATCCCGCTCCCGCTCGAAAGTGTGCCGCGCGCGCCCCCAAGCCAAGAAAGCTGGCGCGCGCGATACCGGCGTCGGCGTCGATCGACCATCGCGCGATTCTTATCGCAAAGCCTGGAAAGAAATAGCGAAGATCCGTCTCCACCACCGCGGTTGCCGCGCGATCAGCGACGAACACCTCCGAGCAAAGCTGCTTGGCGAAGTAACCGGAAGCCACCGCTGTGATCTTGACTAGGACTGGAATGCCGAAAGCAATCGAACCGGCAAGGATCAGCGCGGACGCGCCCAAGAGATAGGGCGCGATTCGACCGAGCCTGAGCGCCACAGGAACTTCAGTTCCCAAGAAACGGAAACTCAACCGGTGGTCGCTCGCCGCCGATGATCTTTGCGATCGCCGCACCCGACCCGCATGCAAGCGTCCAGCCGAGCGTGCCGTGACCGGTATTCACATAAAGATTCGGTACCTTTGTACGCCCGATGCACGGAACATTCGATGGTGTCGCAGGCCGCAACCCGGTCCAGAATTCCGCCCGCTCACGATGCCCGGCGCGCGGGAACAACGCGAAGGTTCGACGCACAATCGCATCACAGCGCGCCGGATCGATTTCCGTGTTGTACCCCTCTAACGCCGCGGTGCCTGCCACCCGCAACCGGTTTCCAAGGCGGGAATAGACGAGCTTGTGCGACTCATCGTTCAAGCTCATCTCCGGTGCGACATCGCCAACTTCGAGCTCGATCGTGATCGAGTAGCCCTTCGCCGGGTAGACCGGAACGCTGACACCGATCGGACGCAACAGAAGGGGGCTGTAACTCCCCAGTGCGACCAGATAGGCGTCGCCGCGAATCCTGTCATCCGATCCATCGTCGTTTCGCACTGCGACACTCGCCATTTCAGCGGATGACATGTCGAGAAATTCGACTGCGGTGTTGAAGCGGAACCGGACGCCCTCTGCTTCGGCCATCATCGCGAGCGCGGCGGTGAATTTGCGCGCATCGCCCGACTCGTCGCCTGGCGTGTAGAGGCCGCCAGCGATCGGGTCATGCGACTCGGCGAACGCTGGTTCCAGCGTGATGCATTCAGCGGTGGATTTGGTCTCCACGGGAATACCCATGCGTTTGAATTCATCGGCCGCATCGGTGGCGCGCTTGAACTCTCTTGCGTCGGTATAGAAGTGCAGGATTCCGCGGGTGCGCTGCTCATATTCGATCGACGATTCCGCGCGCAAGGCCTGCAACATGCGCAGGCTATACAAAGCGAGCGCCAGGATATGGCGCGTGTTGCGCGACGTTCTGGACGGCAGGCATTCGAGGAGGAACCGCAACGCCCAGCCCCATTGATGGCGATCGTACTGCGGATGGAACGCCATTGGCGCATCGTTTTGCATGAGCCAACCAGGAATTCTGCGGAGCGTCCCAAGGTTGGCCCACGGTTCCGAATGGCTCACCGCGACCTGACCACCATTGGCGAAACTGGTCTCGAGGGCCGGCGCCGGTTGCCGATCGACAACGACGACATCGTGTCCGGCACGCGCAAGATACCAGGCGCTGGTCGTGCCCACGACACCTGCACCGAGAACAACGACTTTCATGGTGTCCCTAAGCGTCAACCGTCTGGAATCAACCGGCCTGCCGCGCGGATTCCCAGACGAGGCTAGATCTTTCGGATCCAACCGTCAAACCGAAACCGAGACGCGGCGGGAATTCAGCGACTGCCGTCGGATACTGCGAAGAACCCCGGGAAATCCTTGCACTGCGACGCACTCCGGGGCGATTTCCAGCGCGCTTCGCATTGATCAAGCGGCTTGACGCGAAGCCGATTTGCTAGCATCCGCGGAGCCGCAGGCCCTCCGGAGATTTCTATGCGTCGCCGCAAGTCGAGTCTCTCCATTACCCTTGTGCTGATCGGCACCGCAGCGCTTAGCGGCTGCGGCAATGATCGCGATCAGAACACACGCGTGATGCGCCGCGATGTCTATTCTTCATTGGAAGATTGCCGCGCCGACTGGGGGCGTGCGGACGATTGCGAGACCGCGTCGAACGTTTCACCAAGGAGCAGCGCGACCGGCGTCGGCAGCCACTACGGTCCGCGCTACTACTGGGCGGATTCGTCGGGTCGATACGACAATTCCACGCCCCGACCCGGATCGCGCGCAACCAGTGTGGCCACCATTGGCGGGACGTCCTCCAGCGGCCACGCATCGGGCCTGCACGGTTCGGGCTCGAGAAGCAGCTCGTCGGTGTCGCGTGGGGGCTTCGGCTCGTCATCGTCCGCGCACGGCAGCTCGAGCTCCTAGTCGAAGAGGGCCGGCCCATGCAACGCGAGCCCGTTACGCCGCGACCCGATTGGCGCGAGCGTTGTGAGCAGGTCGGATTTGCCTATCACACCATCGACGGCACATACTGGGACGAGTCCGCGTGTTACGCCTTTACCGCCGACGAAATCGATCTGCTCGAAACCGCAACCGCCGAATTGCATCGCATGTGCCTCGAAGCCTGCGAGCACGTCGTCAACCAGGGCAGATTTGCCGAGTTCGCGATTCCGCCGCAGTTTCATGCGCTGGTTGCCATGTCGTGGCAGCGGCGTGATCCGACCTTATTCGGCCGATTCGATCTCGCGTGGACGGGGCATGGCGAACCGAAGCTCCTCGAATACAACGCCGACACGCCGACCGCCCTGCTCGAGGCGAGCGTCGTGCAATGGCACTGGATGCAGGAGGTCAAGGAAGGCTGCGATCAGTTCAACTCGCTGCACGAGAAGCTGATCGATGCGTGGCGTGGCATTGGCCCGGCCTTGGACGGCACCATGCTGCACTTTGCCTGCGCGAAGGATAGTGAGGAGGATCTCGGCAATATCGAATACCTGCGCGATACCGCCATCCAGGCGGAGATTCCGTCGGTGCAGGTGTTTATCGAAGACATCGGCTGGGATGCGGGTGCAAGGCGATTCGTCGATATCGAGCGCCGTCCGATCCATGCGTTGTTCAAGCTTTATCCATGGGAATGGCTCGCCAACGAAGCGTTCGGGCAGCACCTCATCGCCGAGCCGTGCCGGATGATCGAGCCGGTATGGAAGATGCTGCTGTCCAACAAGGCGATCCTCGCGGTGTTGTGGGAGCTCTATCCCGATTCGCCGTATCTTCTGCCGGCCTATCGCGACCCGGCGCGCCTCAGTGGCGACTATGTCCGAAAGCCCATTCTGTCGCGCGAAGGGGCGAACATCGCGATTCGTCGCAACGCCGGTGCCATGGTGACCCAAGGCACCTACGGCGCCGAAGGCTATGTGTACCAAGGCTTCACCCCACTTGCCGAAACCGACGGCAATTACGCCGTAATCGGATCATGGATCATCGGCGATCAACCGGCAGGCATCGGTATTCGCGAAGACAAGAGCCCTGTCACGACCAACGCCAGCCGGTTCTTGCCGCACTACTTCGTTTGAGGGGCTGTGTCCCCGCATTTCATGACAACTGCTGGAACATCCTGGAGAGAATGATGGAAACCAACGTCCTGATCGCATCACTTCGCGGCGTGGATGATTTTCTGCTGCACTTCGTCGCGGCCATCCTGCTGGTCGGATTGTTCCTGTTCACCTACATCCACATCACGCCCTACCG
>JANMUI010000114.1:0-7013 GCA_031391405.1 Betaproteobacteria bacterium
CCCTGCTGCTCCAGGATGCGCTAAAGGAATGCCGTGTGGTTGTGGTGACCGACCGCATTGACCTCGAAGACCAATTGGCGAAGAACTTCATCACCAGCGGCGCATTCGGCTCGGCGATTGCCACGAAGAAGGAAGGCGAGAAAAGCAAGGCCACCTCCGGCCGGGATCTGGCCAAACGCATCGGCAGCGGCACCGAGCGCATCGTGTTCACACTGGTGCACAAGTTCAACACAGCCTCGAAGCTGCCCGAGTGCCGCAACGATTCGCCAAACCTCATCGTGCTGGTGGACGAAGGCCATCGCAGCCACGGCGGCGAAACGCACGAGCGCATGAAGAAGGCGCTGCCAATGGCGGCGTACGTCGCCTTCACCGGCACACCATTGCTCAAGAATGAAAAGACAGCCAACAAGTTCGGACCGATCGTGCATGCCTACACGATGCAGCGTGCCGTGGAAGACGAGACGGTGGCGCCGCTACTTTACGAGGAGCGCGTTCCCGAACTTACGATCAACGAAGAGGCGGTCAATCGCTGGTTCGAGAAGATCACCGCCGGTCTCTCGGACAAGCAGAAGTCCGATCTGAAGAAAAAGTTCGACCGCAAGGGCGTCATTTATGGTGCGGCCAACCGAATCGAGCTGATCGCCTGGGACATCGCCACGCACTTCAACGAGAACATCAAGAGGCTCGCCATCGGTCTCAAGGGCCAGGTGGCTACCGACCGCAAGCTCGATGCGATCCGTTACAAACAGGCACTGGACGAAACCGGCCTGGTGACGAGCGCGGTGGTGATCTCGCCGCCCGACACCCGGGAGGGCAATACCGAAGTCGATGAGGACAAGCTACCCGAGGTGCAGAAATGGTGGAGGCAGAACGTCGGTAACGATGCCGAGGGCTACGAGAAGAGGGTGCTGCAGGACTTCGGCACTGACGGGGACCCGGATCTGCTTATCGTGGTGGACAAGTTGCTCACCGGCTTCGACGAGCCGCGCAATGCGGTGCTCTACATCGACAAGAAACTCGAGAGCCATAACCTGATCCAAGCCATCGCCCGCGTGAACCGGCTGCATGACGCCAAGCGTTATGGCGTGCTGGTGGACTATCGCGGCATCCTCAAGGAGTTGGACACCGCCATACGTGCCTACCAGGACCTGGCCAACAACACGCAGAGCGGCTACGACATCGCCGACATCGAAGGGCTGTACCGCCAGTTCAGCACCGAATACAAACAGCTTCCGCGTCTGCACGACCGCCTGTGGTCGTTCTTTGCCGGTGTGACCAACCGCAAGGACACCGAGCAGTACCGGCAGGTGCTGATGCCGAAGCTCGTCACCGACGCGGATGGCGAAAGCCATGACGAGCGCCAGAAGCTGCGGGATGGTTTCTCCGCGGCGCTGACAGCGTTCGGCCTATGCCTGCAAACCGCGTTGTCTTCGCGCAGTTTCTTCGAGGACCGGAGTTTCTCCGAATCGCTCATTGCGCGCTACAAGGAAGACCTGCGCTTCTTCACCAGCCTGCGCAAGATCGCGCGGCAGGACGCGATGGAGACGGTGGACTACAGCACCTACGAGGAGCAGATTCGCCGGCTGGTGGATAAGCAGGTCATCGGCACCGAGGTGCGAGAACCTCAGGGTGTGTACCTTGTGCACGAGTTGGGCAAGACCGAGGAAACCTCGGAGTGGTCCGAAGAGAAGACCCGCAACGAGACCGACCTGATCCGCACCAGACTGCGCAAGACCATCGAACAAGAATTGGCTGAAGATCCCTACGCGCAGAAAGTATTCGCCGAATTGCTGAAGCGTGCGATCGCCGAGGCAGAGGCCATGTTCGACCACCCCTTGAAGCAGTACGCTCTCTTCAAGGAGTTCGAAGAGAAGCTCGATGCGCGCGAGACGCCGGGCGTGCCGGATGCCTTTGGCGACAACCGCCACGCAAAGGCGTATTACGGCGCGATCCGGCTGGTACTGGGGGAGGAAGTCGCTGCCGCCATGGATGGCGCCGCACAGCAACGGTTGGTTGATCAATCCCTCGATACGGACCGCATCGTTCGAGATGCGATTGCCGAGAACTCCGTGAACCCGCAGAACATCGAAACGGCCATTCGCAAAGGGCTGCTGCCGAAGCTCTTCGCGTTGGTCGGCCTGGAAAACGCAAAGTCCGTGGTCGAGCAGGTGATCCAGATCACCCGTGTCGGTCTCAGTCGCGGATGAAGGATATAGCGCGCAATCTGGAGCGAAGTGTTCGCTATGGCGATGAAATCATCCGCTACACGCTGCGCCACCGCCCTGAGCGAAAGAGCGGCCGGGTTGCTATTCATGTAGAGCCTGACGGGCGCGTGTTGGTCGATGCTCCGGAAGGGGCACCCGACTGGCAGGTTCGAGACGCAGTGACTGCCCGTGCCCGCTGGATCCATGGCCATCTTGCGGCGATCCGCCGCCGGCGTGCCCAAGTGCTCCCGCGCGAGTACGTCAGCGGAGAGTCTTTGCTCTACCTAGGACGACGGTACTGTCTCAAGGTCGTGATAAGAGGTGAAGATTCCCCATCGGTCCGCATACGTGGGGGCTATATCCAAGTGTTCGTGCACCAGCGAAATCCGGAGGCGGTTCGGGTGGCGCTGAACGATTGGTACCGGGGGCGCGCGAGGATCGTGTTCGGCGAGCGTCTTGCGGCGATTGCGTCATCCCTCCGGTGGATGCGCGAGGCGCCTCCCTTGCGGCTCCAGGTCATGAAGGTGCAATGGGGAAGTTGTTCACCTGGCGGACGATTGACCCTCAACCCTCATCTGGTAAAAGTTCCACGAGAATGCATCGACTATGTGTTGCTTCACGAGCTCTGTCATCTGAAGGAACATAACCACAGCAAGAGTTTCTACCGACTGCTTGAACGACAACTTCCGCAGTGGCGCCGCAAGAAAGAACGTCTGGACGAGCTAGCGGAGTTGGTTCTCAACACTTGAAAGCTGTTGTGGGACTCCGGCTTACAATGACCCGGATTTCTACGCAGTAACTACGCAGTAAATTTCTACGCCGTAAAAATCACCCGCGGTACCCGCACCGACCTCGCGCGATGCGCCCCGTGCGCGGGCAGCACGACGGTCTCGGTGATTTTCTCATCGAGCGTCGCACGCGCATCGGTGGACGCGATGCGAATGTAGCCGACCAGCTCGGCGAGTCCTTGCTCGGGCGGAAATCGCTCGGCTACTTCCGCGAGGGTCGCCTGTGAGCGGCCGCGCAGCACCTCGTCGATGTGCGACCGGAGCTTTTCCTCGTCGATGCGGGACTGTGCGAACAATGCCGCCAGATCGAGGTCCGCTTCGCCCTCAGTGATGGCGCCCACATCGATCACCGGGCGCCGCGTGGGTCGATACAACGTCCGACCCATCGGCACATCGATTTCCGGCACGAGCGCATCAATTTCCGCAAAGCCGGTCGCTGTCGGCGGTGATGTCTTCAATCGAATCGCATGCGTTTCAATCGTTCGCGCAAGCTCGACGATGCGCCGGTTCTCGAGATGCGCCTGCTCATCGAGGTAGCGGCGCAGTTGCTCGACCAGACGTGCCACGGTCTGATGGGCCTGCTCTCCTGCTTCAAGCAGCGCGAACGGAAAGCGGCGCACCGCTTCGCCGCGCTCCCGATCATCACCGACCAACTCGCGTACCGTGGGCAGCGCGTGGATGCTGTCGAGCCATCCATGCAGCTCTTCCTGGCGGGCGCTCGACATGAGGAACGCCCAGAATCCATCGAAGCTCTTGCCTTGATCGGACTGGCGGATATGGTCCGTCTCGCCGAACAGCTCGTCGAGGAGCGCACCTTTCTTCTGGGTGCTCGTGGCGATGCGCTCGCGTGTGTGTTCGTCGAGGCGGCGGAAATTCTCTTCCACTTGCCGGAAGTCGCCGAGCAGGCGGCGCGAGCCTTCTTCGATCTGCGCGTAGCGTTCGCGGATGCGGGTGGCATCCATCGGCCCGGACTGTCCGCTTCTCACCCGCTCGATTTCGCGCTCGATCTCGTCGCGGCGTCGCTCGAGATCGGCAATGCGCGTGTGTGGATCGGCCCCACCGCCAATGGATAGATCGCGCAGCAGGTCGAACAGCGCAAGGAGCCGCGACTCGGTACCGACGAAGGGCGGCGGATACAGCGATTTCACCCAATCGAGCGCCTTCTCGGTCGCTGGTGTCAGATCGAACGCAGCCTCCGCGCCCGAAGCCGGGTAGTACTTGCGGAGGAATCCGCGCTCCGGCCCGGCCCAATCATCGAGATACTGACGCGCCGATTTCGGATAACGGTCGGCGCCTAGACGCTCCCGCAGATCATCGAGGAAACCATCGAGCGCCGCGACCAATTCGGCCGCGGGCATGCCCCGGCGATTCGTCCGCACGAACACCGCATCGCAGAACGCGAGCACGGCCGCGGCATGATCGGCCGCAAGCAGGCGCCACGCCGCGTGCGTCTGGCGCAAATGTTCGAGAGCGTCATGCTCGATCACTCCAGCTTCGCCCCCGAAATCTTCACGACCTCGGCCCAGCGCTTGAGCTCCGAGCGGATCAATGCGCCGAATTCTTCTGGCGTGCCCCCTGCCGGATCATCGCCGATGCTCGCGAATCGCTCCTTGAACGTCGCCGAGCGGATCGCTTCATTCGACGCCGCATTGAGGCGATCGACGATCGGCCGTGGAATGCCCGCGGGGCCGACCACACCACTCCAGGTCGGCGCGTCATAGCCCGGTACGCCGGCCTCTGCGATCGTGGGCACGTCCGGGAACGCGGGCGATCGGCGCGCGCCGCTCACCGCCAGCGAGCGAACCTTGCCTGAGCGTGCGTGCGGTGCAATGGAATTCAAGCTTTCGAACATCACCTGAACGTTGCCGGCAATGAGGTCGGCGATGGCCATCGCACCACCCTTGTAGGGCACATGAACCATTTCCACCCCGGCCATGTGTTTGAAGAGCTCGGCCGACACGTGGCCGGGCGAACCGGCGGCCGACGATGCGTTCGACAATTTGCCAGGATGCCTTTTCGCGTAGTCGATCAGCTCTTTCACCGAATTGACCGGGAGGTGGGGCGAGACGGCGAGCAGCAAGTGGCCGCGCGCCAGCACGACGATCGGCTGGAAATCCCGCTCGATGTTGTACGGAATCTTCGCGATCATGTTGGGCGAAATCGCGAGCGCACCGATCGGTCCGAGGCCCAGCGTATAACCATCGGGTGCGGCCTTGGCGACCATATCCAAGCCGATCGTGAAAGCGCCTCCTGGACGATTCTCGACCACCATTTGCGTGTTGAGCGTCTTGCCAAGCTCGGATGCATAGAGGCGGGCGACGGTGTCCGTGGCGCTGCCGGGCGCCTGCGGAACAATGAGTCGAATCGGCTTTTCCGGAAACTGCGCCACACCGGCAAGAGGCAGGGTGCATCCGATGAGCAAGAGCAAACACGCAAGGCGGTGATGCAGCACGATCGGCCGTCCTTTCTTTTGAAATGAATTGGATGCGACAATGTACATGGGTTTCCCGCGTTGCCTCCCCGAGTGGCTCGGCGCACGTCTTTCGCAGGCACGCGAAACGACCCTCGACAACACCATAACAGCGGCGCCGCGAGTCGATTTGATCCATCCCGGCGTGCTTCGCTATCTGCGCGAAATCAAGCTCGTTCAATGAAGGAAGCCCAGTATGCGAAGTGTCGTTGCGTGGCTCGTCGTTGTTGCCGGGATCGCCGCCAGTACCAGCGCATTCGCGCAGGCGTATCCTGCCAAGCCCATTCGTCTAATCATCCCGTTTGTTCCGGGCGGGGCCGTCGATATCACCGCCCGTACGGTCGCACCGGGCCTTGCGGAGGAGCTGGGTGGCAGCGTGATCGTCGAGAACAAGGTCGGCGCAGGCGGCACGATCGGGGCGGACTTCGTGGCCAAAGCGCCGCCCGACGGCTATACGTTGATGTTGGGGTCGAACAGTACGCTTAGCGTGGCGCCCAGCCTCTTCCCGAAGAATCCGTACGACCCGATCCGCGATTTCGCGCCGATCAGTCTCATCAATACGACGCCGTTCGTGCTGGTCGTGCGTGGCTCGCTCGATGCACGTTCGCTTGATGAATTCATCCGGATCGCCAAAGGCAAGCCCGGTCAGTTGACGATGGGATCCGGTGGCACGGGCAGCTCGAGTCATCTGGTTGGCGAGCTGTTTCAGTTGTTGACCCGCACGCAGATCACCCACATCCCGTACAAGGGCGCCGGACAAGCGGGCGTCGATCTCCTTGCGGGCCAGATCGACCTGCTGTTCGATCAACTGGCATCATCGACCAACAATATCCGCGCGGGTAAGATTCGCGCGATCGCGGTGGCATCCAGGACGCGCGCAGCCGCGATTCCGGACGTGCCGACGATGGCCGAAGCGGGTCTGGCGAATTTCGAGGTGACCAATATCATCGGGATCCTGGCACCGGCCAATACACCGCTCGATATTATTGAGAAGATCAACGCCGCAATGCGCAATGTGCTGGCGCGCCCGGTTGTCAGGGAACGATTCCAGGCGATCGGCGTCGATACGGCGCCCAGCACGCCCGTGGCTTTTGGGGCGTACATCAAGGAAGACCTCGCGAAATGGGCGAAGGTGGTAAAAGAGGCGGGGATCAAGGTGGAATGAGCGACGTACTCGCTTGGTCAGATGTCAAACCCTTTCACCGCAGAGGACGCAGAGGACGCAGAGGAACCGCGACAAGGGAAACGGGAAAAGGGAAACGGGAAAAGGCGCAGGGAAAACCGGGGAAGGGTGAAGGGTGAAGGGTGAAGGGTGAAGGGTGAAGGGTAAAGGGGATTGGCGTTTCCCTTTTCCCGTTTTCCGTTTCCCGGCCCTCTGTGGTGATAGAGCTATCGGTCAGGAGATAGAGATCAATGGATGTCTGGTTTCAATGCGAGATTCCGTATCCCTTCGTGCCCCAGGAGGTGCTCGATCGCGCGGATTCCGTGCGCGGCAGTCTGCCCAATAAGTATTGTGATCCGGTCATCGCGGCGAAGTTGTTCGAAGAGACG
>JANMUI010000115.1:0-3310 GCA_031391405.1 Betaproteobacteria bacterium
CCGACATCGCGACTGTCAACGTAGCTCCAAAGATTCCATTTGCGGATGTTGGCGTCCGCCTGCCAACCGGCGAACATCGCGTATTCGCTCGGATCGATAACGTTTGAGATGCGAAAGCCGACGAACGTTGTATCCGGGTTCCAGCGATGCATCTGCCGCGCCATCTCCTCGGAGAGCGATTTCACGAGCGCGTAGCTGTTCTCCGGAACACTCGGATGTTCTTCAGTGATGGGTGCGAATGCGGGCGGTACGCGCGTGAGCGGCAACCCGAAGATTGTTTCGCTCGAGGCCCACACCACGCGCTTCACGCCAAACGTCGTGGCCGCGCTGAAGACGTTGTAGGTCGTCATCAAATTATTCTGAAAGGTGGTGACGTCGGGTGCGAGGCCCGGCGCCGGGATGCCTGCCATGTGGATCACTGCGTCCGCCGTTTCGAACGGGCGTCTGCGCTCGACAGTGCCCGCGGCGCGGCGAATCGCGTCCATGGCCTGTCCCATATCATTGAGATCGGCCTTCAGGAAGTGGCACAGCGGGTCTGCGCTTGGCACCAGATCGATGTTGATGACGCTGCAGCCGTGCTCGATGAGATCGCGAATGAGCGCGCGCCCGACCTTGCCGCTGCCGCCGGTGACGACGATTTTCTGCATGGGATGGTGCTCTCCAAGGTCATGACGAAGGGCTATCATTGATCGATCATTCTAGCCTCACCTCGTAAAACCCCACCATGCGATGAACGAACTGCCATGAGCGAAACGCCCCCCTGGATCGACCCCGAGCTCGTTCTGCTCGGCGAAGAAATGAAGCGCCGCGGACTCGCTTCTCTTAGTCCGGCGACCGCGCCGCTTGCCGAGTGCCGTTCGATGCTCGATCGGATCGGCGCGTTCCTGAACGAGGGCTCCATGCCGTTAGCGCGCGAGCGCAATCTCTCGATCACCGGCCCGCACGGCATGATCCCGTGCCGGTTGTACCTGCCCGATGGCGTAAAGCAACCACCGCTCCTCGTCTATGCGCATGGCGGCAGCTTCGCACTCGGTACGCTGACAGCTTGGGACGCGATGTTGCGCGAGCTCGTGCGCCAAAGTGGCGTCGCGGTCGTATCGGTGGCGTACCGGCTTGCCCCCGAGTATCGCTTTCCGATCGGCTTCGACGAGATGCTTGCGACGATCCGATATTTCGCGATGGAAGGCGCATCGCTTGGCATCGATCCCAAACGAATGGCTGCGGGCGGCGACTCGGCCGGTGCGAACCTCGCGTTAGGCGCGGCGCTGGCGTTGCGCGATGCCGGACGTTCCCCGCTTTCCTTCCTGTTGCTGGTCTATGGCGTGTATGCAACCGAGGGAGACACCGACTCCTGGGAGCGGTTCGGTACCGGCACGTATGGATTGTCGCGCGTGCAGTTGCAATGGATCTGGGACCACTATCTCACGTCGCCTGAGCAGCGAAACGATTGGCGCGTTGCGCCGCTGCGCGCATCGATGCAAGACTTGCCGCGCACGCATTTGATCGTCGGCACGCTCGATCCGTTGCAGGACGACAGCCGTGCACTGTCTTTGCGTCTCGGCGAAGCCCGCGTGCCGAATGAGCTCGTCATCTACGAAGGCCTCACGCACGGTTTCATTCGGTACGGTCGACTGATCGGGACGACCCGCCGTGCCGTCAGCGAGTGCGCGGCGGCGCTATCTAAGGCGTTAGCGCTGCCGAGTTGAGGTCGCCGCGGACTTCGATACAGTCGTCGCCGCCCATAGCGAAGTCGCGGCAGATGGTGGGGCGATGTGCGTAAATGCGGCAGCGAAACGTCGTGCGATCGAGTGCGGCGCAGAGGCCATCGTCGAGGCGCTTCATCACCCAGCCGCCCCATTGATCCTGTACGGTGAGCGCGGGTTCGATCTCGTCCTCGGCCATCAGCATCACCTCCAGCCGGCAGCAGCACGCGCGGCATGTAGCGCAGGTGATGGCCGCGTTGCGATGAGAGGGGGCTGGGCGGATGGGCACGGTCGAGGTCGTTCGAGGAAGCAGGAATATACCGCACAAAGAATTTGCATAGGCTGTTGCAGACGCTGTTCGCCCCTTGATCAAGGGGGCAAGCCCGCCACGCTTCGCTCACGCACCCCATTTCACACGAGGGCAAGCGCCTGCCACGCATCGCTCAGGCACCCCCCTTATACTCGCGGACATCCGACGTTACCAACCTTTCCCGGCGCGCCCATGAAGCTGCAGATGCACAAGAATTCGCTATTCGCTGTTCTCCTGCGCTCGCCGTGGTGGATCAGCTTTGCGGTCGCCATTGCGCTGTTCGCGGTGGCGCGCATGTTCCTGCCGGACAAGTATGTCGTCTATGCAATGTTCTTTCCGCTTCCGTTTGTCGTGATCGGATGCGTCGCGGCGTGGAAGCAACTGCAGGCGCCCAGCGCGACCCGCATCGCGGCCACCATCGACGCGGTTCGTGCCATGTCCTGGGGAGATTTCTCGAGCGCGATCGAACAGGCGTATGTCCGGGAGGGTTTTACCGTCAACCGGCTGGCTGGCACCGATGCCGACTTCGAAGTCATCAAGGCCGGGCGCATCGGGCTGGTGAGCTGCAAGCGCTGGAAGGTCGCGCGCACCGGGGTCGAACCGTTGCGCGATCTGTACGCGGCGCGCCGTAAGCGTGAGGCGCACGAATGCACTTACGTGGCGGTCGGCGAAATCTCAGCGAACGCGCTCGCCTTCGCCAAGGAAAAAAACATTCGCCTGCTGCACGATGTGGAGCTCGCGCGGCTGTTGCCGGGAATCGCGCGCGCGGCGAAATGATTCGGCTTACGGGAGCGGCAACAGCGGTTCCACCCCCGGCGCGAGTTGTTGATCGAATACCGTGAGCATCACCGCGGTTGCAGAATAGGCGCCCATGATTGCGGTGATGCTCACCATGCCCTTTCGTCCGAACAGTCGTTCGGTCTCGGCGTATGTCGCCATGCTCACCTTCCGATCGCGGAACACCTCACGCCCCATGCGAATGATCGCGGCTTCTTTTTCGCCAAGGCCGTCGATTGGCTGGCGATGCTTCACGATATCGATGGCCCGCTGATCGAGCCCGGCCGTGCGGGCCGCCGGCTCATGGACGGTCCATTCGAACTGATGGCTCACCTCGCGCGCGACCACGAGAATCGCGAGCTCGGTGAGTGCCGGCCCCAGCTCCGCTTCGGTACGCAGCACCCGGTTGTATGCACGGTGCGGTCCGGCGAGTCTCGTGTTGTGCAGCATCATGCCGCCCGGCCCTTGCAGGCCCGCGATCGAGACGGCAGAGCGCGTGTTCACTTCATCGAAGAGGCGC
>JANMUI010000138.1:0-10821 GCA_031391405.1 Betaproteobacteria bacterium
GCGGCACCGCGGTAGTCGATCGGTGCAACAAGATTCTTGCTCGCGGCTTTCTCTTGCGCTATGCGGTGGTCCATGTCGGCCGGAATGAACGTCACGCGCTTGCCGAAGCTTGTGGCCGCGCGAAGCTCATCCCGCGCAACGTCACCACCGCCAATGGCGATCAGCCAGTCGCTTGACGTAACCATGGCAGTGGAGGTCGGCGATAGGGTCGTGGTCCCGGGCAGAAAGCCGCCCCACGTCGTGTCAATGACGTAGAAACTGCAATCGACAAAACGCGACAGCGCGACGTCTTGTTCCCTGGCCTGCGTGGACACGATCCCGGTTGTTGTGAAGCCTCGACGCTTCGCAATTTCGTAGACGGCGCCGATTCCTTGCGCGGTGGCACCGGCGTTGATCACGGTGCCCCAAGGATCCAATCCGTCCAAGATATCGTTGGCGTACTCCAACATCGCAGCCGGATCTTCATACTCGGCGCCCGAGTAGCCAAGAAAGGTAACGACTTTCATACCTTTGCACTTCAAGATCGCGCGCACCTGCCGTGGCGTTGCCTCGGTGGCTTGGTGCGAAAGACTGCACGCGACGGGGAAAGGCTTTTGGGCGAAATACTGGCCGATGCTGGTGGCGAAAACGGAGGCGATGCTGGCTAGGCGCATGATTGTCATCCCGTTCGTGTTCAGTCGAATTGTCTCGACATCAAAAGTCGGCCCCAGCGATGTCGGGTATACGAAAATGGGGCGGCCTCGACGGCCGTGCTCCGCGTTGCGACGCTATACCCGAGTGACCATCGATGCCCGTGATAGCTTGCTCCCCACTCGGTTGCGACTAACATGCGCTTCGGATCCACCGTTCGCGGGCTGTCCGAACCCCACCCGCCTTGCAACGTGGCGTCATATCCGACCGCGAACGTTGCGATCCGCCCAAACAAGAACCACTCCGCACGATCGCCTCGATGCGGGCTCGTCGGCACTCCTGCGCTCATGGCGCCGAATGGGGTCGCGAACCGCCCGACGCGAAGCACCGTGCCGCCACCGCCCTGGATGAAGACGTTGCCGGCTTCGGCTGAGACATAGGGCGAGACATCAAGCCAGGATGTTGGTTGAAGGCGCAGCGGCGCATATTGCGCGTTCACTTGCACGCCAAGTCCGTTGCGAACCTGGGACTCCCAACCGATGGCTTGATCGGCTCCGCTCACGCGGTGCACGGTGTTCTGTGATTGCTCGCCGTGGGCGCATGGTCCGAGGCAGCCGATGTCCAGACCGAAACGCCAGAATTGCGCGTCGCGGCCTTCGGTCAAGACCGTCTCCCTGAAGACGCCCAGATAGAGCCACGCGGCGAACGGGCGGTTCGACGGGTCGAGCTGCGCGCCCGCGTTGCCCGCATTCGCCGGCGTGTAGAGATCTTGCCCGAATCGCCACCCGTACGTGTCTTGCCGCTCACCGCTGGCATGCTGCTGCGTTGTAAGTGGAAATCGCACGATCAGATGCACGCCGTTGGTATAGAAACGATCGGTGCCGTGGATCAGATAGGAATCGTTGTCGAGCTGCAGCGTCACTTGCGTGGGCGCCTTGCGAAGCTCCTCACGCACCGCTGATAGGCATTCCCCGAAATCCCAACTTTGGGCGGCCATCGTACTGGCGGACCCGCAGGCGAACGCGAGGACCGTCAGGGTGACCGCAAGCCCGACCAACCTGCTGGGTTCTCTGATCTCCCCGCACTCGCTCACCGGAGTACCTCAGGGAAGATTCGACCGAACGTTAGGCCCTGGCACGAGATTGCCGCCCGGCACAAAACGCTCGCGTTCGGCATAGCCATCCCAAGAGGTGAATTGCAGCGTCAAGAATCCGCGCGACAGACAGCGCGGATTGCGGAACGCAAGTTATGTGCCTGCGGTCCGGCGTGCGGAAATTTCATGCAACGAGGCACACAACTTGCGTTTTCGTCTTGGCAGCGCGCATGGCGAAGCGCCGTGCCGCTGTCTATGAAGACGGTGACGACCAGGGACGACAATGACAGCGATGACGACGGCAGGGAAGCTCTGGATCGGGTTCGGGACCTTGACCGCCCTGCTGATGGCGTCGAGTGTGGCGATCATCGTTCGGGTTCAGTCCATCGAGGGCCGGGTCGTAGAAATGGCGACCGTTGCCCGATCCGCGGTGGCGGCGACGCAGCTGTTGGAAAGTAGTGTCCTCGGCTACGCGCTGTCCGTGCGGACGCACTTTGACAATCTTGATCCGATGTCCCGGCAGAACGCGATCAACGAAGCCGCCGCCGTCGATCGGCATTTGCTGGAATACGATCGATTGGCAATGAACGATCGGCAACGCGAAATCGGGTCGCGCTTTGCCTCGCAATGGCAGGCGTTGAAGCAGCTTGGCCAAACCATGCTGGAAGTCGACCACCCGCAACTGAAACCGGAACACTCGATTAAGTTCTACGAGCTTCGCACCGCGCTGGAGCGATTGTTGGACGTTGAGATGCAGGCGAACGCAGTGGCGATCTTCGACTCCCGTAGGGATGCAGTGCTAGAAGACGTGCAGACCGTCGTGGTCCTCGCCCTGGTCCTGCTCATCATCGGGACAGTCGTCGCCATGGTGACGGGCGGGGCGGTTAGCAAGACCATCTTGAGGGATGAGCGGCGCCTTGCCCGCCAGGCCGAACGGCTGCGAACAACGCTTGCGAGCATCGGCGATGCGGTCATTACCACGGACACCGCCGGGCGCATCACCGAGATGAACGCAATGGCCGAGTCGCTGACCGGGTGGACGAACGCGGCGGCGAGCGGCCAGCCGCTCGATGAAGTGCTCTGCGTCATCGACGCGGAGACCCGCGTCCCGGTCACGAATGTGGTGTCGATGGCGGTGAATGAAGGTCGTTTGGTTCGGCTGGCGCGCCCTGGCGTCCTCATCGCCAAAGGCGGTGAGACTCGGCCTATCGACCAACAGGCCGCCCCGATCCAGTCCAAAGAAGGGGAGCTCACCGGCTGCGTGCTGGTGGTCCGTGACATCTCCGATCGCCTGGAGGCCGAGGCTGCCGTGCATGTTTCCGAGGTCCGGTATCGGCGGCTGTTCGAGACCGCCAAAGACGGCGTCCTCATCCTTGACGCTGACACCGCCCGAATTACCGACGCCAATCCCTACATTGCCGAATTGCTGGGTTTTTCCCAAGTCGAGTTGCACGGCAAGGAGCTCTGGGAGATCGGTCTGTTCAAGGACAAGGAAGAGAGCAAGGCCGCGGTCCGCGAATTGCAGAACACGAAGTACGTTCGCTATGAAGACCTGCCGCTCAAGACCAAAGCGGGCCGGAAAATCGACGTCGAGTTTGTCAGCAACGTTTATACCGAGGGTCCGCATCGGGTTATCCAGTGCAACGTCCGTGACATTACCGAGCGCAAGCGCTCCAGTGATCAATTGCGTCAAAACGCCGCCGATTTGTCCGAGGCCGACCGGCGCAAGAACGCGTTCCTGGCGATGCTGGCCCACGAGCTGCGGAACCCCCTGGCCCCGATCCGCAATGGCGTGCAAGTCCTGCGGCTGGCGGGGAGTAACCGGGAGGCCGTTGCATCGGCTGCGGCGATGATGGAGCGTCAGATCAGCCATCTGGTGCGGCTGGTGGACGACTTGCTCGATGTGAGCCGAATCAGCCGGGGCACCATCGAGCTTCGCAAGCAGCGGATTGAGCTCGCACCCACCGTGCACGCCGCCGTCGACGCGGCCCGGCTGCGGTGCGAAGCCACGGGCTGCGAGCTGACCGTCACGTTCCCACCGCAGCCGATCTACCTGATCGCCGATCCGACCCGGGTGGCTCAGGTGTTGGGCAATCTGTTGGACAACGCCTGCAAGTTCATCAATCGGGGTGGTCGCATTTGGCTCACCGTCGCGCGCGAGGGAACAGAAGCCGTTATTCGCGTGTGCGACAACGGTATCGGCATCCCCGCTGATCAGCTGCCGCGCGTTTTCGACATGTTCATGCAGGTCGATACCACCTTGAACCGATCGGTTAGCGGATTGGGCATCGGCCTTGCGCTGGTGAAGGACTTGGTAGAGAAGCACGACGGTAAGGTGGAAATTTTCAGCGCCGGTGTCGGTCAGGGAAGTGAGGTTGTGGTGCGCTTGCCGGTTCTTGCCGAAGAACATAAGCCGCTGCGGCCATCGCTCACCGTCACCCCGCTGAGGAACACGACGGGCCGGCGCATCCTTGTGGTCGATGACAACGACGACTCGGCCGAGTCGCTTGCGACGTTGTTGAAAATGACAGGCAACGAAACCCACACCGCCTCCGACGGCCTTGAGGCGGTGGAAGCGGCGCTGGCATTCAGGCCAGACGTAGTCCTGCTCGACATTGGTCTGCCGAAGCTAAACGGCTATGAAGCGTGCCGCCGCATTCGTGAGGCGCCGTGGAGTAAGGGCATGATGCTGGTGGCCTTGACCGGATGGGGCCAGGAGGAAGACCGGCAAAAATCCCGCGACGCCGGCTTTGACGCGCACATGGTGAAGCCGGTGGACCTCGCGGCCCTATCGAAGCTGCTTGCTTCGTGGTCCGCGAAGGCGCCGCCGCTAAGCGCGCGGAATTGATACGCGCTGCGATGGTCGTCTCAATGGGTTTCGCAGCCGTGGTCATTCAATAGCACGTTGTTGGCGCGGACGATCAACCCGGCAGGCCATCGATCAGTTTGATCAGTTCTTTGAGATCTACTGGCTTCACAAAATGCACGTCGAATCCGGCCTGCGTACCCGCTCGCCGATCCGCGTCACGATCGAATCCGCTCATCGCAGCGACGCGGATTTTCGCCAGACCCTGATCGGCGCGCAATTCGCGCACGACGTCATAACCGGAGCGGCCGGGCAAGCCGATATCCAGTAACACCAGATCCGGGCGAAACGCGCGCGCATAGTCGACCAACCCCTCGCCGGTGAAGCGTGCTTCGCTAATATGCCCGTGCAATGACAACAGAAGCGCCATGCTCTCGGCGGAGTCATGATTGTCATCGACCACCAGAATGCGCCGGGCTGCCATGTGGGGTGTCCTCGTTGCTATGAATGATAAAAGGGGTCACGTACGAATGGCACTTACTTAAGCGAATTAGGGGATTTACCGTTCGCCCTGAGCGTGTCGAAGGGTGAATGCCGGAGTGTCCGTGGGCGGACGTTCGCCCGCCTTCGACAAGTCTGCGTTACCCTTCGACAGGCTCAGGGCGAACGGAGCCTTGAGCATCGCACCTTAAGTAAGTGCCATTCGGGTCACGCACAAGTCGTGCCCCGCTTGACAGCTCGGTGAGCGCGCTTCACGCCGCGCAGTTCGTCAGGGCTTGTATCGCGAATTGAACTCCGCTCTCGAGATCCGGCCGTCGTTGTTCTGATCCAAGTCTTTCCACAGACCGTGCACGTTGGCGTCCTTTTTTGACTCCGCCTCGCTCAGCATGCCATCGCCATTCGTGTCGAGCTTTTTGAATGCAGCGTCATGCGTGGTCGCGGGCAGCGGCGCTCCCTTGGTCGTGGTGGTCGTGGTGGTGGTGGTCGTCGTGGTGGTCGACCGCACGTACCGATCGACATCGGCCGTCCATTTCGCGTCGTTCAAATCCGGCCACCGGTTCTTGTCGAACCCGGGCACGCGATCAAGTGAATCGCGCGTAACGCTCAACACCAGGTCGTCGCTCGGTTTCGCGCCCGCTTTGAACGACCGCAGCGGGAACGTGAATAGCTTGTCCGCCATGCTCCAGGACTTGTCGAATGCGAGCACGGCATAACGCACGCTGCCGTCGGTGATGTTGACCACGACGTCGTCGATCTCGCCAAGGTCCTTGCCGTCGGCGCCATTTACATTCTTGCCGACGAGCTCGCTTGCGCGGGCCAGCCGCATATTCGGCATCTGCTTGATCGCTGCCGTCGGGCCGAAATACTTATCGACCTGGTCGCGGTAATCGGTGCGGTTCCAGTCCGGCCAGCCCTTCGCGTCAAAGCCGGGTGCGTTCTTCAACTTTGCCTTGTCGACGGTGAGCAGCAGCTCATCCTTGTCGGCCGTCGGTTTGAATGTGCTCATCGGATAGGCGAACAGCTTGTCACCCATGCCGAGAAAACCGCCGAACGAGAGCACGACATAATGAACGCGCTGATTGTTCATGTCGATGACGAGATCCTTGATGTCGCCGAGGTCCTCGCCTTGCGCATTGCGCACATCCTTGCCGATCAGCTTGCTCGCCCGGATGTTGCGGGTGTCTGCCGCCTGGGATTGCCGCGACTGAGCGGTGGCATCCGCCCTAGGGGCGTCCGCGGTATACCCGGGTACAGCGAGCGAGAAGCCGATCACTGGCACCAGTGCCAACACTAATGGCCTTATCTGAAATTTTCCATTCATTTTGAAACTCCTATTGCCTTGCGCGCCGCCGGATGCGGAACGCTGTCCTTGGGGTCGCAAGGGTCGGGCCCGGTTCGATCGAATGCGGTTCGGCACGATCTATGCCCACCGTACGTGATGAAAAGAGAACCAATGAACCGCAATGGCGAAGCGCTGCTTAGTCTAGAACGGCGGCGGTAAGAAGATGTCAAACACGTCGCGCCCGCCGGGCTGTGCGTGGCGCGGCTGGAACCGGCGCCGCGATCTTACTGTGGCAGCAATCGCCAGATCTCATCGCCGCCCGCACGTTTGTCGGTACTGACATATAGCGCGCCGTCGGGTCCCAGTGTGACCGCGCGCAGGCGAACGTTCAGCGTGCCGAGAATCGATGTGTTCGTTGCAATCGCTCCGCTTGCATCAAGCCGCAGCACTTCGAGCCGGCGTCCGGCGAGAAAGGCGACGACCAACGCGCCGTTCCAATCGCGCCATAGCGCACCTTCCAAGAATGCCGCGCCCGCCATGCCTTCGGATCTTCCACCGTTGTTCCAGGTTGAATTGATGGCGCCGGGGAACTTTACTTGATCGGTCATCGGCGTGGAGTCGTTGTAGCCACAGTAGCTGATCCCATCGGCACAGAGCGGATCCCAACCGCCATTCCCACCGGCGCGCAGCGCGGTCACCTCGTCGTTGTAGCCGGGGCCGTGCTCGGCGATGAACGCCTCAGGCGTGCCTGGGCGAAACGCAAGGCCTTGGGGGTTACGCAATCCGAACGCGAAAATGCGTGGGTCGCTTCCTAGCGGTGGCGTGTTGCCGGATGCGGCGTTCCCATCCAGGTCAACGCGAAGAACCTTGCCGCCCAGTTCACGCAGGTTCTGCGGAACATGGCCCTGGTGGGTATCACCGGTCGTCGCATAAAGCAGACCGTCCGGACCGATCCGTAGCCGACCGCCGGAGTGGGTACCGCCCGCATAGGTGATGCCGGTCACCAGATCACGCCGTTCGGTGACGGCGGTCCACGCAGGATCAATACGCAGCGCGACGATGCGATTGTCGGGACGCGCGCCAGCGTTGGAGGATAAGTATAGGTAGAGCGTGCGGTTCGTTGCAAAACCCTTGTCCAGCGCGATGCCGAGTGCACCACTTTGCCCTTCGGCGAGCAGATCGGTCGGAGCATAGAGCAGCCGGCGTGTGCCGTCGGTGAGCCGCACGCTGAGACCGCGCGCACGCTCGGTGAAAAGCATGTGCCCTTCGGGGGAGAAGGCGATGTCCCAGGGATGCTGCAAGCCGTCGATTACGACGGTACGGCTCACGTCTTTCACCGGATCTGACGCAAAGGTGGTCTGGGCGGCCGGGGCAGTCGCATCGGACGCCGCCACGGTTGACACTGCGACACCACCCGTTTCGCTCGGCCCGGGCCCGCTATCGCTGCATGCGCCGAGGAGCACGACGGCAACAACCGCAAGCGTGATTGTTCCAGCCATAGACGTATCCCTGTCGCTCGTGAGTGCCGTCCCGCGACCACTGCAATAGTCCCGGCAGAACGCTCGGAGACTAAGATGCAGGTCCCGCAACCGATCAATCAACGCGGCTCGGAAACGTTGCGAGAAGAGATGGTGCCCGCAGTACCTGGCCCTTCACGTCTTTCGGCTGCGGCAAGAATTCGCGCCAGCCATGCGCTCGTTTGGTGTCCGAGAAATGTTCGGTCGAAAACCGTCATGGCGGCGCTTGCGGCCATTGTTGCGGGTGTCGTGGGGTCGATAAGGTGCGTCATATGGTTACCTCTATTCGTGTATGAATTTTTTATTGCGCAGACCATGTGACGCAGAGATCGTGCCCGTCGTCATTGGTCGGTGCACGGGTTGTTGTGAAACCTCGAAGCTTCGCGATTTCGTCGACGGCAGTCGACCAAACCATCACGGGTGAAACATGCTTCGCTAATAGGCCCGTGCAATGACGACAGCAGCGCCATGCTCTCAGCGGAGTCGTGATTGTCATCGACCACCAGAATGCGCCGGGCCGCCACGTCAAGTGTCCTAGCTAGTTGTTATGGATGATGAATGGGTCCGCGCACAACGCCGCTACGACCCGCGCATCCGCAACGGAGGTTTCCGCGTCGGGCCGCGACGGATGCTCTGGGCTTGCCAGGATGGAGACGAATGTTTCGACCTGGTCGCGCGTTGCCGCCAGACTCGTCGCGACCTCGTCCGCGCCTGCGGCGATCAGCGGGTCGCGGGCCTTGTCTATGTCACCGCCGAGCCCCCACCGCCCGACGATGATCTTCAACTCCGGAAAACGCGCGCGCAGCCGGATGCAGAGCAAACGCACGTGCGCTACGCCGCCCGGTGGAAGGGCGCCGATACAGAGAAGACCAGGCCGTTTCTCCTCGACCAAGGTGAGCACTTCGGACGCGAGCGTGGCCACGGTCGTGAGCGTCATCTCGCAGTGCTCGGAGTCGACGAGCTCCTTTAGCATTCGCAAGCCGACCTCATCCTTGTGGTCGCGCGCAGGGCATCCGAGGATGGCGACTTTCGCCGCCGGAGGCTCTCGGCGCGCCGGTGTTTCGGGGTTCTCTCGAGCGGCCTTGACCGCAGCGTTCGCACTGAGGGTCGAAAGCTCCTCGACGATCTCCCGGGTGGCCTCCAGGACAAAGTGCTGGTCATCGTCGTTGAGATCGTCGTTGTCCCGATCCCGCCTGGCATGCACGAGCGCCGGTATCAGCAATCCGTCGTACGTCTGCACGAGCGAGGTGGTCGCAAGATGCGTTCCGGCGATCTCGGACGCCTCGTCCTGGTCCCGGGCGATCAGGCGCTGGTAGTAGCCGATATGGGGCTCCAGTGCCGGTTGATCGCCGAGCAGCGTATCGAAGAACTTGAGGAATGGGGCGTATTTCCCGAGCAGCACCAGGCAGACGGTCAGCGGCGTGGCGAGGACGAGGCCGATCGGACCCCAGAGCCAAGTCCAGAACGCGACCATCACCAGGGTGGCGATTTCCGAGACACCGATGCCGCGCCCGTACAGCCACGGCTCGACGATCATATTGCTGACGAGCTCCAACGCGAGAAAGAGGCCCACGATCAAGAGGGGCGACGTCCAGCTCTCGGCGACGAGCAGACTCAACCCGACCGGTAGCAAGGCGGCGAGCCACGCGCCGAGATAGGGGATGTAACGCAACATGGCGGCGAGAATGCCGAATGTCAAGGCATACGGCAGACCGATGAAGTAGAGGCCGATCGACACGATTGCGCCGTAGCTGCCGTTGACGGCGAGTTGCATGAGTAGATAGCGGCTGATGCGCTCGCCTGCCTCATCGAGGGCTTTGGTGGTGACGGTCAGGCGTCCGTGGCCGATGACACTGATCACCCGGTCGCGCAAGTCCTCGCGGCTGACAAGCATAAAGATCACCAGGACCAGCGACAACGCCAGGGCCCCCAGCGGCTCCAGGAACGGTCCATACGTCGACCACAGTCCGGAGATTTCGGCGGTCCCCGCTTGGGGCATCACGGTGACCGGCGTGGGCGCGACCGCCTTGGGCTCTTGGGCCTCCTCGCGCGAGCTCGGTTCGGGCTTGGTCTGTTCGATGTGCCGGGTAATTCTGTTCATCGCTCTGTCGAGCTTGGTGAAGAAGCCTGCCTCGCCGCCTTTCAGCTCCGCGATCCGGTTCCTCAGGTTGTGCTCGTACCCAGGGAAGTTGTCGACCAGAGCACTGACTTGCAGCGCGACGACCCAGCCGAGCCCGGCGATGAGCGAAAAGACCACCATGACCACGGCTGCAACGGCCGCCATGCGCGGGAACCAACGCCGCTGCAGGAAGGTCACGATCGGGCTCAACACAAATGTCAACAGCACCGCCAGCGCCAACGGAATGAGAATCGGCTGCAGCCAGTACAGCAGGTAGAGAACGATCGCGACGCTGGCGAGGAGAATGAAGGGTCGCAGCGCGCTTAGGGGGAGCGATGAGATCGGCACGGTGCGGATTCCAGCGTTGATGGGGAGGCTACTGGTGACGACGGCGCGCCCGCAATCCACGCACATTGCGTGCCTGCGCGACAGCGATAGCAAGGGCATCCTCCAGCGCAGCGCTGGGCCCCATCTTGCGAAGGGTGTCGATGAAAATCCTGCCGATCCGATTCCTCGGGCCGCTCTTTGCGACGAACCGTTGCGAACCGCCGCTTCCTGAACCTTTTTCCATGGCACACCCTCGCCCGGGTCGAGGTCGAACACCTTTCGGTCGGGGTGCCGGATCGATTTCGTGCTGGTATTGAGCGTATGGAATTCGACGACATTCCATTGCGCCCCGGACAGCAATCATTGTTTGGTGGCCACTTCGAGCATGGCGTTGACAGGCCTACTCGATGAACAGCGTGGCCGGATGCTCGAGCAGACGGCGCACGCGCTGGATGTAGGCGGCCGCCACCGCTCCGTCAACGACACGGTGGTCGAACGACGACGACAGGTTCATCATCTGCCGCACCTGCACCGCACCGTCGCGCA
>JANMUI010000147.1:0-1377 GCA_031391405.1 Betaproteobacteria bacterium
TCAGGCGCAATGTCCAGGCGGCCGCGTCCCACCTCCGTCTGAAGATACTTCCGGTCAAGGGTATCGATTGGGTTCGACCCGCTGCGATCGCGTATAGAAGGGATGCCTACCTGTCTCCGGCGGCCCGGCGATTCATCGAAATACTGAAATCGACGGTGAAGAAAGTCCCCACCGAAAAATTTTGATGCTCGAGCCGGGAACGGAGCGCAGGAAGAACCCCGATTTGCGCATGGGTGGTCCTCGGCCGCTGCACCCAGGCGCCACTGCCGCAAGGCGCAGTCCGAGCGGATCCAAACCATCCCACACGCCGACCACTCCGCAAGGATCGGTGCTAGATTTGACGCAACCGCCCAATGCTCGCGAAAGGAATTGGCCATGCCCACGCAGACAATGACGCCGCCCATCGCAGGGCCCAGCCTTGAGCGCTTCCAGATGTCGTACCGGAAGCGCCGCGCGTATCGGGACGCGATCCAGTTTCCGCCGGCATTAAGCGGCGTGACCAATGCGATCGATGTCCATTGCCACGCGCATGACGGGCAACAGGATGCGCTCGCGCTGGCGAAGTTCGCATCGCAGTCGGGCATGGGTGGTCTGCTCTACAAGACTCTTCCGTTTGCGACGGCGCCGATGCCGCAGCTCAACGACATCAAGGACCAGTTACATCGTTGGGCCGACGACGAGGATGTGAAGCCGATCGAATGCTGGGCCGGTTTCGTCACCGATACGTGGAATGGCCGGCCGACGCGCGCCGCCGTCGAACCGCAGCTGAAGGCGGGCGTGAAAGCGATCTGGATGCCGACCGCGAGTCATGCGAACTCCCTGCACCTGTCGGGCGGTCGCGAGATCTGGTGGGATCCGCAGGCTTCCCCCAAAGTCATCTTGGAACCGATGCCCTTCGATGTCGCGCTCGCCCGATCGGGCGGCATGTATTTTCTCAAGGACGGCAAGCTCGATCCCGAGGTGAAAGAGATCGTGCGGCTGTGTGCCGAACACGATGCGGCATTGTTCTTCGGGCACTTCACCCATCCCGAGCAAGACGCACTGGTCGAAGAAATCGATCGCGTGGGATTCAAGAAGGCAGTGGTCGATCACCCGTTCAGTCTCTACGTGAATTTGCCGATCGAGCGGATGCAACAGTTCGCACGCGCCGGCATCACGATGAACTTCACCTACGATGAGCTTTCGCCTCTCATGGGCGTCGATCCGTACGCGATGTACCAGGCGATCCGTGCGGTGGGCACCGATTGGGTCACGCTCTCGAGCGATTGCGGCGAGCCGCTGTTTCCGAATTCGGTCGAGGGCATGCGAATGATCATTGCCTACATGAAGGCGTACGGTCTGACCGAAGCAGAGATCGAGCAGGTGACGGTCACGAAT
>JANMUI010000176.1:0-8575 GCA_031391405.1 Betaproteobacteria bacterium
GAGCCCGTGTTGGTTTCGATGGCGACGTGATCCGCGTTCGAGGTCATCGCGTTCGCCGATTCAACGATGATGCGCATACCGAGATCACGGGCTTCGTTCGCCAGTGCCGCGGCAAGCTCGACGCCGGAGGTGATATTGACAGCAGGCCAATCGTGCAGCACGTTGACGGTCGAGACCTGGCCCCCAAATGCGACCTCGCGCTCGATGAGCGACACCGATAGGCCCCGCCGGGCTGCCTGCACCGCAGCCGTCAAGCCGGCGATGCCACCACCGATCACGATCACATCCTGAAGATTCCGACTGCCTGCCGCCACCTTGATTCCTTGTTTGCCGCTGCGGGACGCCATGTCCAATCGGCAGGCGATGTCGTGTGCCGGGCACGCATGCCATGGTACGCATCCTCCTCACCGACGGACTTGCCATCATTTTCGTTGGATATTAGCGGATGGAACCATCAAGCCACCGAATCAGCGATTGATCCTCATTGTTTGAGTGGTCACCTGGACATGGAGTGTGTAAAATACGTAATTCGTGTAGTTTGCCGTCCGGAGTTGCCCATGAAGATCGTTTCGGCCACGGATTTCGCGCGCCAGGCCCGCGCCGTGTTTGACCGGGTGATGGCTGAGCGCGAGCCAGTCACGGTCGAACGCAATGGCCGCGCTGTTGCTCATCTGATTCCGGCGATGCGTGAGATCACCGCCCGCGAAGCCCTGATCGATCTTTACGGAATTCTGGACCCTAAAGCGGGAAAGAGCTGGCTTAAGGACGCGCGCGGCGCCGGCAGGGATGGGGTGATTGACCCGTGGGTGTACTGATCGACACCTGCATCTGGATATCGGTCACCAATGCCAGCCTCACGCCGGACGACGTTGAGCGGGTGACTGGTAGCGAGCCGGTGTTCATTTCTCCGGTAACACTAGCCGAGCTGAGATTCGGCGCGGAGCTGGCATCCGATGTGGCCACGAAGGTGCAAAGGCTCGCGGCCCTTGAGCGATTGAAGCGGAAGCCCTCGCTGCCGATCGGCGTCGCTACAGCGGATATCTTTGGACTGGTGGCCGCCCAGCTGAGGAAATCCGGAAAGATCCGTCAACGTGTTCAGGACCTGTGGCTGGCTAGCCAGGCAATCGAACATGGATTTGCGCTTGCGACCGACAATATCCGCGACTTCGCGGATATTCCCGGCCTGCGCGTCTTGGCGGTTAGCAAGTTATAGCGCCTGTCTTCCGCGGGCGCCGCCCGGCTCGCGTTCGATGCTGCGGCACTCCGACGCTCCAGCGCCTCCCTAACCCGCCGCCTCCGTTTTGCGGCCCACGATGTACCTCGCCCCTTCCGATCCGAACCATTCCGTGTGCTCGCAGCCGGCCACCATCGTGAAGATCTCGCCGGCCCGGAATGTGCGCTGTTGCCCTTCCCAGGCGAGGGTCAGCTCGCCTTCGAGCATTTGCGCTCGCACGTGAAACGGATGCGAGTGCGCCGGGTTGTAAAGATTCGGCTCGATCGTTCGCGTATCGATCTCGGTGTAGCCGTCCTGCGCGAGGCCTGCTTTGAATGCGGTCAGGTCCATGGTGGGTTACCTTCAGCCGTGAATGGTTCAATCAACGAAATTCTCGCCACTTGCCAGCGTTCCAAGGATAGCTGATACCGACCGCATCCACTACTCGATGGGTCAATGAAGGCGCCGCGCGGATAAAAGTGGTCGGAGGCAAGCTTAGCGAGTGCGATAGAAATTCATGGACTGATCACGGCCTGCCGCGGCACCGCTGACATGATCTTTGTGTGAGAAACTCCCGAACGGCAGGAGACGTTTTCTTTCAGTAACCGTCAGGTTCAGTGAACATCACCGAAAACGCATCGTTGAACCAACCGTTTCCCCTCCGGATTCCATTGAAAATCGTGCGCGGCCTCTGCATTGCCATATTTGCGCTCCTGCAAGCCGCTCCGGCATGGTCTGAGGACCTCGTCATCCCCGGCGCCGGCCCGCCGGAACGCGTGCTCCGAACACTCGCGGATGCATTCAATGCATCGCAGCGCGAGCATCGAGCCAGTGTGCCACCCAGCACCGGGAGAGCGGGGGCATGGCGAGCCATCCAACAGGATGAGGCGGTTCTCGCCCGCACGACCGACCGCCCTTTGGGTGACCGCCCGGTCAGCGGCGGGACCGTGTTCGTGCCGTTTGGCCTGGACGCCGTCGTGTTTGCGGTGGGTGCGCGCGTATCGGTTCACGGGCTCACCGGTGCGCAATTGGCGGACATCTTTTCGGGACGGCTGACCGATTGGCGCGAGCTGGGCGGCGAGCCTGCGTTGATTCGCGTTATTTACCGCGAACCCACCGAAGGCAGCTTCGGGGTGATCAAGCAGCACCTTGATGAACCATTCCGCTCGCTGGTGTTCACTGCGGAAGGGCAAGCGGGTGTATCGCGACTTCGAGGTGTTGGCGCTCCTTGACCGATTCGGCACCGGTATCGGCTTCGCCGCGCACTCCAATCTTCCAGGCGCAAAAACACGGTTGCGCGCGATTGCGCTCGATGGTGTCGATCCGACGCCGGCGAACATTGCGTCGGGCCGGTACCCCCTGCACCACCGCGTTGGCCTGATGTACAAGTCGGCCCGCCTCACCGACGGCGCACGTGCGTTCATCGCCTTCGTCCATTCCGAGGCTGGGCGCCGGAACATCGAACAGTGTGGCGTCGTGCCGCTCGCCCCGTCCGTGCAGGCAGCGCATGCGCCGTAGCCTCCTCCTACCGGTCCTTGGGCTGATCTCATTTGTGCTCGTGATCGGCGCGGCGTTGGCCTATCGACTCGTAAAAGATGCGCTCGAGGGATCCGTCCATCGCCACGAGTTGGCCGAGGCGCGCGACGTGCAGCGACTGATCGAATCCGAAGTACGCGATCAGATCGCCCAGATCGAGGCGGTCGCTGCCGCGCTGCAGGGTCATCAGGCACTGAATGAGGCGTTGGATGAAGCGGTGCGCACGGGTCGGCGTGGCCGTCTGGTCGCGGTGCTCGATACGCTTCGTCTGGCGCTCAAGGTGAGTGTCCTCGAGATCGCTGATCGCAGCGAGCGGGTCCTTTATCGGGCGAATTTGCCCGATCAGTCGGGCGACACGCCGAATATTTGGGGCGTGGCCGAAGCGCTCGCTGGCGCCTCGATCGTTGTAAGCGCCGAGGGCCCGGCGGGGCTGGCGCTGCGGGCGATCGTGCCGATCAACGTACGCGGCCAAGTGGCGGGCGCATTGACCGTCGGTGCGGTCGTGGATGATGCCTTCGCGCGAGGGATTTCGACCGAGACCGGCAAGTCGGTGACTTTCGTCGGGCCAAACGGTTCGGTTGCCACCTCGCTTACGGGCGAAGAGCGTGCGCGGGTCGACCTCGCTGCGGTGGCCCGGAGCTTGACGGAAAAGGGCGGCGTTTATGTTCACGATCGCGCGCATCGCCGCACGAAGGCGTATTTTCCATTTGCGCCGTCTGACGAAACGTTCGGCGTCGTGGTGGGCATCGATAGCACGCCCGCTTATGCGCTGATGGCGCAGACGCTCGCGTCGGTTCAGATCGCCTTTGCAGCAGTCGCCGTTTTTCTGGTGCTGCTGCTCGCGGGATTGTTCGTGCGTTTTGTGTTTCGTCCTCTGAAAGCCCTGAAAGATGAAGCGGACGAAACGGTTCGCACGATGTTCGGCGATGCGGCGGCGGCAGCGAAGGGTAATGAAGTCGCCGCTCTGGCATCCAGTTTTCGCCTGATGCGCAATCGACTGATCGCGCACGCCCAGGAGATTGGCAAAGCGAAAGAGGCCGCCGAGGCCGCCAGCCGTTCCAAGAGCGAGTTCATGGCAACCATGAGCCACGAGATCCCTACGCCGATGAATGGCGTGATGGGCATGACCGAGCTGCTGATCGATGCGGGGCTTGATCCGGCGTCCCGGCATCTGGCGAAGCCGCGAACGACTCCGCCCAATCGTTGCTTTCGATCATCAATGACGTGCTGGATTTTTCCAAGATCGAAGCGGGCAAGATGACGCTCGAGAGAATCGAGTTCGCGCCCCGTGAGGTGCTCGATTTCGCGCGCGCTCTCTTCGCGAAAGCGACCGCCGCCAAGGGGATCGCGCTGCAATGCACCGTCGATCGCGCCGTGCCGCGAAGACTGGTCGGCGACCCTGGCCGACTGCGTCAGATCGTGCTGAATCTCATCGGTAACGCGGTCAAATTCACCGGCGCCGGTCGGATCGAGGTGCACGCCACCGTCGCCCCGTCGAATGGCGCGGACAGCATGCAATTGCGCTTTCAGGTGAAGGATACCGGCATCGGGATCGCTACCGGCGAGCAGGCTTGCATTTTCGAGCCGTTCACGCAGGTCGACAGCTCGACAACTCGCAAATTCGGCGGCACCGGTCTTGGACTCACCGTGTCGCGCCAACTCGTCGAGTTGATGGGCGGGGCGATCGGCGTTGAAAGCACACCGGGCGCCGGATCGACTTTCTGGTTCACTGCGGTGTTCGGTAACGCCGGCGCCGCGCAGGCGACCATCGCAACGGCGCAGGCTGCGCCGCCGAATCGGATCGACGCCCACGTATTGCTCGTCGAGGACAATTCGATCAACCGCAAGGTCGCGTTGGCGATGCTCACCGCGCTCGAGTACAAGGTGACGGTGGCGGTCAACGGATGTGAGGCGGTGGCTCGATTTGGGGAACAATTCGATCTGGTCCTGATGGACTGCCACATGCCCGAAATTGACGGCTTCGAGGCGACCACCCGAATTCGTGTATTGAAGCCGAGAACGGCCGCTCGCGAATGCCGATCATCGCGATGACCGCAAATGTCTTCGAGGGCGACCGCCAGCACTGTTTGGCGGTGGGCATGGACGATCATCTTCCGAAGCCCTATTCGAAGGCGCAGCTCGCCGCCATGCTCGAGCGCTGGCTTGGCGCCGGCGCCGCGAAGCATCCAACTGCCGCGGCGACGAAGCCGCCGGTCACGCTCGACGCACCCCGAACGAACGGCGTGGTTTCCCATATATAGTGGGCAGGAGACTGCGGGGTCACCCGCGCACGGTCCTGTAGTGGTTCATCGGGAGATCGCTTGTCCTCACCCGCGTGGCTCTGGATGTCGATCACGATCGGCGCCGCCCTCGCGCAGACCCTGCGCAACGCCGCGCAACGCCATCTGACGCAATCGCTTGGCACCTTGGGCGCCACGCTCGTTCGCTTCCTGTATGGATTGCCGTTTGCCGCACTCTGGCTCTGGCTGGTGTTGCACTTCACCGGGACGGTTCTTCCAACACCGACCTTCATGTTCTGGGCGTGGGTGCTCGTTTCTTCGCTCGCACAGATCGCGGCGACCGCGCTGCTCCTGCGGGTGATGGCGGATCGGAATTTTGCGCTTGGGGTGGCCTACTCGAAGACCGAAGTGATTCAGATCGCGGTGTTCGCGTTCGTGTTTCTGGCCGATCCGCTGGGTGTGCCGGTGATGCTTGCCATTGCGTGTGGCACGATCGGGGTTCTGCTCTTGTCACCGGCCGACAAGAAAAACCCGATTCGCGCGCTGGTTACCGGCTGGACCTCACGTACCGCGCTGCTCGGAATGGCCTCGGGCACAGGCTTCGGCCTGTCGGCAGTCGGGTATCGTGGCGCGGCGTTGACCCTGGATGGCGCCACGTTTCTCGTTGCCGCCGCGTGCACCTTGGTCGCGGCGCAGGTGCTGCAAACGATCATGCTCGGGGGCTGGCTTACGATCCGGCAACCGGCGGTTGCAAAAAAAGTCGTGCTCGCATGGCGCGCCTCGCTCTTCGCGGGCCTGATGGGCGCAACGGCCTCAGGGGCGTGGTTCACGGCGTTCACGCTGGAGCCCGTTGCACATGTGCGAACGCTCGGGCTCATCGAGCTGGTGTTCAGCCTGATCGTCTCTCAAAAGGTATTCCGCGAGCGTTTCACACGGACCGAGCTGGTTGGATTCGTGCTGCTGGCCGCCGGGGTGGCGATCGTGTCAATGTGGCGCTAGGAATTCGCATGCACCCGCCTGCCAATTCCTGAGGGTGAACGGCTGATTCGAACGTTTGCATCAGCCATCAGGAATCCGCGGTCCCGCGGATTCCTAGTGCAGATCGAATTCTTCCGCGTCGTCGTCGAGATCGATCAGGTCGTCGTCGTCGAGATCTTCAATGTCGGTCTCGCCATTCAACAGATCGAGCAGGCGGTCGGTCATCTCGAAGGCGCCATCGTCAAACGATTCGAAGGCGTGGGCGTATGAGCGGTTCATTTTTGTCTCCTTGGGTTACGGGTGATTCATCTCGCATGTGTCGCTGGATACGTGGATTCGGTTCAATAGGATTCGGCAGGAATTCGGCCGAACCGATTCCTCAGGCTGCCGCCCGGCGTGCGAATGCCGCTTCGCCGAACATCGATTCCATCAATCGCATCAATGTCTTGGAAAGGTTTTGCGCGAGGCGAACAGGAAGTTCGGACAACGCTTCGACCTGGCTACTGCGTGCCCTGCCGCGAATGCACCATTCGGAAAAATGTTCGCAGTTGTTCGAAAGCACGCCGTATCGGTCTTCGCCTATCCGGGCCTTTGCGCGGCGGACGATTTCTTCCGGGGAGAACGCCGGTGCTGCATGCGGCTGGACCCGCAGGTCGAACTGATTGGCAAAGCACTCGAGCGAGGTTTCTTCGATCGGCCCGCGGTGGAACGCTCGCGAGAATCCGGCGTAATGGACGACGCGCCCTTCGCCGACATACACGCCGTGATGGCTGTACCAGCCGCGAGGGGTTACCAGATGTGCGCCGAGGGGAAGATTGCGGTCCATGATTCGAGCCTCCATGCCGATGAGTCGGCATCGCGCCCGAAACGGTTCTAACTTTCTTGCAACGGCGAACCTGAGGGGGCGAGCGGCGCCAATGTCCGAACGTTCGCAGACCGCCCGCGTCTGGATGCATTCTTTTTCCAGCGTGTAGACTCGGAATCACTTGGCCGGCAATGGGCCTTCGCACAGGAAATCGACATGCCTCTCTTGGAATGGACGCCGGCCCTCGAATTGGGCGAGCCGGTAATGGACGCCACCCACCGCGAATACGCAAACCTCTTGAATCACATGGGTGAGGCGGCGGACGAAGCCTTTCTGCCGCGGATGGACGCGTTCATTGCGCACACCGCCCGGCACTTCGCCGATGAAGATGCGCAGATGGCCGCAACGCAGTTCCCGCCGTCGCACTGCCACACCCATGAGCATGAGCAGGTGCTGCTGATCATGCGGGACGTGCGCGAGCGCGTCGCGAATGGCGAGGTCTATCTTGGCAGGGTGCTCGCCACCGAAATGGGCAAATGGTTCGAGCACCATGCGGGCTCGATGGACAAGGTGTTGGCCTACTGGCTGGTGCTTGGCGAGGCGGGGCGCGCCCAACTCATCGCGTCAAGCGCGCCGGCGCCCAACGCCTGTGGTCCGGCAGGGTGCGATATGCATGACCACGATCATGATCACGATCACGATCATGACCATGACCATGGACACCAGCATGAGCCGGCTCACGATGCCGCGGTGGCAACGCCCTCGGCGGCTTGATCCGGCGCATCGTCGGCCGCGGCGCGATGCGTCGACATGCCGTGCCCGCCCCGAATCTGCCGCTGGACGAATGCAACCGATGTGTTGAGCAGGCGCGCGATATTTTCATAGTCGGTGGGGAGCGCCGGATCGACCCACCCGTTTGCGGAATGCCGCGCTACATTGACCGCGGCGAGGATGTTGCAGATGCGAGGTTGGGTCGCGTGCGTGTCATCCATCATCGTGGTCAAGAGCTCTGGGAGATGCCAGCGCTCGAATAGCGCGAGTTGCAGATCGTGCAGCTCGATCTTCAGCACTTCGCGTTGCGCCGCCCGCGAGCGCATACCCGGTTGCTCCTTCAGGATCGATTGGATCCGTTGGGCAAGCTCGGGTGCGAAGCACCAGACGAGCATTTCGGCCAGATCATGCAGGAGCGTCGCCATCGCGATCTCCTCGATCGCAAGGTCGGTGCGCCAATGCGCGAAATCCCAAGCCAGACGCGATGCCTTTCGCGCGCGACGGACCACCCGGAGGAGTCCCCGCAGCGAATGCGGTGTGCCGCGTAACCGTTCCTCGGCCGTTTGGAGATTCGCGAAAGCGCGAAAGAAGGGCGGCACGCCGATCATGAACACGCAGCCCTCGACCGAGGTAATGTCGGTCGATTGCCGGCCCGCACGTTTTTCGGCAACCAGCGCGAAGAGCTTGGCGGTCATGAGCGGATCCTGCGTCGCAATATTGGCGACGTCGCGAGCGCTCACGTTGTCGATGTTTTTCGCGAGCAGATCGAGTTGTCGCTTGGTGCGACGCAGCACCGGAATGGATGGGCTGGCGAATAAGCGGCACCAACTGTCGAGATCGGGGAGTGGCGTGGTCAGCATGGCGGGCGCGCTGGAAAGTTATCGAGGGAGGGAATCGAGTCGTTTATCGACATCGCCGCTGCCCATCGCGAGCGCACGCGCAACCGCGACAACGACGCGATCACCCAAAACCGGCCGCCCCCCCCCCGGCTTCCAAGCGGAGCGCCATGTCGACCCCTTCGCCCCTGTCTTT
>JANMUI010000177.1:0-4368 GCA_031391405.1 Betaproteobacteria bacterium
GGCGCGACGGAAGGTCAGGCAAAGGCCACCCCAGCGCCCGAGGCCGAACAGAAGTAGTCGAATCGAATCAGCGCTGCCGCGGCAGTGCTGGGCGCCGGCCGATGACCACCGGCATGTCGAGCTCCTTGCGATCGCGCCAGACTTTGAGCGGCACGCGCTGCTCAGGTGTGAGCGACGCGACGACATTCAGCATCGACTGCCGATCGGCGATCCGTTTGCCGTCGACGGCGAGCAGCACGTCCCCCGCCCGTATTCCACCGCGCTCGGCCGGACCACCCCGCACGACATTTGCAATGAGCGCGCCACGCGGTTCAGGCAGCTTGAACGAGTCCGCGAGCTCGCCGGTCACCTCTTGCGCCTCAACGCCGATCCATCCGCGGGATACGCTGCCTGTTGCGATGAGTTGCTCGATCACGCTGCGCGCAGTCGACACCGGGATAGCAAAGCCGATCCCAAGCGAACCGCCCGACCGCGAGTAAATGGCGGTATTGATGCCGACCAGATGGCCGGTGGTATCGATCAGGGCGCCGCCCGAATTGCCGGGATTGATTGCGGCATCGGTCTGGATGAAATTCTCGAAAGTGTTGATATCGAGATTGGAGCGTCCGAGCGCACTCACGATACCCATGGTGACCGATTGCCCGACGCTGAAAGGATTCCCGATTGCCAGCACTACATCACCCACCTTCAATGTATCGGACTGGCCGAACGTGATCGCCTGTAGTTGGTCGCTGTTCACCCGCAACACTGCGAGGTCGGTATCCGGGTCGGTACCGACAATCCTTGCGGGAAGCTTCTTGCCGTTGGCGGTGGCGACTTCGATTTCATCGGCCGCTTCCACAACATGATTGTTGGTGACGATGAAGCCCTGATCGGACACGATCACGCCGGATCCGAGGCTCGATGTGCGTTGTGTTTCACCTTCAAAGAGCTCGCCGAAGAAGCGCCGGAACAATGGGTCTTCGGTGAATGGATGGCGCGCCGAACGGACTGCCTTCGCGGTGTAGATGTTCACAACCGCCGGCGCCGCCCATTGGACCGCGTCGCTGTAAGAATTTGCGCGGGGGGCGGCCGGGTTGGGAGGCGTCGCTGCAGGCTCGATCACGCTGAGCGGCGCGCGTGACGGGCGGCTGGCCAGCCATTCGGGCTTCAGTGTTTGCACGACAAACAATCCGGCCAGCAGGATCGTGACGGCTTGGGTAAAGATCAACCAGAGTCGGCGCACGGTGCGAAAGGTGCTTCGTGATGGAAAATGCGGGGCGGGCGTATCGACGCGATTATAGGAGCCGCCCCATTTGCATCATCAGTGCGCGATCAACGGAGCGTGACGCAATGGAACGGAATGACCTGGCGCGATATCTCGACGAGTTGCTGGCGGTGGAGAAGTTCAAGGATTATTGCCCAAACGGACTGCAGGTGGAAGGTCGGCAGCGCATCGAGCGCATCGTCACCGGTGTCACCGCCAGCGCGGCCCTGATCGAAGCGGCAATTATCGAGCAGGCCGACGCCGTGCTCGTCCATCACGGCTACTTCTGGCGGGGCGAAGATGCGCGCCTGCGTGGTGTGAAACGTGATCGCGTCGCACGGCTCATTCGTGCCGATTTGAATCTCTTCGCGTTTCATCTACCGCTCGATGCGCATCCGCTCGTGGGCAATAACGCGCAGCTCGGTCTGCGGCTCGGGTGGCCGATCGAGGCGCGCTGCAGCGACCAGGATCTTGTCGCGATCGGCACACTGCCGATGCCTATTTCGTTTCGTGAGCTCGGTCGCCGGGTCGAGTCCAAACTGGCGCGAGCGCCCCTATTGATCGGTGATCCGAACCGGCCCATCGCGCGGATCGCATGGTGTACCGGCGGCGCGCAGGGGTTTTTCGAGGACGCGATCGCTGCCGGCGTCGATGCGTATCTGACCGGCGAAGTATCCGAGCAGCACTACCATCTGTCGATCGAGAGCGGGGTTGGATTCATCGCGGCCGGCCATCACGCGACCGAACGCTTCGGCATCAATGCGCTTGGGGAGCATCTGGCGCAGAAGTTCGGGGTCGGGCACCAGTACATCGACATTCCCAATCCCGTGTAAGGCCGTCCGGGCGTATTTGCGTGATCGTTTTCCTCGCGTTTTTTCCATTTTATTCAATCGGTTAGCTACAAAAATTTGGAATTCGAGGGGGCCTTCGGCTATAATTCTGCGGCTTTGCTGCGACCGCTTCGAGTGCGTACTCCGACCCAAGCGTGGAAAGCGGCTATGCAACTGTCTAAATAAACATACTCGCCCCTCAAGGAGCTGCAAGAATCCCATGAGCGACCCAAAAAACGTCGACCAGACGCGGCGTAACCTCGTTGTCGGCACTGCCGCAGCCAGCGGCCTCGCCGGCCTCACTGCGGCTTGGCCCTTTGTAGACAGCATGAATCCTTCCGAGCGTGCGAAAGCGCTCGGCGCGCCGGTCGAAGCCGACATTTCCAGTTTGAAGCCGGGTCAACTGCTTACGGTCGAATGGCAAGGGAAGCCGGTCTGGATTTTGAAGCGCACGCCGGCAATGAACGAGTCGGTGAAGAAGGCCGATGCGGTGGTCGTCGACCCCGATGTGAAAACCGGCAAGCAACCTGCCGATCTGAAAGGCAAGAAGCTGCGCGCACAGAAGGACGACATCTTCGTAGCGGTCGGCATCTGCTCGCATCTTGGCTGTTCGCCCAAGTTCCAGCCGGAACAGGAAATGTTCTACTGCCCGTGCCACGGTTCGAAGTTCGATCTGGCCGGGCGCGTCTACAAAAGTGTTCCCGCGCCAACGAACCTCGTCGTGCCCCCGCATGTGTACCTCTCCGACACGCTGATCCTGATCGGTGCGGACAAGAAGGAGGCCTAGAGCGCCATGGCAGCCAATAAGCAAGTCACCACCACCGGCCTCCTTGGCTGGATCGACGAGCGCTTCCCGCTTACCGCCAACTGGAAGGCGCACCTGTCCGAGTACTACGCGCCGAAGAATTTCAACTTCTGGTACATCTTCGGGGCACTCGCGATGCTCTTGCTCGTGAACCAGATTGTCACCGGCATTTTTCTTACGATGCACTACAAGCCCGATGCATTGCTTGCCTTCGCATCGGTCGAGTACATCATGCGTGAGGTGCCGTATGGCTGGTTGATCCGTTACCTGCACTCGACCGGTGCATCGGCGTTCTTCATCGTCGTGTACCTGCACATGTACCGCGGGCTCATCTACGGGTCGCACAAGAAGCCGCGCGAGCTCATCTGGATTTTCGGCGTATTGATTTTTCTTACGCTGATGGGCGAGGCCTTTTTCGGTTATCTGCTCCCCTGGGGGCAGATGTCCTATTGGGGCGCGCAGGTCATCGTGAACCTGTTCGGGTCGATACCGATCATCGGTGAAGACCTTTCGCTGTGGATCCGGGGCGACTTTGTCGTATCCGATGCGACCCTGAATCGATTCTTCGCGTTTCACGTCATCGCGCTTCCGCTGGTGATTATCGGACTGGTCGCCGCGCACATCCTCGCGCTGCACGAAGTCGGCTCGAACAATCCGGACGGCGTGGAGATCAAGGCGAACAAGGATCCCAAGACCGGCATTCCCCGCGACGGCATTGCGTTCCACCCGTACTACACGGTGAAAGACCTGTTCGCCTCGATGGTGTTCCTATTCGTCTTCTCGGTGATCATCTTCTTCGCTCCCGAGATGGGCGGCTACTTCCTCGAGTACAACAACTTCCTGCCGGCCAATCCTCTGGCGACACCGGAGCACATCGCGCCGGTCTGGTACTTCACGCCGTACTACTCGATCCTGCGGGCGTTTCCACCGATCGGCGAGTCGCAGTTCCCCGGCGTTGCAGCGATGGGCCTTTCCGTCATGGTGTTTTTCCTGCTGCCGTGGCTCGATCGATCGCCGGTGAAGTCGATTCGTTATCGCGGTTCGAGCTTCAAGAATTGGATCGCCATCTTTGTGGTGAGTACATTGATTCTTGGTTATCTCGGCACGGTTCCGACCGATGTCTGGGGGAAATTCTCGCCGGGTACGGCATTCGTGGGGGATACGGAAGTGGCAACCTGGGTGGCGCGGGTCTTCACGATCCTCTACTTCGCCTTCTTCGCCCTGATGCCGTGGTATACGAAAAACGAGAAGACGCTGCCGGTTCCGGCGCGGGTGACGTGACATGAGAACAATCAAAAATCTGCTTGCCTTGATCTGTTTCTTCCCGCTCATCGCGCTAGCCGCAGGCGGGAGCTGGCCGCTCGAACCGGCACCACTGCGCCCAACCGATGTCGCAAGCCTGCAAGCAGGGGCGCGTGGGTTCGTCAACTACTGCCTCAACTGCCATGGCGCGGCGCATGTGCGATACAACGCGCTCAAGCAGATCG
>JANMUI010000180.1:0-4007 GCA_031391405.1 Betaproteobacteria bacterium
AGCCCGGTGACATCATCATTCTTCCCTTCTGCCGATATGTGGTCGACCCGATTCGACTAGAGATACGCGAAGGGCACGTCACCAAGCTGGAAGGGGGACGCTGAATGGCGATGACCCGGAGCGCAGCCGCGCTGCCGCCCGAACGTTTCCGGGCAACTTCCTCTTTTCGACCGGCCCCAACTCGCAGGGTGGCGGCAAACGCATTACGCGCGGGCACTATGACGTGCCGATGCGCGATTGCACGATTACCCTCGACGGGAAGGTGGTCGTGGAAAACGGCCGGATCGTCGATGCGGCGATGAAGGTGGCGCGGGTGATGCGCTAGGAGTCTGCGCGGCGGAGCGCGCACACTCCTCTAGGAAGACGCAATTGTTCAGCCGAACGACGCTTTACAATTAGCCCCATTTCGGGATTATTGTTTGACGCATTCGCGGTAATAAAGGCACGTAGCGTCTTCCATCAGGAATCTGCGCGGTCTGCCGCGCAGATTCCTAGGAAACGAACTCGTTCGTATACAGATCGGCAATCGGGCTTTCCTTCGGCACGATGTTTTGCGACACATAGAATTTCTGGAGCTCGGCCAGGCGCTGCGGATCCATTTGGCCAAGGACCGTCTGACCCGGATAGACCAAGGTGTTGTACAGGTTGAAGGTCTCTTCGACAAAGGCTTCGCGGCCCTTGTGCGCCGGGACGGCCGCTAGATACTCCTTCGTCGCGGATTTCGGATCGGTCATGATATCTCGCATGCCGCGCAAGGTCGCGCGCACGACTTTGCGCACCAGATCAGGACGCTTCTTGATCACGTCATCCGAAGCAAGAATCGCCTGGGCCATGCTCTTGGTGTAGTCGAACGCGGGCATAAGATGCAGCTTCGCACCGGTTCCGCGGGCTTCGGCGATCCACTCGGGCACCGCCGTCATGGCATCGGCCTTGCGCGCGGCAAAGAGCTGCCACACCCCCGCAGGGCCGGCCGCTTGGGCATCCACATCGCCCTTGTTGAGCCCGGCGCTTGCGAGCATTGCAAGCAGCGCGAAATAGCCGCTGTCGGCATAGGTCATCGCGGTGATCGTCTTCCCCTTGAGATCCTTTGGGCTCTTGATGCCCGAGTCTGCATGGACAGCAACGGTCGTCATGGAGCGCCCGCCCAGCACAGCGACCGATTTCACCGGCACGCCTTGAGCGCGCACGATGATCGGGGTGTCACCGAACGCTCCGCAGAGCGGCGCATTGCCGGCACCGACCTGCTTGGCTGCGTCCACCCCGCCGCGCCCCGGTTGGAAGTTGAGCTTCAAACCCTCGGCAGCGTAATACCCCTTGTGCTGCGCCAACATCCAAGGGGCGAATGCGACCTGCGCCGCGGGCGCGGGCAATAGGTATGTGATTTCTTCGGTCGCTTGGGCATACCCCGTTCGGCTCGTGATGATGAACGGGGCGCCTACGAGCGCGGGTAAGCTGGCAACGAAACGACGGCGTGTGACGGCCATGATCGGGTCCTCGTCAAAATATTCGAATCGGGTTGATGGTACGCGAGCAGGCAACCACATTCAGGAGTTGCGCGGCGCCTCACCGTATTGAAGAATAGCCGATTGCCTCCGGATGCAAGCGACCGCCACCCGCGAAGCAACGCGTGGCAACAAGGAACCCTATGCAAGTGCTGCCTCATGAACACCTCGCGATGCTGGTACAGCCCGGTCGCGTGCACCGGAGTGTCTATGTCGATCCAACCATCTACGAGATGGAGATGGATCGGCTGTTCGGTCGCGCCTGGTTGCTGCTCGGACACACGAGCCAACTGCGCAATCCGGGTGACTATTTCACGACGCGAATGGGTCGCGAACCGGTGCTTGTCACGCGCCACATTGACGGCGCGGTGCATGTGTTCGTGAACCGATGCACGCACCGGGGCTCCTTGCTTTGCCACCAGGCGAAGGGCTCCGCGAAGAGTTTTTCATGTCCGTACCACGGTTGGACATTTGGTACCGACGGTGCCTTGCAGTGGGTTCCTACACGCAGCGGATACGAGCCGGGCGCCGAGGCCAAGATCCGCGAGTATGGATTGCGCCCGGTCGCGCGGATCGAGCAGTACCGCGGATTCATCTTCGCCTCGCTCGCGATGCAAGGCCCGACCTTGTCCGAGTTCCTCGGTCACATGACATCATCGTTCGACGACCTGGTCGATCGTGCACCCGACGGCGAGCTTGAAATTGCGGGTGGAGTGTTCAAGCACGCGTATAACGGCAACTGGAAGCTCGTTCTCGAGAATCATCTGGATGGCGTGCATCCAAACTACGTCCACGCCTCCTCGGTCAATGTTGCGCGTGGTGCACCTGATCCTGGCAATCCCGAGCGCGACTCCGATATCGCGATTCGTCAGATGCGACAGAACGGCGCCCCGGAAAACGTTTGGGAGTCGATTGGAATCTGGACGACCGATCACGGCCACGGGTTCATGGGCGACTACCATAGCGATAGTCGTCTGGTCGTCGGTCTCGATAATCCGGTATTCAACGATTACCGGTCGCGTCTCGTCGCAAGACATGGCGAACAACGTACCGCAGAGATTCTCGGCGTCACCCGCTGGAATTCAATCGTCTACCCGAATGTCTCATTCATGAGTCAGTTTCGCCAGTTGCGCATCGTGCATCCGCTCGCAGTGGACCGCACGGTCGTCTACACCTACTCGTTCAAGCTGACAGGGGCGCCTGCGCAGATGTTCCGTGACACGATCTCGTTCGCGAACGTAGTGAACGGTACCGCCTCCTGGGTACTTACCGACGATCTGGAGGTCTACGAGCGGATTCAACGAGGCCTCGCGGCTGCAGGATGCGAATGGGTCAACCTGTCGCGCGGATTCGGCAGCGACGTGACCGACGGCCACAGGACGAAACGCGGCGGCACCGGCACGAGCGAGATTTTCATCCGCAATCAGTTCGACGCCTGGCTGCACTATATGAGCGCGGATTGAGCATGTCTTCAAGACCCGATTCATTCGCCGGCATCACGTTGACCGAGGCGGAACAACTGCTCTATCGGGAGGCCTTCACGCTCGACCGGCATCGGTTCGACGACTGGCTCGCCCTATTTACCGATGACGCCACGTATTGGGTTCCACTCGAGGAAGGCCAGATCGATCCGATCGAGACCAGCTCGATCGTCTACGACAATCGCGAGCTGATGGGGCTGCGGGTCAAGCAGTATCGCGAAGCGCGCGCCCATGCCCGTTTGCCGCTCGCACGCACAACGCATCAGATCAGCAACGTCATGCTCGACGAAGCGCAAACCGGCTCACCCGATGTCAACGTGGCTTCGACCTTGGTTCTGGTCGAGTACCGGCAAGAGCGTCAGCGCGTATACGGCGCATTGGTTACGCATCGCGTGAGGCGTACCCCTGCCGGCTTGCGAATCGCGGCCAAGCGGATCGACCTGGTGAATTCGGAGGCCGAGCTCGAAGGGATTGCGTTTCTGCTATAGCGTGTTGCGAGCGCTATGTACGCCGCAATGCCGCGATCTGGCGGCCATCGGGACGACGCTTACGAAGGTCGAGCGTGACCTCATGCAGCGTGCGGACGGAACCGTCGTCGCTCACTGAGTCCAGCTTCACCTTGAAGCCCCATAGCCAGGCGAGATGCTTCATCACATCTTTGTATTCTTGCGCGAGCGGCTTACGGTCGCTTGTAAAGTGCTGCAATGTGAGCGATCTATCTCCGCTCATATCGACATGCGTCACTTGAATATTCGGATCGCGCTCCGAGATCGAATACTGTCGCGACAGCATCTCGCGCACGAAGCGATAGCCGGCGTCGTCGTGGATCGCGCCCACTCGCATGTTCGGATCCTTGTCGTCATCGACCAGACAGAACAGGCGGAAGTCCCGGATCATCTTCGGTGACAGGAATTGCGAGATGAAGCTCTCGTCCTTGAAGTTGCGCATCGCGTAATCGAGCGTCTTCAGCCAGTCCGTTCCCGCAACGTCTGGAAACCAGCGATAGTCTTCCTCGGTCGGGTCC
>JANMUI010000184.1:0-3072 GCA_031391405.1 Betaproteobacteria bacterium
CCACGCAGGCGCCGGCAGCCGCAGAGTTGGTCGCGCACGCCAAGGTCAATGCGATCTGCTACGGCTGCACCGGCAGCGGGTTTCTCAAGACGCCCGCCGAAGATCTTGAGCTCGCCGCGGACTTGGAGAAGCGCACCGGCATTCCGAGCGTCACGTCCTCCGCGTCCATCGTTCAGGCACTCAAGGCGTTGAAGGTGAAGCGGGTCAGCGTCGCCTCACCCTATGAGCCGTGGATGAATGAGAAGCTGCGCATCTATATCGAGGCCGCGGGTTTTCAGATCGTGGCGATGAAGGGGCTCGGCACGCAATCGCATGGCAGCATCTCGACGGCGATCGTCAAAGGCCTTGCGATGGAAGTTCTGCGGCCCGAAACCGAGGCCATCTTCGTCAGTTGCTCGAACTTTCGCACCCTGGACATCATTGAATCGCTCGAGACGGAATCCGGCCGGCCGGTGGTCACGAGCAACCAGGCCGCGATGTGGGGGACCTTGCGGTGCATCGACAATCGAACAGTGGTGCCCGGCGCCGGACGTTTATTTCGCGACGCGTGAGAGGAAATGTGATGAGGATCATTCGCGTTGCTGCGTTGCTTGCTGCCGTCGTATTCGCGTGCGCGACGCACGCTCAGGAGTTCCCGACCAAAGTGGTCCGCATCGTCGTGCCGTTCCCGGCGGGCGGCGGTACCGACATCTTGTCGCGGGCGCTCGCGCAAAAACTCACCGAGAGCTGGAAGCATCAGGTCATCGTCGAGAATCGGCCGGGTGCGGGCGCGAACATTGGCGCCGAGGCAGTCGCGAAGGCCGCACCGGATGGCTATACGTTGCTCATGGCTTCGACCATTCATAGCATCAACCCGAGCCTCTATCCGAATCTCACCTACGATCCGCTGAAGGACTTCACGCCGATCACGCTCGTTGCGGAAACCGCGCAAGTGCTGGTGGTGCATCCGTCAGTGGCGGCATCCGACCTCAAGGAATTCATCGCGCTTGCGAAGAGCCGTCCGGGCCAGCTCAACTATAGCTCGGCGGGCAACGGCAGTCAGCCGCATCTGGCCGCCGAACTGTTCAAGACAATGACCGGCACGCAGCTCGTGCATGTGCCCTACAAGGGGGCGCCACCCGCGATGACGGATTTGATCGCGGGCCATGTCGCCCTATCGTTCGCGACCTCGCCCACCGCGGTACCGAATGTCAAGTCGGGCAAAGTGAGGGCGCTTGGTGTGAGCTCCACCCGCCGCATTCCATCGCTGCCCGATGTGCCGACGATCGCTGAAGCCGGCGTGCCGGGTTACGAGGCAAGCGGGTTCTTCGGTCTGGTGGGCCCGGCCGGCATGGCAGGTCCCATCGTCGAGAAGATCAATGCCGCGGTGGTTGCCATCATCAAGGATCCGGCCATGCGCAAGACCCTCGGTGAACAGGGGTTCGAACCGCTCACCTGCACGCCGGCGGAGCATGCAGCGTTCATGCGCAATGAAGTCACCAAATGGGCGAAGGTCGCGAAGGAATCCGGCGCCAAGATCGATTGAAGGTGCGGCTAGCGCCACGCTTCCCGCGCGGCGTCGACGATCCGTTCGAACTTGCGCCACTGCTCATCCTCGGTCAGTGTCGGATGCAGCGGATCGACACCACCAAAGCCGCATTGCGGGCTGAGCGCGAGTTGATCGAGCGGCAAGTGGCGCGCGGCCTGGTCGATCCGGCGTAGCAGCACGTCACGCGGCTCGACCTCGGCATCTTTGGTGGTGACCAGACCCAGCACCGCGACCTTGTCCTTCGGCATGAACCGGAGCGGGGCAAAGCCGCCGGATCGCTCGGTGTCGTACTCGAGCAGAAAGCGATGATGATGGAGGTCACCGAACACCTGCTCGGCAATCGCATCGTAGTGGCCTTCGCGATGCCACTGTCCAACGATCTTGCCGGTTTTCGGATCGACAGTACGTGGATTACCGCGGCATAGGTGGATGCCGAAGGTCACGCCCGGAAAATCCGCCATGACGGCGTTGTCGGCCGCAATCGCGCGCTTGAGATTGATGGCCGGATCTTCGCCACGCGAGCGCATGCGCTCCAATGAAACGCTGTCGGCATACGCCGTATAGCCCGGCGCATCGATCTGAATGTAACGGCAACCCGCATCGACGAGCGCCTTCACCATCGTGCGTTGGATCGCGACCACATCGGCGAGAAACGCATCCATGTCGGCATAGATCGCCAGCGAGGCCTCCCACGCAAATCGCTGCGAGATGCGATCAGCGCTGAGAATGGTGGCCTTGACCGGCTTGGTCGCCACGCGACTTGCAAGCGTAAATTCTTCGAGCGGCACGTTGTGAACGAGTCGCAATCGATCGACGACCGGCCGTCGGGTCACCATGGCCGGCCCGCGCGCTTCGAAATTCTGCTCGGCCCGAGTGAGCGGGGTGCGACTGATCGAGAGATCGTCCAGCGAAGTGACGCGCGCCGCACCATCAAATCCGCTCACTGCGGCACCAAAGCTCTCCTGGAAGTTGCGCCGGCGAAATTCGCCGTCCGACACCACCGGCAGACCGATCGATTCCTGGCGGCGGATGGAGTCCGTGATCGCATCGTCGATACGTTGCGCAACCTCGGCTGCGCTCACCTCGCCACGATCCAACGCGGCGATGGCGGTACGAAGGGAGATTGGGCCGGCCAGGCTGCCGATCTGGTCAATGCGGATACGATGGAGATCTGTAGTCATTAAGGTTCAAGTGACATTCGAAGGATCACTCACTACCATAGCAGGATGTTGCCGGAAAAGCCGCAAGACGCTGCCGCGAAGGCCATGCGTGAACCCGATCTGGTGCAGCGCATCGAAGCGATCGGCATGGTTGTCCGCGAAGATGGCACGGCCCACTACGAACAAATGAGTCGCGATGAGCGCGCGCTCTACAGCAAGCTGGTCCGCGACATGAAGTGAGCAGGTGGTGCCACGTGCTACGCTGAGAGGTGCGGCGCCGCCAGAGGAAGCTAGAGGAAAGGGGAAACCAATGACTGCAATTCTTGGCAACAACGAGCACCGATATCGCGTAGTGGAAGACTGGGCCAAGCTGCCCGATGGGTG
>JANMUI010000193.1:0-3786 GCA_031391405.1 Betaproteobacteria bacterium
TTGCGCCGGTGCCGATGATTCCGACGCGCTTGCCGGCAAAATCGACGCCTTCCTTGGGCCAGTTGTGGGTGTGGCAGGACTGGCCTTTGAACGAGGCGATATCCGGTATGTTGTTCGGCATGGTCGGCGCCGAGAGGACGCCGATTGCGGTGATCAGAAACCGTGTCGTATAGCGGGCGCCATCCTCCAGCACGATCTCCCAGCTTCGTGTGTCCTCACGATAGTGAGCCGCGGCGACACGGGTGTTGAATTGTATGTCCCGGCGCAGGCCGAACTTGTCGGCGACATAGTTGAGATACCGCTCGTTATCGGGTTGGGGCGAAAAGTGTTCGCTCCAATCCCACTCGTCGAGCAACTCCTGGGAGAACGCATAGCCATAGGTCCAGCTTTCGGAATCAAAGCGGGCGCCAGGGTAGCGATTCCAATACCAGGTGCCACCGACTCCGCTGGCGGCCTCCAATGCGCGCACACGAAGACCAAGCTCGCGCAGCCTGTAGAGCTGATAGAGCCCCGCAACGCCCGCACCGATCAAGACGGCGTCGAAATCCAAATGCTCTGAAACCTCGGCATTCCCGGTCGCCGCTGCTGCAGTGTCCACCTCGATCCTCCCACACTGACCCGCCTCTACGAGGTGGTTCGGTTCGCCCGTTGAATCCAATACTTGCGTAAATTCATCGAGGGCGAGCATACGTCGGGGTTCATCGCTCGTTCCCGGAAGAAGCATGCAGCGCTGCGCCGGAACAATGGAGGGCGGGCCCGGTTTGGACGTGCTCAACGCTCGCCGACGCGCTCCCGGAATAACTCTTGATGCTCATCATAACCGACGTTTCCAGCGACCGTTATGCTGCGGCGATCGGCCCCGTGGAGCGGGGTGATTCCGATCGGATCGCGCAATACGCATCGCCCGGTCAATGGCAGGTTCTGGCCGATCCTTGACGTTGGTGCTCGACCCGAAGCGGTCACAGGCCAATCCTGAAATCGGTCCGTGGCGATTTGCGCTCGATGCGAAAACATTGCCTTCGATTCGGGAGAGAATTGCGCGACCGAGTCGACGATCACAAGCGCCGCAACCAACCATGGAGGGCTCCGGGGGAGTCTCGCCCAAAAGACGGGAAATTCAATCCGCCTTCAGGCCGACCTGCTGGGCGACCTTGCCCCACGTGTCCATTTCTTTCCTGATGAAGGCGTCGAACTCTTCGGACGTGCCGCCGACCGGGATTGCGCCTTGCAGTGAAAGCTTCTCGCTGATCTCCGGCAGCTTGATGATGCGCGCGATTTCCCGGCTGAGCTTGGCGAGCACGTCCTTGGGCAGTTTTCCTGGCGCGAATACGCCGTACCATTCGTAAGTATCGAATCCGAGCAGGCCGGATTCGGCGAACGTCGGCGTGTCGGGCAGTCCCGGCGAGCGTTTCGCCGCGGTGGTCGCGATCGCTTTCAGGCGTCCGCTCTTGATGTGCGGCAGCACGCCGGGCGGGCCGCTGATCAGGAACTGCACTTGGCCGCCGATCAGGTCGGCGATCGCCGGCGCACCGCTCTTGTAGGGCACATGCTGGATCTCTACACCGGCAGTGAGCTTCAGCATTTCCATCGACAGATGACCGGAAGTGAGCGGGCCGGGAGAAGCGTAGTTGAGCAAACCCGGTTTGGCCTTCGCGAGCGCGATCACGTCCTTCAGCGTGTTGGCAGGAACGCTCGGGTGCATGGTCATTACGCCCGGCACTATCACCATCAGCGTCACTGGAGTGAAGTCGCGCAGCGTGTCGTAGGGCAGATCCTTCCTCACGTAAGGACTGACGACATGCGTTGTCAGCAGCGTGCCGATGGTGTGCCCGTCGGGCGCAGCTTTGGCGACGATGTCGCTGCCGATTACGAACGCGCCGCCGGGACGGTTATCGACCATCACCTGCTGGCCCCAGGCTTCATTGATTTTCTGGGCCACCAGCCGCGTGATCATGTCCAAGGTGGAACCGGGGGCCGCCGGCGCGATCCAGCGGATCGGGCGCGTGGGATAATCTTGCGCGTCTGCGATCGGTACACCGCCGATCGCTCCCAACGCCACCAGCATGAGCAAACCGAACTTCTTGATAGTAGTCATGAACCTCCTCCATCGACAATGAGTACTACCCGCGGATATGACCCCGGCGGCGCTGCGGGCAGCGCGTGCCATCTTTTTTCGCGGGTCTGGCCGATTGTGACGGTCTGACGCTGCTTACCCGCTGCCGAGCATTGCGCCTGCGCGCATCTTGCTCCTGCGCCCCGATAGCAAATCCGAGACTTATCCAATGCACGATTCCGTCAAAACCGTCGCATTGGGGTCCGCGCCGGGACTGTTATTCGAATCATTCTATTCGTGCTGTGGTCGCTGACGGTCCTAACGCTCATCGTGATCTTCCCGCCGATCGCGACCTGGCTACCCGGTCTATGACGGTGATTTCGAAAAGTCCGGCGGAGGCTTCGCCGTGTCCCGAAATCATTGGCGGGTATAGATTCTTTCTCCGTGACTGTATCCAGCAAAGCAGATCATGCAGCGATTCGGGAATAGGCGTTTGGGAAGTGGTGCTCACGTAGGTAGAGCGAGGTGCCCATTACCTGCCGCCCATCGCGAGTGACGCGCCAGCGGCGGGTGCGTGAAATCTTGGCGCTGTGGCGCACGCCGATGTGGCCTGGCGGCGCGAACGCACGGCCTGCCGCTACTCCTGCCTGATCCCCGCATTCTTCACCACCGGCGCGAGCAGGTCGTAGTACTGCTGCGAGAGCTTCATCGTCTCGGCGAGCGATCCGGCTGCATACGGTTCGAGCCCGATGCGGCCGAGCCGTTCCTCGATGTAGCCCTTGTCGGCGACGATCTTCGCCATCTCCGCATGCAGCCGCTCGAGAATCGGTTGCGGTGTGCCGGTCGGCGCAAAGACTGCGTACCACGAGAGGTACTCGACGCCTTTCACGCCTGTCTCGGTGATCGTCGGCAGGTCGGGGAACGCCGGCGAGCGTGTTGGCGCCGCGACCGCGAGGCCGCGGAATTTCCCGGACTTCAGATGCGGTGCGAACGAGGAGGGCAAGCCGAGCGCGAACTGCACGTCACCGCGCATGAGGGAGGTCACGGTCTCGCCCGATCCCTTGTATGGGATATGCAGGACCTGGATGCCGGTGGCGCCGATGAACATCTCGGTCACGACGTGGTGCGGCGAGCCGATGCCCGAGGTGCCGTACGCGAGCGCGCCCGGCTTCGTCTTCGCGAGCGCGACGAGCTCCGCGACGCTATTGACCGGGAGCGATGGATTCACCGCGTGGAAGAACACGCCCTTCGCAAGCGAGCCTACCGGCTGTAGATCCTTCACCGGATCAAAGGTGAGCTTCGGGTTCGCGAGCGCACCGAGCGGTGCGGCCTCGCTCCAGAAGAGCAGGGTGTAGCCGTCGGGCGCCGCGCGCGCGGCGGCCGCGGCGCCGATCATGCTCGCGGCGCCGGCGATGTTGTCGACGACGATCGTGGCGCCCATATTCTGCGCGAGCTTGTCGGCCGCGATGCGCGCGACGACGTCGATGCCGCTGCCGGCCGGGACCGGGCTGATCATGCGAATCGGCTTGGACGGATAGCCCTGCGCAGAGGCGACTCCTGCCGCGAATGCGAATATGACCCCGATGCTCCTCATTACACCCCCTCGTTGAGTAAAGAATTGACGCATTGTTTCCGGCAGCCTCGCAATTGGCAATCCCTCGGGAACGCTCAATGAATCGTCCGGGCGGCGCAGCGGCAGTATCGCCTTGAGACGGGAAACGCGCAACGCACGC
>JANMUI010000204.1:0-18925 GCA_031391405.1 Betaproteobacteria bacterium
CCGGCGGGATCCAGCACCGGACGCAGCGGCGCGCGCAGCGATTCGGGGCTTTTCTCGTAGAGCCGCGGCCGGATGGTGATGTGGTCGCTGTCGGAGACCAGGGCGACGGTGGCACCGCCCCCGCCGGTGCGGATCTCGTCCGCCGCGACGACCGCGGCGGATAGGCCGGCGAAGCCGCCGCCGATGACAAGAATTCTGCTCATGCCGTTCTCCTGTGCGATGGTCAAATCGATCTTCTTCGCGATTTCGAGCGCAGCCGCGCCGGCGTCTGACGCTCGGCGTGGCGTTCTCCGAACCATTGCTGTTTCAAATCGGCGAATTTCGTCGTGGTTTTGCCGTCGACCTTGCCGGCGAGGCTGGCGAGCGTATGGCCGCGCAGCGCGTCGAGCATGCGTTGCTCGGCCTCGAGCATCACCGCATGAATGGCGCACACGCCGCGCATCGCCGAGGCCGGCGGATTGTCGCCATACACAACGCAGTTGCGGCGGATTTCGCGGCACTGGAACATCGGCTTGTCGCCGTCGAGCGCGCGCACCACATCGAAGACCGAGATATCGCTGGGCGATTTCGCCAGCTGGAACCCGCCTCGAATCCCTTCCGCCGATTTGACGATACCCGCCTTCTGCAGCTGCGTGAACAGCTTTGCAACCAGCGACGGCGAGACGCCCTGAAACAAGGCCAGGTCGCGACTGCTGACCGTCGCCCCCGCCGCGGGACCGACCAGATTGAGCAGGCAGTGAAGCCCGTATTCCACGTTGCTGCCGTACAGGCTCATTAATAACTCCGATTCATCTAATCTGCGTTATAAATTATCGTAGTTAAGAAGTCAATGCCGACTCGCGAACGAGTCGTCCAGCTTGTCCTTCACACCGGTGGCATCGCCTCCATGCCGAGCATCGAGCGGCCGTATGGCACCATCGCCGCGTCGAAATTCGCCACGCTGTGCGTGAGGCAGGTTTGAATGTCGCGAATGAGCGGCTGTAGCGGGCTCGTGTCGTAGACGAACATCGCGCCAACAAGCTCGCGGAGGCGCTCGGTCGCTGCTCGCGTCAACCGATGCGAGTACACGATGTCGGTCACGAGTGCGAGGAGCCGTCGCCCAAGCGCCAATGCCACCGGTGGTTGCGAGAACGGCGCGAACAAGTTGCGTGGTGCGCACATCATTGGATAATCTGGGTGCACAGTGCAGCCTGGTGTCGTGCCCTCGATCAAATCCCGTAGCGGGACCGTGCGGTGCTACGGCACGAATACGTCTTCCAGTACGAGGCTCCGGCTCCCGGTGCCTTCGAGTCCGAGCACGTGCCAGTCGTCTTTGACGGTGATCTCGGCCATCGGGATCAGAAAATAGCGTTGATGGCGGCGATTCTCCGAGTCGAAACAGAACGCACCGACGAGACCCCACTGGGCGTGACCGCATCCGCTCGAAAACGGATAGCTTCCGCTCAATCGATAGCCGCCCGCACCCGCCTGCGCTGTACCCCGTGACACGACACTTGACGATGAAACCGCGTACGGAATCGATTCCCGTACATCAATCTGCGCTTGCTCGGAAAAGCACGCGATCACCCATTGGTATTGACCGAGAACTCCGTAGACTCATGCGGCCGCGGAGGATCCAAGAGCGAGCTCCTCCACGATGCGCGAGAGAATGCGCGCCGAGCCCTGCAAACCACCGAACCGCCTGGGTTGCAGAATCCGGATGAGGCTCGCATCGCGCAACGCCTGGATATCTTTGGCGGGAACCTCGCGCGCATGCCGCGTTGACGATTCCGTTGCAGCAAGCGATGGAAGCAGCGCGCGTGCGCTCACAAAGAGCGCGCGTTCGTGCGGGTTCATCCCCGAGTTGCGGGGGAGCGCCGTACCACGCATCGGAATTCCCGCACACTGAGGCGACCCGCGTCCGGCGATGCTCATTCACCCGCAGCACGGGGCTGCGTGCCGAACTCACCGTTGGAATCGCGCCGCAACGCAGGCTCCGATCCGTAACCGACCCGCTGGGCAAAGTGCACTGGGAGTCGGTGAAACAAACGAAACAAGACCAGACCATCGGCGAAATTCCGCGGATGCATTCGCCGACTAGAGTGCATCGCTCTGCCTGGTTCGGCCGGAACCTTCCATGCAATGCGCCGGACCAGCTCGAATTGGTCGGTAAATGGGCCCCGTGGCGAGGACGGTTGGGGTGGACTTCGCATTAAGGAGAATACCAATGCAGTTGAAGGATGATCGTGATTGCGAAGTATCCGGAGCGACTTCGGGCTCACTCCTCCTGTTTGAGGAGGCGTTGCGGCTGTTCCAAAGCTGGCGTGCCGATCCGTTGCCGTTGGTAGGTCAAGCCATTGAGCAATCACCGACATTCGTCATGGCGCACGTTCTACGCAGCTACATCTATCTGTGTAGCCGGGCCTTTAGTAATGTGACGAAGGCGCGGAACTGCTTCGCGACGCTCGCTGGGCTCGCGATGAATGATCGAGAGCGGCAACATCTGGCGATCGTGAACGCTCTAATCAACGTGCGGTACGAGTCCGCGGAAGCGCTACTCGCCGGACTGCTCGAGTGTTATCCCAGGGATGTACTTGCGCTGCAAGTGGCGCATGCATTCGACTATCTCTTGGGTAACACCGGACAATTGCGCGATCGTGTAGCGCGCGTCGTGCCGTCGTGGCGGCGGGACGTGCCCGGTTATTCCGCGGTCGCCGCGATGCATGCGTTCGGTCTGGCGGAGAGTGGCGAGGCCCCTGCCGCGATGGACTGGTGCATTCGGTCACTTGAACGGGACCCCGGGAATCCTCGGGTGCATCATGCCATCGCGCACGTGTATGAAACGACGCATCAATGCGTGTCCGGACTGAATTGGTTGACGAGCCACGTTGACGAGTGGGCGGAAGCAACTTCCGTGGCCACGCACTGCTGGTGGCACTTGGCGCTTTTCCACTTGCGCGCCGGGCATCCCGATACTGCCTTGCAAATCTATGACGACCATATCCATAGCGATCGATCCGCCACTGTGGCCGAGCTGATTGACGCATCGAGTTTGCTGTGGCGATTGCATCTGAACGATCAAGATGTCCGCGGACGATGGGACGATTTGGCCGACAAATGGACTCCCTACATAGCCGAAAGATTTTGTGCGTTCAATGATCTACACGCCATGATGGCCTTCGCGGGCGCTTTGCGATGGCAGGACGCCACGACCCTGATCGAGTCGCAGATTCTTCTTGCTCGGGAAAGCGATACGAACGCCATAATGACCCGGACGGTCGGGCTACCCGCATGTAAGGGCGTCCTGGCCTTCGGGCTCGAGCGTTACGCAGAAGCCGCGGACTTTCTTTCTCGGCTACCCGCCATTGCCCATCGGTTGGGGGGCAGCAACGCGCAGCACAATATCATCGCGCTGACACACGAAGCCGCGTGTCGTCGTGTGTCGGCGTACAGCGCAACATTTCGAATGGCGGCCTAAGCGAAATTCAATACGAGTGAGCGCTGCGAATGGCACCGTGTCGACTGTGACCCATCAACCCCGTTGAGTCCGTTGCGTCGTCGTTTTTTCTGTTTCGCCCGACTCAATCCAAGACTTACCGCGCGCTATTTGTAACCCGCCTCCTCGAGCGCCTGATCAACCAGCGGCGATTTGACCCGTTTCTTGAAGTCTTGAACGATCGAGCCGGTTGCCTTCCGGAACGACGCGATGTCGGGTTCGGTGACTGTCACGCCGGCCTTCTGCATTGCGGCGACGGTCTGCGTAGTCCCTGTGGTCGGACTGTCGGTGTAGTACGCGCGATTGGTCGCGACGAACGCTTTCGCCCCCGCATCGAGCGCGGCCTTCTGCTCGGGCGAGAGCGCGTTCCACTTGCGCAAATTCATGATGACGACCACAGCAGAATAGCCGTGTCGAGTCTCCGAGAAATGCTTGGCGACCTCGTGGTTCTTGAGGGACCAGAGGAGCTGCGGGCTGGTGGCGTTGCCGTCGATCTGACCCTGCTGGATCGCCGTGTATACCTCGAGGGTCCCCATGGGCACCGGAATCCCGCCCATCGCCTTGATCATGTCCACCTGCATTGGATCCTGCATGACCCTGATTTTCAGGCCTTTCATGTCGTCGGGTGTCTTGACCGCGCGCTTGCTGTTCATCACCGAGAGCGCACTCGCATCGGCGAGTGTCAGCACCCGCAGGCCATGCGCTTCCATCTTCTTGCCGAGCTCTTGCGCAACCGGCGAATCGAGGAATTTGCGGAATGCTTCATCGCTCGCCCAGACGAAGGGCAGCCCGAAAATGCCATGCTCGGGGACCAGCTGCTGCGTCACCGGCGAGGCGACGACGCAGATCTCGATCGAACCGACCTTGGTCGCTTCCATCAGCGATTTTTGATCCCCGAGCACACCTTCGAGCATCGGCCGGATCGTCAGCGTCTTGGTCTTCTCTTCGGCGACCTTCTTGAAATCGAGCACCGCGTTGTGGTACGAGAACGACTTTGGCAGCGCATCGGCGAACTTGAGCTCCGTTTGCGCGATCGCACCGGGTACCTGCGCGAGCAAACCGATGCACGCGCCGACGACAGCAAACCACAGGCACTTCTTCTGCATGACGTTTTCTCAGTGACGGGACTTCAATACAAGCCCAGCGAATCGCAACGCGCGGGCGACTCGCCCTACGCACCCGGCCGCTTGAAATTCCGATCCAGATGGCCCTTGCCCGTCTGGTCACCCATCTCGAAGAGCCAGCTATAGCCCCCGGGTGGATTGGTCAGGATCTCCCAGCAGTTGTCATCCATGTCCCAGAAGAAAAAGCTGTAGGTGCCATGCTGCAACGCGGGCTTGCCGATCTTCTTGAGGTCCCACTTGGCGGCGTTCTCACATACGAGGCGATGGCATTCGTCGACCTCCCCCTGCGTTTCGACATCGAGCCCATTGTGGTACAGCATCGACATCACGTCGGTTCGCTTCTTCTGCTCGACCACCGCGATGGTGTTGGTGCCGCCCAGGCGAATGAGGAGCGAGATCGGACTCGTGCGGATCACTTCCAGGCCGAGGAACTCGGTGTAGAAGTTGCGGGCGCGTTCGAGGTCTTTCGATTCGAGGGTGCCATGCGAAAGATAACGAAGCTTGAGGGCCGGATTGGCGAAACGCTCAACGGTTGCTTGTGGTTGCGCGGACATGATGTCTCCTGATGGATGCCAGTGCGGTCGGGCACCGTGCCGTAGCGAGACAGTATCACTTCTTGCCCGCACCGTAAAATTTCGCGCGCCTTGTTTCGGGGCAGGTCGGGCGTCGCTGAAACAAACGAAACAAAACGGGCCACCGCGTGAAACGCCCCCGATGCAATCGCCCGATAGAGTGCACCGCACTGGCGCTCACGGAGGAACTACGATGAACAACCGATTCAGCATCACAGCAATCCTGCTCCCCCTCTGTTTGGGCGGCTGCGCGGGTTTCGATTCATCGAGCTCCCGGGTCAAGGTCCCGGACAAGCTGCAGCCCGAGGCGCACGATTCAATGGCAATCGTCGTTCCCGCAAAGGGTGTGCAGATCTACGAGTGCCGCGCGAAGAAGGATCAGACCGGCGGATATGAATGGGCCTTCATCGGACCGGAGGCGGATCTGTTCGACCGTCGCGGCAACAGAATCGGCCGGCACTATGCGGGGCCGCACTGGGAATCGATCGATCGCAGCAGGATCGTGGGCACGCTGAAGGAACGCGCTGACGCGCCGGTGGCCGACGCTATTCCTTGGCTGCTCATTGCCGCGAAATCCGTTGGCCCGGAAGGCGCGTTCAGCAAGGTCACGAGCATTCAACGCGTCAACACCGTGGGCGGTGTGGCGCCACGCACGGACTGTTCGCAAGCTGCGGCCGGCACACCGGCCCGGGTTTCTTACACAGCGGACTACTACTTCTTCACCGGCAAGTAGGAGCGCCGGCTCGAGAAGCGCGGGCGGAAAAGGGACAGTCGGCGTCGTCGGTATCGATTCACGAGACACTTCGATTCGGTGTCGCGCATTCGCCGATTGCTAACACCACTCGTATGATTCGTGGGAACGGGCTCGCGGCGCTGCAGGCCGCGCGCCCCTAGGCCGTCCTTTGGCGGGCGCGAATGTGAAGTTCCGCGTTTCTCAGTAACCCAAGGAACAGCAGCGCACATCGCTTGCGTGACAAGCCCCAAGGCAATACCGGACGGCTGTTCACGTGAATGGCCATCGCGAGCGTCATTTCCTTGTCGATAAACCAGTTCGCGACAATGGCGGCAGAGAGCACGTTGAACAGCACCGCACCCGCGCCGGCAAGCATTCGCCCAGCCGTCGCCAAGGCAAGCGCATCTGCGTAGGCAGTTATCGCGCCGCCGATTGCCATCAAGGCCAGCCCCAGTGCCGCGATAGGCTTCAGACCGAGGCGCCGGCCTAGGAGACCCGCGGGATATGCAAGGAATGCCCTGGCAGCTTATACATACCGATAAGCGTACCGAGCATGGCGAAATCGATGGCCAGATGCTCGACGAGCACGGGGCCAACGGAGCCCACTGACTGGAACTGATAACCCATCGACGTGCGGGCGGCGAAAATGATCGCGAGCACCGTCCAACGATTCGATGTGACCATGTCGAGATGGTTCCGGTTCGGCTTTAGCGCAGCAGTAGACGCGAATCTGAGCATGTGGTCAACCGCGCGTTGCGACTAAAACTAGGTCCAGGGATTCAGTATCGACTTTACGGCGGCTTCGAAATCCGACTCATTCCGAGTAACCAGAGTCAATGTGTGCTGTTCCGCCGTCGCAGCCAGCAGCGCATCCATGGCGTTAATTGGTCGCCCCTGCGCTTCAAGGCGTGCGACCAATCTGCCCCATGCCTCTGCGATCCTAGTCCCAACCGGGAGAACTCGCCCCTCGAACCGCAGCACAAGCTCATCACGGAGCCACTCGTCCAGTCGGCTGCGACGCCGGCCGGTAGCGAGCCGCTCGATGCCGTGGCGGAGCTCCGCAATGGTCACGACGCTCAAGAAAACGCGGTCTTCGTCAGTTGTGGCAAGCCAGTTCATCACGCCTGCGTTCGGGCGAGGCTTAGTCCATTCAGATACAACATTGGTGTCGAGCAGAAAACTCATAAGCTCGTTGCGCGTAGTGCGTGCTGCGAGCGCTTTGTCTTCAACTTTGAACCTCGCAGTGGCGATGCTGCGAAGAATTCGGCCAGATTGCCGCTGCGCTTAGTTTTGCGCTCCCATTCCTCGGCAGCAACCATGACGACGGCGTGCCGTCCATTGCGGGTAATTGTTTGCGGCCCCTTGGCCTGAGCCCGTTCTATGACTTCACTAAACTTGGCTTTCGCTTCTGCAACAGTCCAAGTATCGTTTTCCACGACTGGCCTCCTTCCAAGTAGTTACAATAGTCATTATAGTCATACTGTGGGTGCGGGCAAGGTCCGTGGTTGCCTGTGGCCCGTGGTTGCCTGTGGCACGTGGTTGCCCGTGGCCCGTGGTTGCCCGAGTTGTGCGACGAGGCGTTGCAACTTGCGCACCGCCGCGTTGTTGCCATCGCAGAAGACCGACGTGACGGGGGTGCCCACGAACTTCGACGCCACGATCGGGAAGGCGGGGTCCGTGGCATGATTCGCCGATGAAACCGGCGCGTCGAAACAGCAAAGCGATTTCACGCAGCGGCGCGCCGTTCTTGCGTCGTGTCCTGAGTCTTCCAGAGAAGTGCGACGCGACCCGATACCCCTTCAATGTCCCGGCGCTGTCTCGGGGCATTGATCTTTCGTTTCGCACCACCGTCACGTTTTTCCTGGGCGAGAATGGCAGCGGCAAATCCACCCTTCTCGAAGCCCTTGCCGAGTGCTGCGGGTTCAATCCTGAGGGGGGCAATCGCGATCACCACCGGGCGACATTCGCCGAGCGGTCAGATCTGGCGCAGGCTCTCCGGCTATCGTGGTCGCAGAAGGTGGCCGAAGGTTTCTTCATGCGTGCTGAAAGCTTCTATAACTTTGCCACATACATCGATGAGGTATCCGATTTGCGGGCCTACGGCGGAAAGTCGCTCCATGCGCAGTCCCACGGCGAATCGTTCCTGTCGCTCTTCGAGCATCGCTTCGAGCAGGGCATCTACCTCCTTGACGAACCCGAGGCCGCGCTGTCGCCGCAACGGCAGCTCTCTTTTCTTAGAATCATTCACGACCTCGAATCGTCTGGTCATGCCCAGTTCCTGATCGCGACCCACTCGCCCATTATTCTGAGCTACCCGGGCGCGGTGATCTTCAGTCTCGACGGCGACGCGATCCGAGAAATCGCCTACCGCGAGTCCGATCACTACCTGATTACGCGCGATTTCCTCAATGCTCCGGAGAGATACTTCAAACATCTCTTCGATACGCGAGGCGATGAGGAAAGCGATGTCTAGCGATGTGGCGGGCAAGGCAGCGTTGTCAATGACGCTGAGAACGCCACGCCGGTGCGTGCGGTGCTGTGCGGCGGAATGAACAAGTACCCGACTCGTCAGTGGATTGCCACACCCCGATCGCATCCATAGGCAACCTGCCTGCTCGCGTGCGTGAACGCCGCGAGATCCCAGTCCCCGGAATCGCGATTGAATCGCAGGATGTACGAATCGCCACCGTCGACGGCGCATTTGAAATAGCGCAGCTCGGGGGACAGCCATCGATCGACGATGGAATTGACGACCATGCGACGCTCTCCGAGCCAGAACGCCATCGGTTCCTGCTCGCCCCGATACCCTGCAAGACATTCGACGCGCATCTGCATAATGCAAATATGATAGCGCTGCCCGCGCCGGCTTGCAGGCGCGATCGCACTCCGCCTGGCGCGCCGATCGGGAGGTCGAAGGCGGGTACGCTTACCCATGTGCATCAATCGGATGATTCCACGACGACCATACGCGATTTCCGCCTCGAGCCCGATGACTTCAATTTCGTCGGCGTGGGGCTCAGCCGACCGGAGTGCATCATTGCGGAGCGCAACGGGACGCTTTGGGCGTCCGATGACAAGTCCGCCGTCATGCGTATCGATCCAGGTGGCACGCAGACTCGCGTCGGTACCATGGGTGGGCTGCCCAATGGCCTCGCGATGAATCGCAAGGGCGAGCTGTTTGTTGCGAACATCGGCGATGGCAAGCTCTATCAGCAAATGCGAACGGGTGAGCATCACCTGCTGCTCGATCGCTTCCAGGGTCAGCCGATCGGTTCGATGAACTTCGTGTATGTCGACGATCGCAACCGCATGTGGATTACCGTCTCGACGGTCACCGTGCCGCGCATCAATGCGGTCAACACGCCAATTCCTGACGGCTACATCCTGATGAATGATGGGTCCGGTTGGCGCAAGGTTGGCGCCGGTTATCACTTCACCAACGAGGTCCGCGTCGATCCGATGGGCACGACGCTGTATGTTGCTGAAACGGCCCTTGGACGGGTGTCGCGCCACACGATAGCGGACGACGGCTTACTTGGGCCGCGCGAAAATCATGGCCCCGAGACGGTGTTTCCGGGCGCGAAGATCGATGGCATTACACTCGATTCGGACGGTAACCTCTGGGTCACCGAGGTCGCCAGGAATTCTATTGTCGTGATTACGCCGGATGGGCATTCACACCTCGTATTCTCGGATCCGGGTGCCATGGTGCTCAATATGCCGGCGAGCATCGCGTTCGGCGGCCCTGATCTCAAAACGGCCTACATCGGCGCGCTCAAGATGGATCGCATCGCCACGTTCAAATCACCGGTCGCGGGTCAACCCATGTGTCATTGGTAGGAAGCGAAGATGAAACGCAAGAATCGGTACGGTGTGTGGATGCTGCTAGTAATCGTGTTGTTGTCGCTCTCGTCCGCATCGTCCGCTCAGACCTTTCCGAATCGGCCGGTAACCATCGTCGTGCCGTATCCGCCGGGCGCCTCGACCGATCAGCTCGCGACGCAGCCGATTCTTGCGATCAGTCCCTATCTCCAGAAAGATATGGGGTTTGATCCAATCAAGCAGTTTGTCGCGGACAAGAAGCTGCGCGTGGTCGCGATCGGTGAAGCTCGCCGGTTCGTGGGCGCACCCGACATTCCGACGCTCGGTGAAACGATCCCAGGGTTCGAGTTGACAACCTGGCTCAGCTTCGTCGCGCCGATTGGATTGCCCCAACCGCTCGTATCGATTCTGAGCGGAGCGCTCGTGAAGGCGTTGAAGGCGGAAGACGTCACCGCGAAGCTCCTCGAACTTGGATTGATCGTGAACGCCGAGGGGCCTGATGCGCTCGCGAGAATGATCCGCGCCGACTACGAGGCGTATGGGCAGATCATTCGGGAGAACAGGATTTCGGGGGACTAGTTCGACCCTAATGCGTCGGGCGGTCAAAAATTGACCACGGAGGACGCGGAGGAAGGGGAGGAAATGCCAAGGGGGATGCAAAGCCGTGAACGCATAGTGCGCGCGATCGCGCATGGCACCGGTTCAGAATTTCCTCCATTCCCTCCGCTTCCTCCGTGGTGAATTTCTGAGGGCCTTAGTCTTCGCGAGGTTCTAGAGCGGCACCGTTATCAACCCCGGCGGGCTTTCAGCGTCGATCAGATCGACTCGCTTCAGGATAATTCGTAGGCCTTCGTCCGTTTGCCGCAGATGATGCGTTGCCAGACACGCGCGCAGCATCCGCTCACCCGCTCGATATTCGGCCACGAACAGCGTGGACTTCGCGATGATGCGCCCATCGGCCGGTGCGCCTTCGGTGACCATCACGTTGCCTACCATTCGTGCCGTTCGCGGGAACGGCGTGCTTGAATAGGCGCGCGGATGCTGCAAGCGCGCGATCCGTAGGGCGAGCACGCCGCGATCCTCGTGCAGGATGGAGATGTGATTGAACGGATCGGTCTGGTCGGGCTGCGTGGGGATCCAATAGAAGCCGTCATCGGCAAAAAGGGCAAGCCATGCGTCGAGCTTGGCCTCATCGAGCAGGCGCGCTTCGTGATACAGAAACTGTTCGATTTCGAACTGCAGGCTCGTCATCACCACAGGCCCGTTCAAGTCGCTGCCATGTAGCGTTTCCACGCGACGTATTGCATGCGCATCGCGATCTCGCTGGTTCCGTCGGCCTCGAAGGTGCCGCCATCGAGTTCCTTTTCGCGCCCCATGCCCCGGGAAAGATCGATCCAGTCACGCTGCTCGCTTGCGAATCCACGCTGGCATCGTTCGAAGATTTCCATGTCGTCGCAGAAGATCATCGATGCCGGTGAATTCAGGTTGGTCAGAAAGCGGACGGCACGCTGATACATCTCTTCCGGTGCGTCTTTCAGTCGAAAGCACATCGCAACGATCCGCGTTCGATCCGGGGCGAGCGGCTGGACGATGCGGACCTGCTGATACTGGGCATTGACGCTGACATTGGGATAGATCAGATTATTAAAGCGGTCGAGGCCGATGATCGCCTTGGTTTTCTCTTCGCCATGGCGCAGAACAAGCTTCGCGCGATACGCGAGCCAGGTCGGGTCGCTTCGCTCGGGCGATAACACGCCGCTCTTGTAGAAACCACCCATGTACGTGTGCCCGCCCGCGGTTCCCCAGAGCCCGGTGGCGAGCCAGTCCTTCAAGGCAAATCCATTCGAGAGCAACTGCGTGTGCGTCTGGTGAAGATCGTAAGCCTGAGTCGAATAGTCGCGTTGGTCGGCACGTGCGGCGGCCACCGATGATTCATGCACATAGCCTGCATGCATGATGTCGTTGGCGTTTTCATGATGCAATTTCCAGTTGCCGCGATATTCCTGGCGAAAGATCCCGCCCGCCTGCTGGATCTCACCGGCGGGTGATCGATCGACGATGTTGTCGAGCGCGTCCGTCATGGGCCCGAGGAACGCCTCGAGCGAGGGCGTATCGGCCGTCATGCAACCGAACACGAAGCCGCGATAGGCGCTGATGCGTGGCACGCGCGCCAGGCTGAAACGCGGATCCTTCATGTCGAACGATTCGGACAGGCTCGCACGATGGGGCAGATTGATGAGTGTGCCGTCCAGCCGGTATTGCCAGGCGTGGTAGGGACACACAAAGCTCGCGGTGTTGCCCGCGTGCGCGGTGCAGACCTGCGCACCGCGATGGGCGCATCGATTGACCACGCCATGGATCGCGCCTTGCTGGTCGCGGGTGACGATGACTTCTTCGCGGCCAAGTCGCGTGACATAAAAATCGCCGGCGTTCGGAATCTGGCTCTCGTGGGCAAGGAAAATCCAGCAGCGACCAAAGATGCGCGCCATCTCCAGATCGAAGATGTCGGGGTCGGTGTAGACGCGCCGGTGAACGCTGTCGGGGGTAACGAGCGCGGCGATCTCTTCAGCGGTGATTGATCGAGTCATGCCCGAAGGTTACCTGCCGGGACGCCCGGCCTCAATGCATTCAAGTGAAGCCACTTCGCAATTGCCAGCACGGTGTCGTCGTCGTATTGGCGGCCTATGAGCTGGACACCAACCGGCAACCCCTTGGGCCCGACCGCGCCCGGCACGCTCGCGCAAGGGACGTGCAGTAACGTCCACGCCAGTTGAAACACCGGATTGCCTGTTGCTTCGAGGCCTTGCGGCGCCTCGCCCGGCGCGCTTGGGCAGAGCAGCACATCGTAGGCACCGAATGCGGCATTGATGTCGCGCCGGCAGGCGTCTGCGTGGTCCATCGCGGCGCGATAGGTCGACGCCGGCGTGGACAAACCGGATTCGATCATGCCGCGCAACCGATCGCTGATTCGATTCGCATCCTTGTCGTACACCGCTTTGAGTGATCGGGTGAGCCCGACATTCAAAATGATCGGATGGATGTCGATGAGATCCGCGAATTGCATCGGCAGGTCCATTTCCTCGACGATCGCCCCAAGTGTTTGCAGTCGTTTCGCGGCGGCCTCGACCGCGGCCGTGCTGGCGGGCTCCGCGTACTTTCTTTCGAGCGCGCGGTAGAAGCCCACACGAGGCGATCGACCGAGTCCGTCTCGTGCTTCGATCGGCGGTGACCCACGAACGACGGCGTAGTACGTCGCGATGTCATCGAAGCTCCGCGCGAAGTAGCCGAGCGTATCGAAGGAATGTTCGAGCGGCATGATGCCGGTGAGATCGACCGTTCCCCAAGTGGGTTTGAAGGCGCAGGTGCCGCAGAAGGATCCCGGCCGTATATGCGAACCAGCCGTCTGATTGCCGAATGCGAGCGGGATCATTGCATCACCGACCGCGGCGGCCGAGCCCGATGATGACCCGCCAGGGGTGTGGGCAGGATTGTGGGGATTGCGTGTCTTGCCGGGTCGAAAAGTGGCGAACTCGGTCGAGACGGTTTTCCCCATCAACACCGCGCCGGCGTTCTTCATGCGCTGGATGCATGCGGCATCCTTGGCCGGGCGATGTCCCTTGAAGATTTCGCTCCCGTATTCGGTGGGCAGATCGGCGGAGTCGATCACATCTTTCACGCCGAACGGGATGCCGTGCAGTGGGCTCTTCGGTGGTTGGGCATCGGCGGCACGGGCTGCTTGAAGGGCTAGTTTTTCGTCGAGGTGGGCCCAGGCTTGCACCGTGGGTTCTCGCTCGCGAATCCGTACCAGGCAGGATTTGACCAACTCTTCTGACGAGATTTCGCGCTTGGCGATAAGCTTCGACGCTTCTGTTGCGGTGAGGCGGTAGAGATCGGGCATGGAGCGATCCTCATCCGGTAGCGGAGAAGCTGCAATGTACCCCCGCAACGGGCTCAAACTCAACCAAGGCATCGGTCGGGCGAAATTTGCCCCGCCGCACGATCAACGATAAAGTGGCACGACAGAATCATTTCGAGGAGGATTCATGCAACACACCCTAGTCACGGCGCTCGCAGGTTTGATCATCACAGGCTTCGTTGGCGCGGCAGGCGCCCAGGAAGTCCGCTTGCGTGGTGCGAGCTTCTTGCCGTCGAATGCCAGTTTCGGCGTGATATTCAAGCGCTGGGCGGACGAGGTGAACGTACGCGGCAAAGGCATCGTGCAGATCGATGTCGTCGGTCCGGAAGCCGTGCCGACGGGCGAGCAGCCCAATGCCGTGAAAACCGGCGTGGTCGATCTCCACTCGGGCCCGCCGACTTTCTATCGCGGTACGATGATTGAAGCAGAGGTCATGAGTCTTGCTGAAATCTCGATTCCCGAGATGAAGAAGAACGGCTCGTGGGACTACCTCAACAAGCTTCACGCCGAGAAGATGAATGTCATGCTGCTCACGGGTTATGGTGATGGCGTGAATTTCCACATTTATACCTCCAGGCCCGCGGCGACGTCGAAGGACAAACCCTTTGACGGCTTTACCCTGCGCGCGCAGCCGATCTACAAGGCGTTTTTTGAATCGATCGGCGCAAAAGCGGTCATGATCGTGCCGGGCGAGGTCTATACCGCGCTCGAGCGCAACATGGTGCAAGGGTATGGCTGGCCGCTATGGGGTATCAAAGACCTGGGCTGGATCAAGCACACCAAGTTCCGCTACGACCCCGGATTTTTCAACGTCTCGGTGAACATCATGATCAATGTCGAGCGATGGAAGAAGCTCGATAAGCGACAGCAGGACTTTCTCACGACCATGTCGGTGTGGATGGACAACGAGTGGCCGAAGTGGCGCGTACAGGCCGCGGCCGATGAAGAGAAGATTCAAAAAGACGGCGGCGTGCAGGTGGTGAATCTTGGCCCGGAGATGAAAAAGCGCGCGCACGATTCTTTCTGGGGCGAGCTCGAGACCGCCAGCCCGCAACATGTCGGGCATTTGAAGAAGCTCGTGACGAAGTAGTAAGTAATCCGCGCGCCGATCCGCCCGCCCTCATCAGGGGCGAAATCGGCCGCTTTCTCAACATAACGAAACCAGCCGGCCATGCACGCGCTCGCGCGGCTCAACGATCGCCTCACCGAAGCCTGTGGCGCGATCGCCGCGGCGCTCATACTCGTCATCACCTTGATCATCACGGCCGATGTATTGCTCAGGAATTTTCTGCGCGACACGATTCCCGGTGATATCGAGCTGTCCGAATACGCGATGCTCTTCATCACCGCCTTCAGCGCGCCTTGGATCCTCAACCGCGGGCAGCACATTCGCATCGATGTGATTCTGCGAATCGTGCCGGCCCGCGCCGCATGGGTCTGCGAGATGGCGTGCGATGTGATCGGGCTCGTGCTTTCAGCGTTGCTGACCGTCTATGGGGTGCGGGTCGCGATCGCGAGCTTACAGTCGGGTACGAAGCTGGTGAAAGAGTTCGTGATCCCGGAGTGGTGGATCCTGACACCGCTGCCATTCATGTTTTTGTTGCTCGGAATCGGTTTCGTGCTCCGATTGCACAAGGTCGTGAATGGCCCACGAATGGCCCGGCAGGAGGGGGCGCAGATCTAGTGCTCAGCATTGAACCTTCGAGCTTGAACCTTCAGGATTGAACCACAGGGGACGCAGAGGACGCGGTTGAGAGCCTGGCTTTGCCGGCGTGGTCATTTGGTGTCGCGTATTGAATGTACTTGTTGAGATGTTTGGGACAGTGGCTGATACGGCTTCGATTTGTTCGTTCCTTAACTGTGTCCCCTGTGTCCCCTGTGTCCTCTGTGGTTCAAGACTGCTCAGTGGTTCAAGATCGAGCTCGTAGTCGGAGATGAAATTTGGATTGGCCCCTCGTCCTTGCCCTCATGATCGGCGGCACGCTCCTCCTGATGGCCCTTGGCCTGCCGGTGGCGGTTGCATTCATTGCGGTGAATGTGTTGGGTGGCATCTGGGTGTTGGGTGGCGATCGCGGTGTCGCGCAGCTCGCCCGCAACATGACCTCTTCGGTCACGAACTTCGCATTCACGCCGATTCCCCTCTTCGTGCTGATGGGCGAGATCCTGTTTCACACCGGGCTCGCCATCAAAGCAATCGATGCGATCGCCAAGCTGATTCATCGGGTGCCGGGACGCCTCGCCGTCATTGCGCTGGTGGCCGGAACGATCTTCTCGGCGATCTCCGGTTCGACCATCGCTACGACCGCGATGCTGGGCTCGCTCTTGCTGCCCGAAATGTTGAAGCGCGGCTATGACCGGAAGCTTGCGATGGGTCCGATCATGGCGATCGGTGGCGTCGATATGCTCATTCCACCGTCGGGCCTTGCGGTCTTGCTTGGCGGCCTCGCCGGGATTTCCATTTCCGACCTGCTCATTGCCGGGATCCTTCCCGGCATCATCCTGAGCGTGGTGTTCATCGGCTATATCATCCTCCGCGTGACGATGAATCCCTCGCTCGCTCCAACTGAAGAGATCGAGGCGTACCACGGCTGGGAACGATGGGGGCCATTCGTAAAGCGCGTGTTGCCCCTTGGCATCATTATCGGACTGGTGATCGGCAGCATGGTGGCCGGGTGGGCGACCCCTACCGAAAGCGCGGCTGTCGGATGTGCAGCGACCGCCGCAGTTGCTGCCGGTTATCGCTTGTTCACCTACAAGGCGCTGAAGGATTCGCTGCTTGGCACCGCGATGGTGACTGGGATGATCATGTTCATCATCCTCGGTGCGACCACGTTCTCGCAGATCCTCGCATTCTCGGGCGCCACGTCCGGGCTGGTCCGCCTGGTCACCGACGCGCAACTCGCGCCGCTCGCGGTGGTGTTCGGCATGCTTGCGCTTCTCTTGTTTCTTGGGCTTTTCATCGATCAGGCGAGCATCATGATGTTGACGGTGCCGCTCTTCATGCCGCTGGTGAAGTCGCTTTCGATCGACCCGATCTGGTTCGGCATTCTGTTTCTCATGTGCATGCAGATCGGGCTGCTGTCACCGCCTTTTGGGCTCCTCCTCTTCACAATGAAGGGCGTTGCGCCGCCTGAAGTTCCGATGAGCGAGATCATCCACGCAGCGGTGCCCTATATGCTGTTCGGGCTGGTGTTGATGCTCGTGATCGTATTCGTGCCGGGGCTCGCCACCTGGGTGCCGAGTCTCTTCGGGCGCTGAAGCCTCACGCTGCAACGCGGAAATTTGCAATCGATGTAGTCTCGCAACCAGATCAAACGCAACGAGAAGGGTCCCTGGCCATGCCGAATACGTTCCGCAGGTTCGTCTCGCGATTTCTGCCCGTCGTTGCATCTGTTTTGGGCTGCGTGCTGATTGCGCCGCCCGCGGTGGCGCAAGCCTACCCGTCCAAACCGGTTCGCATCATCACCCCAGCGCCACCGGGGAGTGCGCCGGACTTCCTGTTGCGCATCATGAGCCCGAAGTTCTCGGAGCTCTGGGGGCATCCGGTGATCGTCGACAACATCGTCGGTGCATCCGGGCATATCGGTACCGAGCGCGTTGCAAAGTCCGCGCCCGACGGCTACACGCTGCTCTTCAATACGATCGGGCCGATCGCGATCAACATGAATCTGTTCGACAAGCTGCCGTTTGATCCGATCAAAGACTTCATGCCGATTTCGCTGGTCGCGAAAGTGCCGAACATCTTGTGCGTGTACCCCGGCCTGCCGGTCAAGACGCTCGCTGAGCTGATCGACTACGCGAGGAAGAATCCGGAAAAGCTTCGATACGGCTCGGCAGGAAGCGGCACGACGCCGCACTTGTCCGGCGAGTTGTTCAGCGCGATGACCGGTGTGAAGCTGGTGCATGTCCCCTACAAATCGAGTGCCCAGATGACCACCGACACGATCGGCGGACAGGTCGAGGTCATCTGGCATAACGCGCCGGTCGTGCTGCCCCACGTCAAAGCGGGAACCTTGCGGGGCCTCGCGATCACCAGCGACAGGCGCAACGACTACGCACCTGAATTACCGACGCACCACGAAGCAGGAGTACCTGGGTATGAGGTGACGGCGTGGTTCGGCATCATGGCGCCGACCGGAACGCCGCAGGCCGTGATCTCGAAGGTGCATGCCGACACGGTAAAGATCGTCAATATGGCCGATGTGAAGGAACGCTTCCTCAGTCAAGCGGCCGCGCCCGTCGGCAACACGCCGGAGGAATTCGGGGCGTTCATCCGCGCCGAAATCGACAAGTGGAGCAAGGTCATCAAGAAGTCCGGTGCAAAGGTGGATTGATTCGAACGTCAGCCTTAGAAATTCACCACGGAGCGACGCAGGGGGCACGGAGAATGTCTTGATGGCGGTGAATGCTGCGATGGGCACGAGCGTTCCCGGCGGCGTCGCGCGATCCAGAGCCCTCAAGGACTTACCCTCATCGCAGTGCGTCTCATCGACGCGTCCGAGTATCAACGGGGCATGGGCGGCGCTTCCTGCGAGCAACTACACGGCCCACATGCGCTGACCTCGAGGCGCGCGCGATCGGTCCGGTGACTTCGCGCGCATCGGACTGTTGATTTCGAGATGGAAATGTCACCGTTCTGACAGCGCTCGACGCCAAATACGTCCTCGATTGGGTCCGCTCTGACTCTGTGACGTGATCTTGATCATAGGAATGTTTTAGGTTTATCGAAAACCTGTCAACAGTCCCAGCATCTTGGAACTATGTCACGCGACGTATCCGCCCTGGAATGATTATCGCTATTGACAACTAATTCGCATGCCAGGCGATACGAATCAAGAAATTTAGTGCGCACTCCCGCACACAGCGCGGTCTGAAAAAACCAAATGGCAGCGTTGCCCTGGGCGGGTCACGCGTGGCTAAGGAGGTCCGTGAACCATGTCGACTGCAAAGGATGTCTTGCTTGCGAGATGCATTGAAAGTGCACGGGATACGCTGTCCGAAGTGCTTGGTCATGCGGTCGACGTATTGGGGGCGGCGTTCTCGGTAGCGCCGGTTGGCTCGCATCCGACAAGCGACACGCCACTGGCCGCGCACGCCACCGCCCGGCGACTCGAGATCATCGATACATTCCGGCGGGAACTCGAGGCCAACGCTATTCGCAAGGTTGACGAAGCCAAATGCGCAGGTCGTCGAACGTCGGGCCCAGCGCCGATGAACCTTGACGACCTCGCGCTGATTGATGAGAACGTGATCGAGGAGGAGGTGGCCCTTGCGCGTCTGGTG
>JANMUI010000481.1:0-6580 GCA_031391405.1 Betaproteobacteria bacterium
GGCCACCAACGGGTTCGGCCCTGATCGGCATGGGAGTAGCCAATCTGGCAGCGCCCTCGGACTTCAACCAGTCGGCCCGCGTCGCGCCGATCGACGTTGGTGCGTATGAGTCGGATGGCAAGACATCGAATCCGGGGTGGAAGATCGTCGCGGGATTCAAGCCGGTCGGCGGGGCCGCGAATCCGCCACCGTCTGGGGGAGGCGGCACGACCAATCCGCCACCTGCAGGAGGTGGAGGTAGTGCGGTAGGCGCCGGCGGAACCACGAACTCTGCCAGCGCAAGCGGAAGCAGCGGGGGCGGCTGCGCCCTTGGCCAAGCGGGTGTGGTCGATCCCGGACTCATGATCCAGTTGTTGATCGCGGTGGCCATTTTGGGCTACCGGCAGCGGCGCAGGCTCCCACTCCCGGCCCGGCGCGCATAACGCTGTCGTACCCGCTGCCGGCACTTTGCATGGTGGTGTCGAAGGACCGAGAATAGGCGCCGGACGCTCCCAGACCCCTTCCGTGGGTCTGAACGAATTGCCGGCGCGCAATCGTCGATTGGGGGGCTCTGCAGCTTGATTCATTGGGGCGCTTCCCGTGCATTCCTCCATAAGGCCAGGCGGACGCACAACGACGCAATCGCTCGCGCCGCTAGATTGCTCCGAATCGCGCCGGCGGCGCAGCGGAATCGCGATGGGATTAGCATTGTGCAGCGTGCCCCGCCGATGAAGGAGTGAATCATGTCCACCCTCCACGATCTCTCCGCTGCCGAGTTGTCCCGCGCCTATGCCCGCGGCGAATTGTCGCCTGTCGAGGCTACCGCCGCGGCATTGGCTCGCATCGAGGCCTGGGAATCGAAGATCAACGCGATGTTCATCGTCAATCGTGAACAGGCACGCGCCGACGCAAAGGCGAGCGAAGCGCGCTGGCGCGGCAAGCACCCGCAGTCGCCGCTCGATGGCGTACCGATCACCATCAAGGAAAACATTTATACGCGAGGCGATGCAGCGCCGATCGGCACGAAAGCCAATCTCGGTGCACCCGCCCCGGATGCTGACGCACCGCCCGCGGCCCGCGTTCGTGACGCCGGTTGCGTCATGCTCGGCAAGACGACAATGCCCGACTACGGGATGCTGTCATCGGGGCTATCCAGCATGCACGGCATCACGCGCAATCCCTGGCAACTCGATCGCAATACTTCCGGATCGAGCTCAGGTGCGGGGGCGGCAGCGGTTGCCGGCTACGGACCCCTGCACCTTGGCACCGACATCGGCGGCTCCGTGCGGCTGCCCGCGACCCATTGCGGCATCTTCGCGCTCAAACCGACGCTCGGTCGAGTCCCGGTGAATCCTCCATTCATCGGACGCGTGACCGGGCCGATGACGCGCACGGTCACCGACGCTGCGATGTTGATGAACGAGCTTGCCAAGCCCGACGCCCGTGACTTCATGAGCATCGCCTATCAGCCGATCGACTATGTCGCGGCGCTGGCGGGCAACCTCGAAATGTGGGCACGCATGCAGCGCATTGCATTCATCCCGGAGATGCGCTGCGGCTTGCCTGTTCATCCCGAAGTGCGGGCCGGCGCACAGGCAGTCGCGCGCGCACTCGAGCAACTCGGCGCAAAGGTCGAGGAGATTCCATCGTTCCTCACCGGCGAGATGCTCGATGGCGTGTGCCGCTTTTTCGAAGCGCGCTCCTACCACGACATAGCCCAATTGCCCGCCGACCGACGCGATCGCATCTTGCCGTTCATCAACGAATGGTGCACGCATCGTGCGCAAGGCTTCAGCGGCCGCGACGTTATGGCAAGCGTCAATGCGCTGTTTGCAATGCGCGAGGCCGCGGTCCGGACGACCGCGCAGTACGACTTCGTGATATCGCCCACGTCGCCGATCCTTCCCTATGAGGCGGGGCTCGCATGTCCTGGGAACGATCCACGCAACGCGCTTCCGCATATCGCATTCACCGTGCCGTACAACATGTCGGAACAACCGGCGGCTTCGATCAACTGGACCCAAAGCGCCGATGGCCTGCCGATCGGTGTGCAGGTGATCGGCCGGCGCTTCGACGATGCGGGTGTCCTCAGGCTCGCACGCGTGTTGGAGACACTGCGCCCGAAACAGCGAGCCTGGCCGGATTGATCGAGCGCCGCGGTGCGACGAAGAGCGTTTGCGCCGGCTTCGCTATACTGTGTTTGCAAACCGGCCGATAGAAGGGGAGACCTCATGCATCGTTCGCTCGCCGCATTGACCGCAACGGCCGCGCTCGCTCTTTGTGCATTCGCCCATGCACAAGGCGATGCCAAGACCCTGAAGGTCGTCCCGCATTCGAACCTCGCGATCCTCGATCCGATCTGGACCACGCAGTACATGGTCCGCAATCACGGATACATGATCTACGACACGCTCTTCGGCACCGACGAGAAGAGCCAGGTCCGGCCGCAAATGGTGGACCGGTGGACGGTGAGCCCGGACAATCGCCTGTGGACATTCGTTCTGCGTGACGGCCTTATGTTTCACGACGGCAGGCCGGTGACCGGTGAAGATGTCATTGCTTCGCTCGAACGCTGGGGCAAGCGCGACACGATGGGTCAGAAGCTGTTCTCGTTCGTGCAGCGCATGGACTCACCCGATGCCACGACGTTTCGCATCTTCTTGCGCGAGGCATGCGGGATCATGCTCGAAGCGTTGGGCAAGCCCTCGTCGAATGTCCCGTTCATCATGCCGAAGCGCGTGGCCGAGACGCCGGCAGACAAGCAGATCGACGACTATACCGGCAGCGGTCCGTATATCTTTCGCAAGGAAGACTGGAAGCCCGGCAACCTGGTCGTCTATACCAAGAACGCGAAGTACCTGCCGCGCGAAGAGCCGCCGTCAGGCACCGCCGGAGGCAAGCGCGTTTTCGTCGATCGCGTGGAATGGCATGTCGGGATCCGCGATCCGCAGACCCAGGTCAACGCCCTGATCAAAGGCGAAATCGACATCATCGAACAGCCCGCGTTCGAGAGTTACGGGCAGCTTCGCAAGGAAGCGGGCATCGAGATCGTCAATCAAAACAGTCTTGGCTTCCAGTACATGGCGCGGTTCAACCACCTGCACCCGCCGTTCAACGACCCGAAGATCCGGCAGGCCGCGCTCGCCGCGATGTCGCAGGAGCCCTTCCTGCGCGCGCAGGTCGGGGTGAAGGAATACTACAAGACGTGTGCGTCGATGTTCACATGCGGCACGCCGTATGGAAGCGCGGTGGGAAGCGACATCCAGTCCAAATCCAATCTGAAAAAATCGCAGGAGCTGCTGAAGGCCGCCGGTTACGACGGCACGCCGATCGTGATCATGAAGCCGACCGACCTTGCCGCGATCGGTAAGCTGCCCGATGTCGCGGCGCAACAGCTCCGGCAAGCGGGATTCAAGGTTGATCTTCAATCGATGGACTGGAATACGCTGGTATCGCGCCGCGCGAAGCGGGAGGCTCCCAGCCAGGGCGGATGGAGCATGTTCCTAACCGCATGGGTCTCTCCAGACATCTGGAGCCCGCTTACCAACGCTGCCATCAATGCCTCGTGCGACAAGGCCTGGTTCGGTTGGTCGTGCGACGAAACGATCGAAAAACTGCGCGACCAGTTCGCGCGTGAAGTTGATCCGGTGAAAAAGAAACAGATGGCCGAACAGATACAAACGCGGGCGTTTGAAATCGGCACGCATGCGCCGCTCGGTGAATACATCAATCCGGCAGCGGTGCGAAAAGGCATCAAAGGTTTGGTGATCGGCCCCGGTAATTTCTACTGGAATATCTCGAAGCATTAAGAAGAAACGGAAGATACGTTGCCGCACACCATGCGATTTTCGTCGCGCAAAAGCGCGACCGGCCGTCGCACAAAAAAACTTGCGCAACTTTTATGATTGGCGTAGCGTCGTTGTTGCATCCGCTTGAAGGTTCGTTAGTGTTTGGTCCGCAGTTTCGCTTCGCGCAGTTTTCGTTTCCAGTTTTGGTATCGGCAACATTGCTTAGCGGGCGCGTCTGTACCGTCTACGTTCCTTGATGTCGTGAAGCACAAGCGCCGCATGGCTTCGTTTTTTTCCTCACCTGTAAGGACACGAAGATGGCAATGGGTACGGTAAAGTGGTTCAACGATTCCAAGGGATTTGGGTTCATTACACCGGAGGGCGGCGGCGAAGATTTGTTCGCCCACTACAGCGAGATCCAGGGTAAGGGCTTCAAGACGCTGAAAGAAGGCCAGAACGTGGAGTTCGAGATCAAGCAAGGCCCGAAGGGCAAGCAGGCCACGGCCATCAAGCCGCAGTAATGCAAAAATTCGCGACGACCGCCGTTTGACGCGCGGCCGTCGCATATTTCTCCGCCGGAATCACGCTGGTCGCGGACGATCATGGCACGCTTCCTGATCGAAAACATCGGCGAGTTGTTTACCGGCGACATCGCCAGGCCGCACCGCAACGCGCGCCGCCTCCTGATCGAAAATGGGCGTATCGAAGCGTTCGATCCGCCTGATCCGGTGGAGTGCGACGCGCGCATTGACGCGCGCGAGGCTGCGGTGCTTCCCGGACTCGTTGACGGGCACGTCCATCCCGCGTTCGGCGAATGGACCCCAACCCAGGATACGATCGGCTGGATCGGCAACTATCTGCACGGCGGCACGACCACCATGATTTCGGCGGGCGAATTGCATGTGCCGGGGTTGGATTACGAGCGGCTATCGCCTGAGCTTGTCACAAGCCTCGCTGTCGTGACCGCCTCGACCACCGGCCGCGTCCGGTGGAGCGGAATGAAGCTGCATGCCGGAACGGTGTTGATGGTGCCTGGCATGCGGGCCGAACACTTCGATCGTCTCGCGTCCGTCGGCGCACGATTCGCGAAGTTCATTTTCTTTCCGCTCGAAGCCAATCGCGCCGAAGCCATGCAATATGTAGCGTGGTGTCATGAACGCGGCATGCGGGTGAAGGTGCATACCGGTGGCGTATCACGATCGGGTGCGAGCCAAGTCTGCGGATATGAAACCCTATCGTGGCTGCAGCCCGACATCGCGGCGCATGTGGCCGGTGGTCCGATCCCGATGTCCGACCTCGATCTGGATGCCGTCATTGATCGCACCAGCTTCGCGCTGGAGCTGTGCTCGTCGGGCAACTATGGCTCGACCTTACGCGCGGTCAAGCGCCTCGCGGAGCGTGGAACGCTGGAACGACTCACGTTGGGCACGGACACGCCCGGCGGAACCGGCGTCATTCCACGCGGAATGTTCCGCAATATCCTGTTCCTCACGTCAGTGTGCGGGGTCTCGGCGGGCGTTGCGGTCGCCATCGCAACCGGCAACACTGCCAAAGCGCATGGCCTCGATGTGGGCGTGCTCGACATTGGCCGGCCGGCCGATCTCTTGATCTGCGGGCCGGTGCAAGGCTCGGCGGGCAGCACGCTGTCCGATGCGATTTCGCATGGTGATCTTCCGGGCGTGGCTTATGTGATGGTCGATGGCGAGATCATCGTGGCGGGTCGAAGTCGACAAACGCCGCCGCCTGCCACTACGCCGCGCTTTTCGTGCTGTGACACGGGCTGGCTGACCGGCACACATACGCCGACCGGCCACGCGTAACGCTTCTCGGCTAGGATCGCGGAATCTGCGCGGCAACGCACGCAGATTCCGGATGACTGACGCAAGATGAATCGGAGATCGCAATGCCCATTACCATGAATCGTGCCGCAATCGGCAACCTGCCGATATCCGCGGAAGAACGCATGTTGCGCGTGCAGTTGGCCGCCTGCTACCGCGTGTTCGATCACCTCGGATGGACCGAGCTGATCTTCAATCACATTACCTTGCGCGTGCCCGGACCTGATCGTATTTTTCTCATCAATCCGTTCGGCTTGCGCTATCGCGAAGTAACCGCCTCGAACCTCGTGGCGATCGACATCGAGGGCAACCCGGTCCGGCGCGCCGCATATCCGGTCAATCGCGCGGGATTCGTGATTCACAGTGCGATCCATTCGGCGCTCGATCACGCCCACTGCGTGATGCATACGCATACCACGGCCGGCATGGCGGTCGCTTGTTCAAAGGCCGGACTCGCGCATGATTCGTTCTACGGCGCGCAGTTGTTCGGGCGCATCGCCTATCACGACTTCGAAGGGGTGACGGTGGATGATGGCGAGCGCGAGCGGCTGCTTGCCGATATCGGCAACAAGCAGGCAGTCATCCTTCGCAATCATGGACTGCTCACCTGGGGCGAAAGCATCCCCGAGGCGTTCCTGTGGCTCTGGACGCTGCAGCGTGCCTGCGACATACAAGTCGCCGCTTCCGCATGCGGTGGACTGAATTCGATCGCATCGACCGTCTTCGAGCAGACCACGCGAGAGGCCGGATTTGGTGAGGCCGCCCTTTGCAAAGCCGTGTTCGACGCACTGGTGCGCGAAGTCGACGCCAAAGATCCGTCGTACAAGTTATAGGATTTCGCATGTCCCAATCAGTGCTTGCGGGGGTCAAGATCATCGAGCTCGGGCAGCTCATCGCCGGTCCATTCGCGGCCAAGATGCTCGGTGAAGTCGGCGCCGAGGTCATCAAGGTCGACCCGCCAGGCACCGGCGATGG
>JANMUI010000230.1:0-34754 GCA_031391405.1 Betaproteobacteria bacterium
AACGCGAACGCGAGCACATAGCCCCATTCGAGATGAAAGCATGAGCCGCCGATGGCGATGAACTGCGCGAAGATGAATGCAGCGATGAATCCACCGATCATGTTGCCAAGCCCACCCATCACGCACACCATGAAAGTGATCGGTCCGAACGACAGCCCGATCGCCGGATGCACGTCGTATTGCAAAACGAGAAGGCAGGCGCCGAGGCCGGCCAGTCCGCCACCGATCGCCGAGGTGAGCAGATAGATCCTGCTCGGCGCGACGCCCATGAGGGGCATGATCGCGCGGTCCTGGCTGATGGCCCGTATCGCGGTGCCAAGGTAGGTTTTCTTCAGGAAGAAGTAGAGGCCCAGCATCGCCACCAGCGCGGTTGTGGCTGCGAACAATCGGGAATACGGCAGCTGAATCTCACCAACCGAAAGACTCGGCAAGCTCACACCGAGGTTCTTGAAATCGATGCCGAACACGAAGGTGGCGAACGCTTGTAGGAAAAACAAGGTACCGCCGGTCACGAGGAGTTGATTGATCGGCTCGCTTTGCAATACGGGTTTGATGACGAACTGATGCAAGACTACGCCGGCGATCGATATCAAGACGACGGCTGCGGTGAAGGCGAGGAAGAGCGGCCAGCCATGGACCTTATGCAGGAAATAAACGGCGTACATGCCAAGCATCATCAGCTCGGCATAGCAGATCCACACCACATCGATCACGCCGAAAATCAGGTTCAAGCCGAGTGCAAGAAGCGCGAGGACACCACCGAACAGCGCACCGTTCAGGATTGCTTCAACCATGAAGATATCGAGGCCGCATTGCATCTCTAATCCTTTCGTCTCCCTAAAGGAATCTGGGCGGTCCGCCGCGTACACTCACAATCCATGAACCACAGGGGACGCAGAGGACGCAGAGAACGCGAAGAGATCATTGGACTTCACGGGGCTTTGCGTTTCGTCGAATAGCGATCGAAATGTGCGGCGCTCGAATATTCTCACTGTCGTTCCCCTGTGTCCTCTGCGTCCCCTGTGGTTCATCTCGAAACCTAGAGTCCAACATACGCCTTGCGGATATCGTCGCTTGCGAGCAGCTCCGATGCGGTGCCGCTCGCCTTGATGCGTCCCACCTCGAGCAGATACGCGCGATCCACGACGCGCAGCACCTGCCGCACGTTCTGCTCGACGATCAGCACCGTATAGCCCTGCGCGCGGATGCGATTGACTAGTTCGAACACCTGCTGCACGATCACCGGAGCGAGCCCCGCGGACGGTTCATCCAGCAATAGCAACTTGGGACCGGACATCAGCCCGCGGCCGATCGCACACATCTGCTGTTCCCCGCCTGACAGGGTTCCCGCGGCTTGGTCACGCCGCTCCTTCATGCGTGGAAACAAGTCGTAGACGAATGCAAGCCGCTCAGCGAACTTCGCGCGGGCCGCATGCAGATAGCAACCCATGCGCAGATTCTCCTCGACGGTCAGCCGGGGAAAGAGCCGCCGATGCTCGGGAACGTGCGCGATACCAAGCTCGATAATGCGATGCGCCTCGATATCGTTGAGGCGCGTGCCTTCCATCGACATTTCGCCCGCGCGGACGTCGATGAGCTTCGAGATCACGCGAAGCAAGGTGGACTTGCCGGCGCCGTTCGGACCGATGACCGCAACGGCTTCGCCTGCATTCACCCGCAACGACACGTCGAATAGCGCTTGAAACGACGCGTATCCGGCCGACACGCCAGTCAGTTCGAGCATTACGCGCTCCGCGCGGCGGTCTGCTGCACGTCGATCGCATCGGTGCCGAGATAGACCTCGATCACGCGCGGGTCGCGCGCGATCTCGGTGGGTGTGCCCTGCGCGATCAATTCACCGTGATCGAGCACGAGGCACCGATCGACGATCCGCATCAGGACACCCATGATGTGCTCCACCCAGATGATCGTAATGCCGCGTTCGTTGCGGATGCGCTGGAGCATGTCGCCCGCCTGGTGCATCTCGCTCTCATCGAGGCCGCCGAGGCTCTCGTCCGCAAGCAGCAACTTCGGCTGCGTGGCAAGGGCGCGCGCGAGCTCGAGCTTTTTGAGTCCCGCCGCCCCGAGACCGTCGACCCGCGCATCGTCCGCGAATGGAAGTTGGACAAGATTGAGCGCTTCTTCGGCCTGCTTCCAAGCGTGCGCGCGGGTGACGCCCGGTTGCTGTCCGTAGAACGCAGCAACCGCCACATTCTCCAGAATGGAGAGCTTCCTGAAGGGTCGCGGGATCTGGAAGGTGCGTGCGATGCCACGGTGGCAGATTGCGGCCGGTGTCAGTGCACCAATCTCGTTACCCTGGAATCGAACCGAGCCGCCGCTAAGCGGGACCATGCCGGCGATGCAATTGAAGGTCGTGCTCTTGCCTGAACCATTCGGGCCAATGAGTCCGAGAATCTCACCTTCGTTCACATCGAACGAAACATTGCTCACGGCAGTGAAGCCGCCGAACCGCTTGGTGAGCGAGGCAACCTGGAGCACAGTTCAGAGGATCGTTCGCAAAGGCAGGCCGCGGGCAAGCCGGGCACGCCGCGCGCCCGGCTCGGGTTTATGGTCGACGATCAGTCAGTTCATCGCGAATGGATGACCTTTTGGCAGCGGCAGGATCGGATCGGTTGTGCGGATCGGCGTTGGCCACGCGATAAACGTCTTGCCACTTACATACTGCATGACGACCGGTGACGAGCGCTCGTTCTGGCCCGCCATCTTGTGGCCTTCACCGAAGAACTTGACGCCATAACCTTGCATGGTGCCACCGAGCGGGATATCGGTTTCGAGCGCTGCCTTGCGTAGCGATTCGGCGTCGATGCCACCATACTTCTTGATGGCGCGGGGCAGCACGTCATTCAGAAAGACCCAGGTGTTGTTGAAGCCCATGCTCGCATGGGGGGGCACCTCGCCTGGCCCCTTCACTGCCTGATACCGCTTCACCATTTCGTCGGTCATGGATGAGACGCCGGACTTGAGCGTTTTCGGATCGAGGAGTTGTGCTGCGACCGGATCGACGTTGTAGAAGTAATTGACGTCATCACCGAAAGTTTGCCGGAGCTTATCGATCTGTCCATAACCCGCGCCATGCCCGATCAATGCCTTGAATTTGAGCCCTTGTTCTTTGGACTGGCGCAGGAACAGCGTGATATCCGGGTTGTAGCCGGTATGCAGAATCACATCCGGGCGGGCGCGGCGCAATTTGGTGACGAGGCTCGACAGGTCGGGTACGGTGGCCGCATAGCCTTCCTTCAGCACGAGATTCATCCCGAATCCTTTGCAGGCGGATTCGTTGCCTGCCGCTACGCCGGCTCCGTACGGGCCGTCCTCGTAGATCACGGCCACCTTCAAGTCCTTCGGTGCGACGCCAAGCTTCTTCTGGCTGTTTTCGTTCAGGTAGGCACAGGACGCCTCGCCGAACTGATCGCTATGCACTTGCGGGCGGAACACGTACTTCAGATTGCGGTCCTTGAACACCGACGACGCAACGCATGTGGTGGCCCACATGAATTTCTTCGCGGCATCGACCTTCTGCGCCATCGGCACGCAATGCGCGCTCGAATAGACGCCGAGAATCATGTCGACCTTTTCCTGGTTGAGGAGCCGCTCCGCCTCATTGATCGCGACATCCGTCTTGGATTGGGCGTCGGCATAGACGGCACGGATCCGATAGCCCTCGACGCCGCCGCGTTCATTGAACATGTCGATGACCGACTTGGTGCCGATGTGACAGGCTTCCGAGCCGCCGGCGGCAAATGGACCGGTCAAGTCATAGATCACGCCGACCTTGATCTCTTTTTGCTGCGCGGCTACGAAGCTGGAAACGAGCAATGCACCAAGTGCCAAGCTGACTCGGGATCCGAGTGACCTATGCATGATCTCCTCCTCTGGAGTGTGCGGGGAGCGGGCAAAACAACTTATGACTCGCCCGCAGACTCGCAAATGCACCGGTCGCTGTCAAGAGCGCGAGGCATTGCAAGGGGAGGCATCGCGGCGCGAGGCATTGAGGCGCGAGGCGGGCGAGCGCTGAACTTGTATCGCCGATTCTCGGATCAGCTTCGAGCCGCGTCTGCCAGCACGAGATCGGCGCCCTTCTCCGCGATCATTATCACCGCGGCATTCGTATTGCCGGACACAACATTCGGCATGATCGAGGCATCGACCACGCGCAGCCCTGCGACGCCCCGCACACGCAACGCGGTATCAACGACGGCGCCATCGTCCGTTCCCATGCGGCAAGTGGTGGTGGGGTGATAGACCGTGCCGCCTACGTCGCGCGCATAGTCGAGCCAGTCGGCGTCGGTGCGAACGCGATCACCGGGAGCGTGTTCGCCCGCGACGTATGGGCGCATCGCCCGCGTCTGCATCATGCGGCGCACGATCTTCAGGCCATCGACCATGCCACGCTGGTCAGCCTCCGTCGATAGATAGTTGTACTGGATCGCCGGTGCCTCGTGCGGATCGGCCGATCGAATACGGACATGCCCGCGCGATTCCGGGCGAAGATTGGACACCGATGCAGTGAATCCTGGGAAAGGATGCAGCACCGTCCCCATCTTGTCGGTACTGAAATTGAGGAAATAGAGCTGCAGGTCCGGCCGCGTCATCGCCGATTGTGTGCGAATGAATGCGCCTGCGTAACCGGCGCTGATGGTGAGCGGGCCGCGCTTGGCCAAAAGGTATCGCAGGCCGACACCGATCCTGCGCACGATGCTCCCCATATCGTCGTTGAAGGTAATCGGCTTCGTGCAACGCCATATCGTGCGCGCATAGAAATGATCCTGCAGCCCTTCGCCGACCTGCGATGCGGCATACACGATCGGGATACCGTTTTTTTCCAGAAGGTCGCGCGGGCCCACGCCGGAGAGTTGCAGCACCTGGGGCGAGTTGAACGATCCGCCGCAGAGCAATACTTCCCGATTCGCACGGACCGTTTGTGTCGACCCATTTGATTCGACTTCGACGCCGATCGCCCGCGTGCCTTCAAATAAAACACGGGTGACGAGCGCTTCACTTCGCACCTCGAGATTGGCGCGCCGCTTGGCCGGGTGAAGATAGGCGACTGCGCAACTCGCGCGCCGGCCGTTGCGCGCAGTTGCTTGAAAATATCCCGCGCCTTCCTGCTGCGCGCCGTTGAAATCATCATTGCGCGGAATTCCAATCTCTTCGGCTGCGGCAATATAAGCGTCGGCGAGCTCATGCTTGTCGGGGAGATCCGAGACCGATAGCGGACCGCCCTTGCCGTGGTAGTCGTTCGCGCCGCGTTGCTGATCTTCCGCCTTCTTGAAATAGGGGAGGACATCGTCGTATCCCCATCCCGCATTGCCAAGCCGGGCCCAATCGTCGAAGTCTTCGCGTTGGCCGCGAATGTAGACCAGGCCGTTGATCGAGCTCGACCCGCCGATCACCTTGCCCCGCGGGGTAAAGACACTGCGGCCCTTCAAGTGCGGCTCAGGGTCCGATTGGTACATCCAGTTGACCGCGGGCATGGCGAAGAGCTTGCCGTAGCCAAGTGGAATATGAATCCATCGATTGGTGTCAGCGGGCCCCGCCTCGAGTATGAGTACCCGATATCTGCCATTGGCGGTGAGCCGATCGGCTAATACGCAGCCGGCCGACCCTGCGCCGACGATCACATAGTCGACGATGTGTTCAGTTGCCATGACGGGATTCGTCATCCTTTGAATGCGCGCTCGATCAGATCGGCCATGGCGCCGGCGCCGAGGCCGCTGTCGCTGCGAAGCCCATCTATCGTGCTTTGACGATCGATCGGCAGACGGTTCTGGCTCACCTTCCATTTGCCGACGAGGTTGGTGATCGTAAGCTCGATGCCGACGATTGCCTTGAGCTGCGCATTCACGAAATCCTCCGGCGCATCCGTGACTTTCCATGGCGCGGCGCGTTTCGACTCGTGCTGGTCCGTGAGTCCATCGAGAAATTGGCGCAGCCAATGCGGATCGTCGATTGCACGCAGCGTGCCGTGGGCGTGCACGACGGCGTAGTTCCAGGTCGGCACGACCTTGGCCGTCTCGCGCTTTGTTGCATAGTGCGACGGCGAAATGTAGAGATTTGGTCCCTGAAAGATCGCGAGCGCGTCGGCGCCGGCCGCGATGTTCCGCCATAGAGGGTTGGCCCGCGCCACATGCCCGCGCAAGGTTCCGAACGGCGCGGGCGCCGGCGCGATCCGCATGGGAATGTGATCGGCAGTCGGCTTTCCGTCCAAGACAGTGATGATCGATGCCAGCGGATGCGCGCGAATCAGATCGTGCATCACCTCGATTCGCTGCTCGTCGAATTGGGCTGGAAGGTACATGGATTATTGAACGATCTTCGCGATGAATCGGTGGATGGCAGCGGCAAGCTCCGCTTCCTTGCCGGTGTAGTGATGGTCGGCGCCCGCGATCATGACCTGTTCGGATCGCGGGATATGCGCAAGGGCGTTGGCGCGCGCGCGAACGCCGGCAAGTGTCGGCGCGAGGTCCCGCTCACCATAGACATCGAGAATCGGCAGCCGTAATTTCCCGGGAAACCATTCGATGTCGAGCCAAGGAATGCTAATCAGGCTGGCATCCCAAAAGCGCCCGGTGAGGCCCATCGAAACCCACGCGCGGTAAGGTGGGTCGGATGCTGTGCCAAGATGCACGTTCGACATCCATGCGCCATGCTGTGCGAAGCCAGCACGATGTTTCGGTAACCCTTCGACTGCAAGTAGCGCGTTGCCACCGCGATCCGCTCGCCGGCCTGCGTAAACAGGGCAGGGTAATAATCTTCAACACCAGCGCCTTCGCTCTTGGCGACCGGCATCTGCGCCGACAGCGTGGTATAGCCAAGGTCGTTTAGCTTCGAGCGCAGAATCCCGATCACACCGTGATCCGGATGCACGCCGACGCCGTGCACCAACAGGATGGCCGCCTTGGCGCCGTTAGCCTCGGCGAGCAGATTCAAGAATTTGTGGCCACCCGCAAGCGCCAACCAGACCGGATCTCCGACAACCACCGCTGGGGTGATCTCATCCGCCCAGCGTCGCTCGCGTGCATAGTCCTGCGAGTACGCCGCAAGACTCATCGCAAAGATGATGAGTGCCGAAACGATTGATACGGGACGGCCTGCTGAAGCCATGAATTTCGGGGAGGCGCCGCGAACGAAAATCGATCATAACGTAAAGATTACCGGGGCCTGCGAGTCCGCATCCATCCGTGGATGGATCGATCGTCCACTTTTTGCATGCGTCCGTCGGAATCGTGCGCGGTGCACATTGAAGAGTCACCGCGACCGCACTTAAATCTGGCCTACTTCGTCCCGCGATTTTCACGCCGCCGCTTTGCCGCGCGACCCATTCAAACCCTTGCTTGTCCCTCCAGGAGAATTTCTGACATGCGCCCGATCATCGCCGCATCGATCCTCGCCGCCGCTCTCACGCCATCGGTTGCCCTCGCCCAAGCATCCTTTGCACTCGATTTGAACGCCGGCACGCTCGGTGTCGGCGCAGGCTTGGGCATTGGACTCACCGATCAGCTCAGCGCGCGGGTGTTTATCGCCGGCGGAAATCTTTCGCGTGATTTTTCGTCGAGCGATGTCGACTACAAGGCGCGCCTGCAGCTTCGCAATATGCCGATCCTGCTCGACTGGCATCCCGGCGGCAGCGTATTTCGGCTCTCGGCCGGCGTCATGTTGAATGACGACAAGCTCAAGGTCGATGCGAAGCCCTCCAGCACCGCGACCTACACGTTCAACGGCGTCACCTATACGGCCGCCGCTGTCGGCGCGGCCGATGGAACGATCAAGTTCAATCGTGCAGCACCCTATCTCGGGTTTGGTTTCGGGCGAGCGGTGGCACGCGACAAAGGCTGGAACTTCGCGATGGATTTCGGCGCGGCCTATCTTTCAAAGGCCAAGGCCTCGCTGAATGTGACGTGCGGAACGGTGCTTACGGGAGCACAGTGCGCACAACTGCAAAGCGACGCGAACGCCGAAGCAGCGCAGCTGAGCGATGATCTGAAAACCTATCGCTGGTATCCGGTGATCCAGGCGCACGTCACCTACGCGTTCTGAAGACGAGTCTGCGGGGTCTGCCGCGCAGATGCCTAGCGCGATTGTCGGCGGACTCGATTAGTCGGCTGATGCGAATGTGCCTCAGGCACTGACGGCGAGAACGAGTACGGGCTGAAGACGCCCCCGAACAGTGTTGGCGTAACGATTCTCGCGATGTTCATGCCGGTGGTCTTTGTTACCGGCATTCTTGCGGCAATCGCGATTCCGGCCTACTACGACCATGTGAAACGGGCGAAGGACGTTTCAGCGCAAGCGCAGCGCTAGTCCGCTAGTCCGCGAGTGCATTGACGCATCAATCATCACCAAACACGACCCGCATCGGGATCATGGTCGAGCGAATGAATCCGGCGCTTTCGTAGCGCCGGATCGCGGTGGCGTTGTCGAAATCGGTGAGCAGCGTGATGCGCAACAGGCCTTGTTCGCGCGCAAATGTCTTGATGCGATCGAGCAGGGCGGTGCCGACCCCTTGGCCGCGCCACTGCGGATGGACCACGACATCTTCGAGCCACGCGACCGGTCCGCCGAGGAAGGTGCTCTCCGAGTACAAGAGATTGGCCATGCCGATCACCCGCGATTCCTTGTCCGTTCGATCTGTGGCAACGAAGAGTGCACCAATAGACGGATTCGCAAGGATGCTTTCCAGTCCACGGCGTTGACGCGCTGGGTCTGGGACGAACTCGCGCTCTTGACTGAAGAGAATTCCCAGCAACTCGACCAGCGCGGGTAGCTCCTTTGCGGTTGCAAGCGAAATCTCGGGCGCCATGGATGCGTTCGACCGTATCTCGCTAGGCCGCCGAAGCGCTACGGTCGGCCGATTGCGTCATGATCCGGTTCATGTCAGGACGCACCGGATGGCGCGAGACGTGCAACCGGGCGCTCGGTGACGGGCCAGCTCAGCAGGGCCGCGATAACGCCAAGGCCGATCGCGGCCATCCACACGATGTCGTACGAACCAGTCGTGTCGAACAGTCTGCCCCCCAACCACCCACCGATAAACGCACCGACTTGGTGGCAGAAGAACGTGATGCCGGCCAGCATCGACATGTTCTTTACGCCAAAGATGCTCGCGACCGTGCCCGCGGTGAGGGGCACCGTGGCGAGCCACGTCAATCCCATGGCAATGCCGAACGCATAGGCGCTCCATTCGGTGAGCGGAATCACGAAAGCGAACAACGTGATCGACACCGCACGAAAGCCGTATATCCAAGTGAGAATCAGCGGCTTTCGCCAGCGCGATCCCAACGCTCCGGCCATGTAGGAGCCGAAGATATTCAACAGTCCGACCAGAGCCAATGTCATCGTTGCCACGCCGGCCGAGAGCCCTTTGTCCGCGAGAAATGCGGGCAAATGGGTACCGATGAACGTGACGTGAAAGCCGCAAACAAAATACCCGGCCGAGAGCAGGATGAATCCGCGATGCGCGCCCGCCTCGCGCAATGCGCCGCGTATGGTGAGGTCGGTCGCGTGTGCGGGCGCACGAGCATCGTCGAAGAGCGCGCTCGATAACGGAATGATGAGAAGGGTCACCAGCGCCAGCAACATGAGGGCCGTCGACCAGCCGAACCAGGACAAGAGGCCCTGTTCAATCGGCATGAACAGGAACTGGCCAAACGATCCGACCGCACCCGAGAGCCCCATCGCCATGCTGCGCTTCTCGGCGGGCACCGAGCGGCCGATCGCGGCGAACACGGTGGCGAATGTCGTACAGCTCAGTCCGATACCGATCAGGACACCCGCTGACAGCGCAAGGGTCATGGCACTGTGGGAGTGCGCCATCAGCAGTAGCCCGCCCACATAGAATCCACAACCGAAGAGCGCTGTGCGTCCGGCACCGTAGCGATCGGCGAACATGCCGGTGAACGGCTGCGTGGCGCCCCAAACGAGATTCTGCAAGGCGATCGCGAATCCGAAGATCTCGCGCCCCCAGGCGTGATCGATGCTCATCGGTTGAAGAAACAAACCGAAGCCGTGTCGAATGCCGACCGAGATGGCAAGCATGGCGGATCCGAAGGCCAGCACGACCATCGGTGTCCGCCAATTGGCGTGACGCATCAAAACGTCCCTGGAAAGGCTCCGCCATCGAGCAGCAGATTCTGTCCGATGATGAATCCCGCCTGGGCGCTGCAAAGATAGGCGCAGGCATCGCCGAATTCGCCAGGATCGCCGATGCGTTCAGCCGGAATATTCGCGATGCGCTGCTTCGTCATCTGCTCGACCGAGATGCCATTCTTCTGCGCCATCGCGGCCATCGTGGCGTTCATGCGTTCGGTCGCATGGAAGCCGGGCAGGATGCTGTTGATGGTCACGTTGTACTTGGCCACTTGGCGGGAAATTCCCGAGCAGAACCCGGTGAGGCCGGTGCGCGCGCCGTTCGACAGGCCGAGCACATCGATCGGATGCTTCACCGCACCCGATGTGATGTTGACGATGCGCCCGAAGCGCTGGCCGGTCATGTGATCGATCGTGCGCCGGATCAGCTCGATCGGTGCGAGCATGTTCGCATCGAGTGCGCTGATCCAGTCATCGCGTGTCCAGTTGCGAAAATCTCCTGGCGCCGGACCCCCTGCGTTGTTGATCAGGATGTCCGGGTTGGGGCAGGCCGCAAGCGCGTCGTTGCGTCCTTTCTCCGTGGCGATGTCGCCCGCCACCGTCGTGACTTTCGCTCCGGTGGCTCGACGAATCTCTTCGGCCGCGGCTTCGAGCGTCTCGCGTCCTCGCGCGGTGATGATGAGCTCGACGCCTTCACGCGCCAATGACATCGCGCATGCCTTGCCCAGCCCTTTGCTTGCCGCGCACACGAGCGCCTTACGCCCACGAATGCCTAGATCCATTTTGAAGTTCTCCGGTTATCGAATCTGCGTGCAATCAACGCTTGCCCAGTATCGAACCGAGCACGCCACGAATAATTTCACGGCCGACCTGCGAGCCGATCGAACGCGCGGCGCTCTTCGCGGCCGATTGCAGCACGCCCTCACGCCGGCCGCCTCGTGGGCCGGTGCTGCCCCAGATCATTTCGCCGATCGACCCCATCATGGAACCGGAAGCGGTGCTGCCGCTCTCTGCGGTTGGGGATTCCATCGGTCGATGCGGCGCGGGCGATGATGTCGGTGCAGGGGCAGGCGTTTGGGTTTGACCGACGCCTTTCCCGCCGCCGGCTTTGCCGGTCAATTTTTCGTACGCGGATTCCCGATCGATCTGTTTTTCGTAGTGTCCGGCGATCGGGGATCCTTCAATGAGACGCTTGCGCTCGGCCGCATCGATCGGTCCGAGCCGGCCGGCCGGCGGCAATATGAATGCGCGCTCGACGATGTGTGGACTCCCCTTGGCATCGAGAAATGAAATCAATGCTTCGCCGACGCCAAGCGTGGTGATCACTTCCGCTGTCTTCAGCTTCGGATTGGCGCGCATCGTATCGGCCGCGGTCTGCACCGCCTTTTGATCCTTGGGCGTGAACGCTCTTAGCGCGTGTTGCACGCGGTTGCCGAGTTGCCCCAGCACGCTCTCCGGAATATCGAGCGGATTCTGCGTCACGAAATAGACGCCCACCCCCTTGGAGCGGATAAGCCGCACGACTTGCTCGATCTTCTCGAGCAGTGCCTTGGGTGTGTCGGTGAAGAGCAGATGGGCTTCGTCGAAAAAGAAAACGAGCTTCGGTTTTTCGAGGTCCCCGACCTCCGGCAGACGTTCGAACAGCTCGGAGAGAAGATAGAGGAGGAATGTCGAGTACAGCTTGGGCGAGAGCATCAGCTTGTCGGCGGCGAGGATGTTGATCGTGCCGCGCCCCTTTGAATCGGTCTGGATCAAATCATCGACATCAAGCGCCGGTTCGCCGAAAAAACTTTCTGCTCCTTGCTGCTCCAGTTCGAGCAAGCCGCGTTGGATCGCGCCGACCGAAGCCGCGGAGACGTTGCCGTATTCGGTGGTGAATTGCTTCGCGTTCTCGCCGACAAACTGCAGCATTGCGCGCAGGTCCTTGAGATCGAGAAGCAGGAGCCCGTTGTCGTCGGCGACCTTGAAGACGATCGTCAGCACGCCCTGCTGGGTCTCGTTGAGATTCAAGAGGCGCGCCATCAGGAGCGGTCCCATCTCGGAGATCGTGGTGCGGACCGGATGCCCCATGGTTCCATAGACGTCCCACAGGGTCGCCGGGCACCCTTCCCATTCAGGCTCCGGAATTCCAAGCGACTTCAAGCGGTCCGCCATCTTGGTCGACAAGGTCCCCGGTGCGGAGATCCCGGTCAGGTCGCCTTTGACGTCGGCCATGAAGACCGGCACGCCGATTTTCGAGAATCGCTGCGCCAGCACCTGCAGCGTGACGGTCTTGCCGGTGCCGGTGGCGCCTGCGATCAACCCGTGCCGATTGGCGAGACTGGGCAACAGCGCAATGTCCTTGTCGCCAACTCGGGCGATGATGAGCGGATCAGCCATTTGAACAATCCTTCGGAGGGGGCGCGGCGAGACGAGAGGTGAATGCTAAAATTATAAGCTTCCCGGTGCCCGAACTCCTGCAATGCGACGGCGCGAGCCGCCGCCCGTTCGATCCGTGCACCTGTTGGCACCCAATTGCTCGAGCACATTTCAGGTTGGATTCATGGCTGGTCATTCGAAGTGGGCGAATATTCGCCACAAGAAAGAAAGGGTCGATGCGAAGCGAGGCAAGGTTTTCACTCGCCTCATCAAGGAGATCACGGTGGCGGGCCGCATGGGCGGTGGCGATCCGGCGATGAATCCACGCTTACGCCTGGCGGTGGAGAAAGCCCAGGAATCGAATATGCCCAAGGACAACATCGAGCGCGCGATCAAACGCGGATCGGGCGAGTTGGAGGGCGTGAATTACGAAGAGATCCGCTACGAAGGCTATGGCATCGGCGGGGCGGCGGTGATCGTCGACTGCCTCACCGACAATCGCACACGCACCGTCGCTGATGTGCGGCATGCCTTCGCAAAGAATGGTGGCAATCTGGGAACAGACGGCTCGGTAGCGTTCCTGTTCAAGCACTGCGGCCAGTTCGTGTTCGCGCCAGGCACCAGCGAAGACAAGCTCATGGAGGTCGCGCTCGACGCCGGCGCCGACGACGTGATCAACAACGATGACGGCTCGCTTGAAGTGATTTGTGCGCCGAACGATTTCACGGTCGTGCAGAATGCCCTGACCAAGGCCGGGCTCAAGGCTGAAGTCGCCGAGATCACCATGCGGCCCGGCACCGAAACGGCATTGACCGGTGACGATGTGGCGCGCATGCAGAAGTTGCTGGATGCGCTGGAATCGCTCGACGACGTTCAGGACGTCTACACCACCGCACTACTCGATATGTGAGGCGCCAGGAATCTGTGCGGTCTGCCGCGCAGATTCCTCCCTATAATGTCCCGATGAGTCTTGAGCATTCGGCGCACGCCACGCTTCGCATACTGGGCATCGATCCAGGACTTCGCATCACCGGATTCGGTGTCATCGAGAAAACCGGATCCAAGCTTGCGTATGTGACCAGCGGGTGCGTCAAATCGCCCAGCGACGCGGCTTTGCCCGATCGTTTGCGGATCCTTTTGGAGAACCTGCGGGAAGTGATCGAAGCGCACCGGCCCTCGCAGGTGGCGATCGAAAAGGTGTTCGTCAATGTCAATCCGCAATCAACCTTGTTGTTAGGCCAGGCTCGCGGCACGGCGATCTGTGCGGCGGTACTAGCGCAGCTTCCGGTTGCGGAGTACACGGCGCTTCAGGTCAAACAATCGGTCGTGGGTAACGGCCACGCCAAGAAGGAGCAGGTACAAGACATGGTCAAACGATTGCTCCATCTGGCCGGCTATCCGCAACCCGATGCGGCTGACGCCCTTGCCTGCGCGATTTGCCATGCCCATGGTGGGCAAGGGATGGGCAGTCTGGCGACCGCGGGATTGCGCATGCGCGGCGGGCGTCTGATCGGCAAAAGCCCGGCGAGAGTGCGATGATCGGGCGCATTCAAGGTGCGCTGGTTGCCAAGAATCCGCCATCGATCATGGTCGACTGCCAGGGCGTGGGCTACGAGCTCGATGTACCGATGAGCACGTTCTATCACCTGCCTGCGATCGGTGAGCGCGTCACCTTGCTCACCCAGATGATCGTGCGCGAAGACGCGCACCTGTTGTATGGCTTTGGTTCCGATCAGGAGCGGGGCGCGTTTCGGCAGTTGGTGCGGATCAGCGGCGTGGGACCACGTACCGCGCTCGCCATCTTGTCCGGCATGACCGTCGCCGAGATCGCCGAAGCGGTCACGATGCAGGAAGCCGGGCGATTTACGCGGGTGCCAGGCATCGGCAAGAAAACCGCCGAGCGTTTGTTGCTGGAGCTGAAAGGAAAGCTGGGCGCCGATCTGACCACCGATATCGCGTTGAATCGGCCCGCCACCCCGTCATCGGACATTCTGCAGGCGTTGTTGGCACTTGGCTACAACGAGCGCGAGGCGATCGCCTCCCTCAAGGATCTGCCCGAAAGCGTTGGGGTATCAGACGGCATCAAGCTCGCACTCAAACGGCTCGCACGGGCGTGAAGCCCAGGCATATAGAATTGCGCTTCCCACCCGTCAACGTTACGCGAGCCTCGTGCCGTGGCCATTGAAACCGACCGGCTGATCTCCGCTGCGCCCGCGAGCAAGCACGAGGAGGTGTTCGAACGCGCACTGCGACCCAAAGCACTGGCGGAATACGTCGGGCAGGAAAAGGTGCGCGGCCAACTCTCGATTTTCATCGAGGCGGCGCGCGGCCGTAAGGAATCGCTCGATCATGTGTTGCTCTTCGGACCGCCGGGGCTCGGCAAGACCACGCTCGCGCACATCATCGCCCGGGAAATGGGCGTCAATCTGCGGCATACCTCGGGCCCGGTGCTCGAGCGGGCCGGCGATCTTGCGGCGCTACTCACCAACCTCGAGCCGAACGATGTGCTTTTCATCGATGAGATTCACCGGCTCTCGGCGGTCGTCGAGGAGATTCTTTATCCCGCGCTCGAAGATTTTCAGATCGACATCATGATCGGCGAGGGGCCAGCCGCGCGATCGGTGAAGCTCGATTTGCAGCCGTTCACCTTGGTCGGGGCAACCACGCGGGCAGGGATGCTCACCAACCCGCTGCGTGATCGCTTCGGGATTGTTTCGCGTCTGGAGTTCTACACGCCGGATGAGCTACAGCGGATCGTTTCCCGATCAGCGACGTTGCTCGAATGCGCGTTCACGCCGGAGGGTGCGCTCGAAATCGCCCGGCGCGCACGCGGTACGCCGCGGATCGCGAATCGGCTATTGCGGCGTGTGCGCGACTTTGCGCAGGTTCGCGCGGAGGGCAAGGTGACTCAAGCCGTGGCCGATGCGGCGCTGGCGATGCTCGACGTCGATGCCATCGGATTGGATGTGCTGGATCGCAAGCTCCTTCTTGCTGTGATGCAGAAGTTCGACGGCGGCCCGGTCGGTGTGGACAACCTTGCCGCAGCGTTGAGCGAAGAGCGCGACACGATCGAAGATGTCATCGAACCGTATCTGATCCAGCAAGGTTTCCTGCAGCGCACGCCACGCGGTCGTATCGCCACACAGCTCGCGTATCGTCACTTTGGCCTGACTCCACCGGCTGCGCCCAGCACACCCGATCTTTGGATCGAATCGCCTGGCGATGCGAAAATCTAGTTCCGACGCGCGAACTTACCCTCGTGTCAAAGGGGACGGCGAAGCGGGGGATTCAAGATGCGCCCGCCCGCAAACTTTCCAATCGACAACCCCATTCCAGTGTTCACACCGTTTACCGATACTCGAATATCAATGGCAGGTTGATGTCGCGTGACTCGGTGGCGCACGTGCTTCCCCGATTCGGCATGGCGCCGCTGGTCCGGGTGCCAGGACGCGTCCGTCTGTTAGCGCTCACCACGCTCGCCTCCAACCGGCATCATGCATGAAGCGACCTGACAAAATATTCAGCACCAGCCAGCGCGTCTACTATCAACATACCGATGCGGGCGGTGTCGTGTATCACGCCACCTATCTCGATTTTCTGGAGGCCGCGCGAACCGAGCTCCTGCTGCATCTTGGGTTCGATCTCGTGGAGCTCGCGGAACGCGAGGCGGTCATGTTCGTCGTGCGGGGCATCCGGATCGACTTCAAGCGTCCGGCGCGGCTCAACGATAGGCTCACGATCACGGCGGAAGTTGCTAAAGTAGGCTTTGCGAGCCTCGAATTCACGCAGCGTGTCTTGCGCGACGCCAAGGGCGCGCCTGCAGAAGTGCTGGTTAGTGCGCGCGTCGAGCTTGGCTGTGTGGATCCGCACTCATGGAAGCCTGCGCGCATGCCGCGAGCGGTCAGAACAACATTGGGCCAATCAGAATGAACGTATCCCACGATCTTTCCATCCTGACGCTGATTCTTCAAGCGAGCGTCGTCGTACAGGCGGTGATGGGATTGCTGCTTTTCGTCTCGGTCGTCTCGTGGTTCTACATCTTTCAGAAGATGTTCACGGTCGGACGCGCCAGAAAGGAAACCGACACATTCGAGCGGCTGTTCTGGAGTCGCGCCGATCTGAACGCGCTCTACCAGAACGCCACCAATGCGCGCAACAAATCGGGCAGCCTGGAGCGGATCTTCGAATCGGGTTTTCGCGATTTCGTGAAGCTGCGTGGACAGCGCCCCGGGGATCCCAGTCTTTTGATCGACGGTGCGCGACGCGCAATGCGTGCGACCTATCAGCGGGAAATGGATACGCTCGAATCGCATCTTGCGTTTCTCGCCTCGGTCGGCTCGGTGAGCCCCTATGTCGGCCTTCTTGGTACGGTGTGGGGCATCATGAATTCGTTTCGTGGTTTGGCGAATGTGGGTCAGGCGACGCTCGCGCAGGTTGCACCGGGGATCGCCGAAGCACTGGTGGCGACCGCGATCGGCCTTTTCGCGGCGATTCCCGCGGTCGTTGCGTACAACCGCTACTCGCACGAGATTGATCGCGTCGCAATCCGGTTCGAGAGCTTTATCGAAGAGTTCCTCAACATCCTGCAACGCCACGCTGCCGCCGATGCCTCGCAGCAATCGCGCGCGCCGGCCGCGAGCGCGACGCAGGCAGCGTATCCGCCTGCCCCGCGGAATTTCTAAGGCGTCGAGACGAATGTGCCCGCCAGAACTGTAGGGAAGCACTGATGCGACAGCGCCGCCTCAAGAACGAAATCAATGTCGTGCCGTATATCGACGTGATGCTCGTCCTGCTCGTCATTTTCATGGTGACTGCACCCCTTGTCACACCCGGCGTGATCGACTTGCCGTCGGTGGGCAAAGCCTCCCAGCAGCCACCCGTCCCACCAGTGGAAATCCAGGTCCGTGCTGACGGATCACTGTCCATCCGCGAAACCGCCAAAGGTCAGGCCACCGAACAGAAGGTGACCCAGGCGCAGCTCGCCACATTCGTGCGCGAACTGCAGCGGCGCAATCCGGAACAGCCTGTGCTCATCGCGGGCGACAAGGAAGTGAAGTACGAGATGATCATGAAGGTGATGGACGAGCTTCAGCGGCAGAACGTGAAACGGGTCGGCCTGCTGGTAAAACCGGACGCACGATGAGGTACGTCCCGCGCACCGAGCCGGGGAGTTGGCCGGCCGCCACGATGGCGGTCGTAGTGCATGTGCTGTTGTTTGTATTCTTGTTCTTCACGGTACGCTGGCAGACGAAGCCGCCGTCGCCGATCATGGCCGAGCTATGGACCCAGGCGCCTTCCGTACCGGCGCAACCGCCTCCTCCTCCCACGCCCAAACCCGAGCCGCTGCCGACGCCGCCGAAGCCGGAACCGAAGCCCGCGCCGCCACCCCCGCCGGTGGAAAAGCCAGCGCCACCCAAACCCGACATCGCGATCGAGCAGGAAAAGCAGAAAAAACAGAAGGAAGAGCGCGAGAAGTTGGAGCACGAAAAAAAACTCGATCAGGACCGCAAAGAACGCGATCGTAAGGAAAAGGAGCGGAAGAATTTTGAGCGGACGGAGCGGGAACGCTTGGACAAGGAGCTCGCCCGCGAGCTCGATCGCGACCAAGAAAAAACCGTCAAGGACCAGCTCGCGCGGGAGGCCGAGGCGGCGCGCCGCGAGAAAGCGATGCGGGATCTTCTGGCCAAGCAGGCGGTTTCGGGGGGCGACAACCGTGCCCGGGCGACCTGGATCGACAAGATTCGCGCGAAAATTCGCGGCAACGTACTGGTCCCCGACGGCATCAGCGGCAATCCGGAAGCCTTGTTCGATGTTGTCCAGCTTCCCACGGGCGAGGTCGTGAGCGTACGATTACGAAAATCAAGTGGCGTGAAGGCTTATGATGAGAGCGTGGAGCGCGCCATTTTGAAGAGTTCTCCCCTCCCACGGCCGGACGATCCGGAACTGTTTGAACGTGAATTGCGTCTCACCTTCCGTCCGCTTGAGTGACCGCCCATCACTCTTCTGAGTAAATTGCGCAAATTGCACACCTATAATTGACGCTCCGGTGACAATGACGCAAACTTCTCGACCTACCGGCCGCAGGAATATTCCGGGACCGACTTCCCCAAGAATTCGGAGATCGCAACTCCGGATCGCTGTGTCCCTTGAATGGGCTCTCTCTCGAAAGTTGCGCCCGGCCAACCCGGATTCGGTGACTGGGCTGACATCAAGCCAAATTTCCCCTCCTATTAGCCCCACATGTCAGCCTGCTCGACCATGACGAAGAAAAATCTGCTGAGGAGCTTCCTGGCGACCTTGATCTTCGCGGTCACCTTCTCGAGCGCGCGCGCGCAGCTCAACATCGAGATTACCGGCGGCGGCACCAACTTGATTCCGATCGCGATCCTGCCCTTCGCAAACGAGGCGGGATTGCCGGTACAGGTGACCCAAATCATCGCTGCCGATCTGGAGCGAAGTGGACGATTCAAGTTGATCACGGCCGGCGCACCGAACCCGGTGCCGACCGAAATCGCGCAACTCAACTTCGATGACATGCGCAATCGAAGTGCCGACGCCGCCCTGATAGGCGCGGCATCGCCCGTATCCGGGGGGCGCTTCGAGGTTCGGTTTCGCTTAGCCGATGTGACCAAGCGCGCGGAATTGGGTGGCCTGGTCTTCGCGGCATCCGGCAACCAGCTACGAGCGATCGCGCATCGAATCGCCGACTACGTGTACGAACAGTTGACCGGCGACAAGGGGGTATTCAGTACGCGCATCGCCTACATCGTCAAGCAGGGCGCGCGCCACGAGCTGCATGTTGCCGATGCCGACGGATTCGGTGCCACGCCGATTCTCATATCACCCGAACCGATCATGTCGCCCACGTGGTCGCCGGACGGGACACGACTCGCCTATGTATCGTTCCAGCAAAAGAAGCCGATCGTCTATGTGCAGAACGTATTGCAGGGCAAGCAGACTGTCGTAGCCGGCGCCCGCGGATCGAACAGCGCCCCGGCATGGTCGCCACGCGGCGATCAGATGGCAGTCGTCCTCACGCTCAGCGGCAATTCGCAGATCTACCTCGTGAATACGGACGGGTCGGGCGCCCCGCGGCGCATTTCGAACTCCAATTCAATCGATACCGAGCCGGTGTTCTCGCCCGATGGCAGCACGATCTATTTCACGTCGGATCGAGGCGGGAGTCCGCAGATCTATCGGATGCCAAGCGCCGGCGGCAACGCGCAACGCGTCACCTTCGAAGGTTCATACAATGTGTCGCCGCGGCTCAGCGCCGACGGTAAGAATCTCGTCTATGTTGCGCGGAACGACGGGCGCTACCAGATCGCGATTTTCGATCTCGCGACGCGCCAGATTCAGAACCTGACTGATGGCTCGCGCGATGAGTCCCCGAGCGTCGCACCGAACAGCAAGATGATTCTCTACGCAACCGATGCCGGCGGCCGCGGTGTGCTGTCGGCGGTGTCGAGCGACGGCCGTGTGAAGCAGCGGCTTTCGATCCAGGCGGCCGATGTGCGGGAACCCGCATGGGGACCGTTCGTCAATTGACGTGGAAACGGAGTGGGCGCGTTCGCAAGAACGCGACGTGGTTTGATGATAATTGGAGGGGTTTATGCGCAAGCTAGTCTATGTATTGAGTGTAGTGACCGCGGCGGCGATCGGATTGGCCGGATGCTCAAGCACCCCGGATGCGACAGCGCCGATTGCAAGTGGGACACCCGGCGCGACGACGCCACGGCCGGCTGGACCGGGGACCGGGGGCGTCACACCGCCAACGCTTGACGTGAGGCCGCTCACGTCGCAAGCAACTGGCGCGACGGACGATCTCAAGAAAGGGCTGCTCGGCGAGCGCAGCGTGTTTTTCGAGTTCGACAGCAACGACGTCGGCGAGAAATATCGTCCGATGTTGCAGGCCCACGCCGGCTACCTGTCGAAGAACGGCAGCTCGAAAATGATGATCCAGGGCAATACCGACGAGCGCGGCAGCCGCGAATACAACCTCGCGTTGGGGCAACGACGGGCGGAAGCCGTCAAGCGCATGCTCGTTTTGATGGGTGCGCGTGACGGGCAGATCGAAACCGTCAGCTTCGGTGAGGAAAAACCGCGGCGCAACGGCAGGACCGAGTCGGACTACGCCGAGAACCGCCGGGGCGATATGCTGTATGGGAACGAATTCTGATATGAAATCCATCGCCTACTGCCTGCTTACCTTGTCGGCGTTGGTCGCCTTGCCGGTCCGTGCCGGACTGTTCGATGACGAGGAGGCCCGCCGGCGCATCGATCAGATGCGAACCCAAATCGAGTCGTTGCAGCGCAGCTTCGACTCCCGGTTTTCCAAGGTCGAGACGGACGTCTCGGATCGGCGCGCGATCGTCGATCTGGGCACCCAGATTGAAAGTGCAAAGACGGAAATGGCACGCTTGCGAGGCGCGCTTGAAGTGCTGCAGAACCAGATCGAGCAGCAGGAGAAGCGGGGCAAGGATCTGTATGTCGATCTTGACAACCGCCTGCGGCGAATGGAGCAGGCACGGGCCGACGATCAGAAGCAACGCGATGAGAAGCTTGCACAGGACCGGTCTCAACAAGAGCGCGTGGCACTCGACGCTGCCAATGAAACGAAGACGTATGAGTCGGCGCTCAACCAGTTCAAGCTCGGCAACTATCAAGTCGCTATTACGCAGTTCCGTGGTTTCATGGAGCAGTTTCCGCAAAGCCAGCTCACGCCCAGTGCCCAGTACTGGGTCGGCAACGGGCACTATGCATTGCGCGACTACAAGGCCGCTATTTCCGCGCAGGAACGGGTGGTCACCACTTGGCCGGACAACGCGAAGGCCTCGGACGCGATGCTCAACATCGCCTCGAGCCAGGCAGAGCTCGGTGATCTGAATGGCGCGCGGCAGACCCTTCGGGCCGTCGTCGACAAGTATCCGAAGACTCCCGCAGCGGATCAGGCTCGCCAGCGCTTGAGCCGCCGATAGCGCAGCGCGGTCGTCGCGTCGAACCATCCGACAGAAAAAGATGCCGCGATGGGCGGCTAAGGCGTCGCAGCGAATTCTCCAGACGCGTGCTTGACGTCCCCGTCCTCGGGAAACTGCTCTACCGGACAGTTGCGGCTAACCAGCCATCCCTGTCAGCGCCGCGGGGAGAGCGACTGTGAATTGCCCGCTCCAGGCAAATCGTTTGACAGCACTTGGGTCCGATCAATACAATCCCGCACCTTTCGGGATGAGCGCGCACTCGATTGAGGTCAGCAGAATCTCAAGAGAAATCTTGACAAACGCCACATTGCCGGACCGTTCTCCCAGTGCGTTTCCAGCCACGCGCGTCAGCGAAATACCGGGTCGTTAGCTCAGTTGGTAGAGCAGCGGACTTTTAATCCGTTGGTCGCAGGTTCGAATCCTGCACGGCCCACCAACTATCTTCGCCATCGGAGCCAAAGTCTCCGGATTTGCGTTCAAGCGGTCCAAGCCCCGCCGCACTGCCGTTCGTACTCAAGCGTCGGCGCGTTCAGGCCGATATTACGAGGATCGAGAAGCGTCGATCCCGTCGGGCGACTCGACGGCCAATTTCTGAGAACTGATTCTGGGATATCCGCTCGGCGACCGTTGTATCGGCGCCGGGGTTCGTTACGTCTAGCGCAGCCGGAGGTTGTACGGTGATATTGCGAAGCGCGGTGGGCCTGTGGTCCTCGGTCCGAGGATCGAGCGATCGCCTGAGCGACGCCGAATACTTGTCATGGGGCAAGCGCGCCAATGTCGAAGCATTGGCGAGCGCCGAAAAGGATCTGCTCGCAAGCCTGCGCGAAGTCGATTCACTGAGCGATGTGCTCGATGCCCCGTATGCACTTCAACGTGTCGACGACGTACGGGCGACGATGCAGCTCATCGTCGCGCGCGTGGGCGAAGCGCACGAGAATCTCCTGCATGGCGGCGACTTTCATGCGGTATTCATCGCCTTTGCATTCGGCTTCTCGGTCGGGATCGTTCGGAGCCATCGGGCCAAGGCCGCTGGATTGGTCGTCTCAAACCTGCCGCGCAAGACACTCGACCAATGTGAGCGATGGGGAGCGATCGTCGCCCTCTGCTATCTCGTTAGCGTCGAGGCGCGCGGGATATTCGACAAGCAAACCGATCTAAACGTCTATGGGATCGACGCGCATTGGCGGATCGTCGCGAGCCGTCACAACTTCGAGCCAAGCGGTTCTCTCCAGGGGTGCGTGGACCTGGGGCGCGATGCGGGCGAACGGTGGTCCCTCGACGATTCCATCGACCTTGCGGAACCGTTCACGTCCGCACTTGTGAAAGGCAATCGGCTCCAGGAAGCGTAATTGGGGGGTTCCCGCGAGGGCTTCTCCAATCGGACGATTTCGGGTGATCGGCGCCCCGAACGCTTGGATTGTCCGGGCCGAAAGTCCATCTCCATAATCTGGCTCGGAACTGACATTTGCACGGTTTGACGATTTCTCGACGAGAAATTCGTCGCAGTCCCGGCGATATACTCGGGGCACTGCCAAAAGGGCAACACTCCCTCCCAACCGGTGCGTTCGTCCAATCGTGGGCTTTTTCTTCGGATCGAAAGACAATCGGCGTCGTGATGCGCAGGCGCACCCAAACGGGAAGCGAAGCGATTCACCGCGAATGCGAAAGCCGTTTCGCATCATCGGAGCCCTCACATGCGTCGTCACATTGCTTGGAGGATGGGGATACCTTTATCTGATGGCGCGCCGCGTGGATCTCACCGCGCAGAACGAGATCCGGCAGCACCTGGCCCACCTTCGGTCGATCGATTCGCGCTGGAACGACAAGCTCATCGATCTTCGCAATTCGCAGGTGAGCCTGCGCGATACCGACTTTGTCGCGCCTATCACGCCCACTACGCTTGCGCTCACGCAGCACGAAATCGCGGTGCGTGCCCAGGTGCTTGCGAACGCTGCGATCAATCAGACGCTGGCAGAGCTCAAGCAGGCGTTCAATAGCAAGATCCAATCGGTCGATCGGTTCGCGGGCGCGAATCGCGCGCTCATCGAATCACAAAAGGCGTTCAATGTGGCGGCGAACGCTGCCGGTCTCCGTGATCGCGCCACGCTTCGCGTGGTTGCGGCGGTGAATGCCGTGCTCGCGCAGGCGAACGCCGCATCGCGCCGCGCCGCCGAGGAGGCGATCGCGGAATTCGAATCCGAACGCAAAGGGTTCGAACCATTTGTACGACGCGCACGCGAGATTGCGGAGACGCGAATCGTCGAGGAGCAGGCGTTTCGAGAGTCGATATTCACGACATCGGTCGGACAGCGCATCGAAACCCTGTCGCGGGCCGTCGACTACGAGTTTCAGCGCGTCGTCGACGATGGCGAACTGTATCGCGTCTATCTCCTGTTCTATTCCGCATCCTTGCTCGCGATCGTCTCCATGCTCGCGCTCCGGCTGATCGGAAGCTTCAAGATGATTACCCGAATCAACCTGAAGTTGCGCGATGCAAATGAAGGATTGGAGCGGCGCGTCTCCGAGCGCACACTCGATCTGGAACGCGCGCTAGTCCAATTGAAACAGCAGGAAGCGGTGCTGATCCAGACCGAGAAGATGTCCTCGCTTGGCCAGATGGTCGCCGGCGTCGCCCACGAGGTGAACACGCCGCTTGCCTATGTCAAGTCCAGTCTCGAGTCGGTCGACGGGCAGCTGCCAAAGCTCGTCGAGATGAGCAATCAGACCGAGGCATTGCTCGAAATGTTGCGCTCCGAAGCGGTCGATGAAGCGGCGCTTGCGAAGCAATTCGCAACTGTTTCATCGCTGCTCGATGAAATGCGCGCCAATCAGGTCATGCCTGATTTGAAGAACCTGATCAAAGACGGCATGTATGGCATCTCCCAGATCAGCGATCTCGTTGGCAACCTGCGGAATTTCGCGCGGTTGGATCGCAGCAAGGTCGATAAATTCGACCTGAATGAAGGCGTCGCGAGCGCGCTCGCCATTACGAAGAATGCGATCAAATACAAGACGATCAAGAAAGAGTTGGGACAGGTTCCCGCCATCAGTTGCTCGCCGTCGCAGATCAACCAGGTGCTGCTCAACCTCATCAACAATGCCGGCCAGGCGACTAACGACGACGCCTCCGGGGTGATCACCGTCCGCACCGGAATGCGGGGCGCGGATCAAGTCTTCGTCGATGTTGAAGACAACGGCCACGGCATTCCCGAAGATGTCCTGCCGAAGATCTTCGACCCGTTTTTCACGACCAAAGACGTGGGCAAGGGGACGGGTTTGGGCCTTTCGATCGTCTACAAGATCGTCGAGCAGCATGGCGGACGCATCAGCGTGGTATCGAAGGTGGGCGTGGGCACCCGATTCACCGTAGTCCTGCCTATTGCCGCGGTACCAACCGACCAGCGGACATCGAATCCCGTGGCGCGCGTATGACCGAGAGCCTGAAGATCGGGAAGTACGAGGTGGTGGGGACCCTCGGCAAGGGCGGGATGGGCGTCGTCTACCGCGGGCTCGACCCGGTTATTCAGCGTCATGTCGCATTGAAGCTGCTGCGAAAGGCGGACGTTTCAAGCAGTGATCTGCCGACCACTCTCGATCGCTTCAAGCGCGAGGCACAAGCAGCGGGCAGCCTCCAGCATCCGAACATCGTCGCGATCTACGAGTACGGCGAAGATGACGAGAACGCATTCATCGCTATGGAGTGTGTGAGCGGACGATCCTTGCGGGAGCACATCATCGGCGGCTGGAGACCCGAGCTGCGGGATTTTCCGGAGGTGCTGGTCCAGCTCTTCGAAGGCCTCGACTATTCCCATTCCCGCGGGGTGATTCATCGGGACATCAAACCCGCGAATCTTCTTGTCAGCGAAGCAGGTGTCGTCAAGATCAGCGATTTCGGCATCGCGCGGATCGATCGATCGATCGACGAGATGGCCGGCGAAATCGTGGGTACGCCTTATTACATGTCCCCCGAGCAGTACCAGGGCTCCCCGGTCGATGAGCGAACGGATATCTACTCCGCGGCCGTCATTGCCTATGAGATCCTGGCCGGTTGCCGCCCGCATACCGGTGGACCGGGCGTTCTCAAGCATCAAGTAATGAAGGAAAGTCCGGCTCCGCCGTCGGACATCGAGCCGAGGCTTCCCCAGGAAATTGACGAAGTGATCCTGCGTGGTCTCGCCAAGCAACCGTCCGACCGGCACCGTAGCGCGCGCGAGTTCATGGAGGCATTGCAACAGGCCTTTTACACCCGCAAGTCTTCCGACGCGCCGGTCCCTCGAACGAACGATGCCTCGGATCGGCAGGCAATGCGTGCGCCGCGATCGGTGGTCAACGCCTCGCTTCTCCGCCGCGTGATCGCCACGGTCAAGTCAGAACAAGACCCCGACCCGGCTCCGCAACCCGACTCCAATGCGACAGAGACGCCGACGCCGTCCGATATTCAGCGTCGCCCATCAATTCTCTTTGTCGATGATGAAGAGCGGATCCTGAATTCGCTACGATCGCTTTTTCGCAGCAACTATGACGTCGATACGGCGTCCTCTGGGGAGGAGGCGCTCAAGATCCTCAAGAGCAAACACGTTCATCTGATGATCTCGGACCAGCGCATGCCGGGAATGCTGGGGGTCGAGTTATTGCGTCAGGCCAAGAGCTTGTCGCCGTCAACCGTTCGGATCTTGCTCACCGGTTATTCGGATCTGGTTGCGATAGTTGGTTCTGTCAACGACGGCGAGGTCTATCGATTCATCAATAAACCGTGGAACCAGAACGACCTGATGGCAACAATCAACGAGGCCGTCACCATCGGCATTGCGTTGCAGTCGAGTCCGCCGCGGCAGGGCACGCGCATCGATCCGAGGCTCGTAACGATGTCGATGGGCGATGCGTCGATGTATCGGGCGGTGCGCGAGCTGGCCGGCGGGATCTGCCGTGTGGTGGAATGCTCGACGCTCGATACGGCACTGCGAACCTTGACCGACGAAGAAGTTGCGCTGGTCGTTGCAGATCTGGAATCCGACCGCGTCGATAACGCGGTGCTTTTCAAGTTGCTGAAAGAGCAGCATCCTGAGACCCTTGTCATCGTGACTACCGGCGCATCCGACTCCGAGTTGATTATCAGTCTGATCAACGAAGCGCGCATCTTCCGGTTCGTCAACAAGCCGGTGAATCTCACCTTGCTCCAGCAGCACATCGTTGCCGCACTCGAACGTTATCAGGACTTCAGGGCCTCCCCGGAATTGCTGCAAACGCAAAAGGCGAGCGTCTCGACGGACGCTCATCGATCCACCGCCGGACAGGCCATATTGGGTCGCCTCAAGAAGATTGGCGGCCGGATTAGAGACGCATTGGGCCGATGAGGGTTCGGCGCAACGCCGGTCGAATCGATCGCCCGCGCATCGCCAACACTACTTTTTTCCTTGTTGCACGAGTCGGAAGAGCGCTCGAATCGGCATTCGCGGCAATTCGTCGCGACGAACCCAGGCGTGATAGGTGAGTCGATGCTGCGCGATCCGCACCAGCAACTTCCGGATGGACCCGTTCGCGGTCGCTTGATATACGTTGCCGGTCCCTCAGGCGCGGGCAAGGACACCCTGCTCCAGTACGCCCGTGAGCGCATTCCACAGCATGTACCGGTCGCATTCGCACATCGCTACATTACGCGCCAAACCCGAGGCGGACAGGACGACCACGTACCTTTGACACGATCCGAGTTCGTCCTTCGATCGCGAGCCGGTCTCTTCGCTATGGACTGGCATGCAAACGGTCATTCATACGGCATCGGTGTGGAAATCAACCAGTGGCTAAGCCGGGGATTTCAGGTGATCGTCAATGGATCCCGTGGATACGTCCCGGAGGCGCGGCAGCGGTATCCGGACCTGCACCTCGTTTGGGTTGGCGCATCCATCGGCGTCCTGACTGCGCGGCTGTCACAGCGCGGGCGTGAGACTGCGGCGGAAATTGCTCGACGGGTCGAGCGAGCCATCGAGCTGGAGATGCCGCCTCACCCTCCCGATCTGTGCTTGCAGAACGATAACGCGCCCAACGAAGCAGGCGAGCAACTTCTTGCGTTCATCCTTGGCCACTCCACGACCACCTTCGCCATTCCGGCGGCGCTCGAAATGGAACTGGATTGAATCGGCGGGCCCCTAACCGGCGCTCTACTGGTCTGATAGAACGTTGTCCTTCCCGCCAATATTATCGCGCGATGCCCAATCGCATCGGGGGCGCTGCCATTCAATGGTCCCCGGCGCAAGAGCCTAAGGGATTGATATTCAATGGGCCAGTGCCTGCAGCAGCGCGAGCGCAACGGCTTGGTCATCGCTTCACCATCACGCGCGTTGAGTCACCATGTCAATGGTCTGTCGCCAACTGGGTCCATGATTGATCGGAAAGAGCGGATCAAGGGCAGGAACTCACAGTCGATTGGTTGGTCGTAAGTTGTCCATTTCCGGCGTTGCTGACCTTGCGGATCTTTGCGTGTACCCATGGGTTAGACGGCGTCGAAGCGAAGAGGGTCCGAATTGATGAGTGTTCTGTACCTCGACCGCACGAGCGGTGTGCTGTATCACGACGGGCTCGGCATGTATTTGCCGCAAGAGCGGCGCTGGCAGCCGGCGTCGGCCCGCGGCGAGTCCGTCACACCGCGCATCGCCGTCACATGGCTGCAGCGGCAAAGCGGGACACCGTGTCGAGGACCGGTGGGTGTCATCGGTCCGCGCGACGCCAATCAGGTCCAGCTCGAATTCGCCGAGCGTACTGGGGAAGGCCTTGCACGGATGGGGATCACTGTCATCTGCGGCGGGCGGAACGGCGTGATGACGGCCGTGGCGAAGGGTGCCTCAGCGGCGCAGGGGGTCGTCGTTGGCCTGCTCCCGGACGCTGATTGGCGCGCGGCCAACCCCTATGTAACCGTGCCGATCGCAACCGGTCTGGGCATTGCGCGCAACGCCGTTCTTGCCCGTGCGTCGATCGCATTGGTAGCGGTAGGCGGTGGCTATGGCACGATCAGCGAGATAGCGCTCGGCCTGCAGTTCGGGGTGCCGGTGTTCGGTTTTTTCGATACCTCTCCGGTCCCGGGCGTTCGCCTTGTTCGTGATGTCGATGAGGCCCTGACCCGGGTCGCCGAAGCGATCCTCGCGTTGCCCGGGGGCGATTGAGCCGGATCAAACGCCCCGCGCATAGCTTATTGCGCTATTGGTTCAGGGTCGCCTATTGAACCTCGATTCGCAATAAATCAAGGGCTTCGAAGACGCAGCGGTCGGTGACCAGCAGTAGTTCCGCGTTGGCGCTTATTGCTTCGTGTGTGGCCCAAGTCCAATGCGGAATCGTAAAGACATCGTGCTTGCTCCACTCGATCCGGCGTTCACCGACGGTCGACCGTCCCTCCCCGTTGCACACAAGGCACACCGTGTTGAAGGTTGCCCGCTCGGCACGTGACACCGCGCCCCGCGCGAGGCGCATCGCATAGCAGTCCAAGGTCGACATCACCGCGCCCCCAGTGCCCGGATTGATATAACGAACGATGCGCCGGCCATCACCGGTCGGTGCCACCGCATCGAGCATCCTGCGCGTTGCTTCGCCGGGAAAACGATACTGGGGCGACTGCCGGCCGGGCATTCGATCGAGCGGCGCCAAGCCTGGATTGGCGAAAAGGCGCTCCTCGCCTTCATCGACCTTCCAGAACTCGGTTTCGTGCCGCGTACCCGGCTCGAAAAAACTGGCATCAAGATTCATGATCAGCGGCATATTGGCCGCATCGAACCAGTATGTGCGGTGATCGCTATCGTTGATATGTCCGTGCCAGCACATGGGTGGCGTCAAGACGAGATCACCCTCTTTCATCTCGCATCGGCGGCCATTCACGATCGTAACGGCACCCTCGGCTTGGGTGGAAAACCGGATGGCCGCCGCGGTATGTCGGTGCGGCACTGCGCGGTCGCCCGGTTCGAGAATCGTGAACGCAGCGATGAGATTCGCCGTCGTTACCGTCTCTCCTCCATAAGCGGGGTTTGCCATGATGATGGCGCGGCGTTCGACATCCTCGATCGGCACCTCGCGGGCGGCACGATCAGCAAGCGGCTCGAAGTCCCGCCACCGCCACAGCACGGCCTCTTCGGAAATGCGTGGCGCAATCGGTGTAATGCGCTTATAGCGGTCCCATAGGGGGTGGAATCGCGCCGCCTCGAGCGAGGCGATCAGGGATGAATCGGGGCGTGTCGCCGCAGGCGGATTGCTGCTCACGTGGAGGTCACCATCCTCTTATCGATCCGGCAAGTGCGATCAGGTTAATCGGAGTACGCTTATGTTATCTCTTCTAAGCCCGGTCCAAAGCCGGACTGGCCCAGCATGCGAACCCAGGTGACTTCGGAGGCGACCAACCGGTGTCGATGCAATCATTGTGCTGCTTGAACGCGAACTTTCGCAGTCGTGCTAGGTCAGACGGCGTACTTGTGGAGCGCTCGCCACTTTGTCACACTGATTCGGCGAAGGCTAACGAAGCGATGTGGAATTGGGCCCATATTCGGCCGAGTGAAAACGCAGTGCGGAGCAAATTCTCGCTCTGGCGAGATTGACGAAGGAGGTCGGCATGGAATCCAGCCCGATGCAAGTCTACTCAGCCTTTGGTGAAAACGCAGGTCGCGTCCCGCCCCCCGGTGCCGATTCAAGTCGTAGTGAATCGCGCCCGAATATTCTTTCGAGATTCAAGTCGCGCTACGAGGCACGCCTCGAAGAGGAATACTCTCTTCAGGAGTACCTCGAAATCTGCAAACGCGACAAGGGCGCCTACGCCACCGCAGCCGAGCGGCTGCTCATGGCAATTGGCGAGCCCGAGATGCTCGATACGCGCAAAGACCCCCGTCTGTCGCGAATATTTTCGAATCGTGCAATCCGGATCTATCCGGCCTTCAAGGATTTCTACGGCATGGAGGAAACGATCGAACAGATCGTCTCGTTCTTCAAACATGCCGCGCAAGCTCTCGAAGAGCGGAAGCAAATTCTCTATCTGCTCGGGCCACCCGGCGGTGGCAAGAGCTCGCTTGCCGAGAAGCTCAAGTCCCTCATGGAGGGCAAGCACTTTTTCGCCTTGAAGGGCTCGCCATTGAACGAGTCGCCTCTTGGGCTGTTCAATGTCGAGGAAGACGGCCCTTTGCTCGAATCGGAGTACGGCATCCCGCGGCGCTATCTCAATTTCATCATGTCCCCTTGGGCGGTGAAGCGCCTCAAGGAATTCGGCGGCGACATTTCGAAGTTCCGGGTGGTGCGGCTGCAACCATCGGTCTTGTCGCAAGTCGCGGTCTCCAAGACCGAGCCGGGCGATGAGAATAACCAAGATATCTCTTCACTCGTCGGGAAGCTGGATATTCGCAAGCTCGAGCAATTCTCGCAGGACGATCCTGACGCCTACAGCTTTTCCGGCGGACTGTGCTTGTCCAATCGCGGCCTGCTCGAATTCGTCGAGATGTTCAAGGCGCCGATCAAAGTCCTTCACCCGCTGCTCACCGCCACGCAGGAGGGCAACTACAAGGGCACGGAGGGATTCGGCGCGATCCCGTTCGAGGGCGTCATCCTCGCCCATTCGAACGAGTCGGAGTGGCAGGCATTCCGGAACAACAAGAACAACGAAGCGTTCCTCGACCGGATCTACATCGTCAAGGTGCCGTACTCGCTGCGCGTTACCGAAGAGCTGCGCATTTACGAGAAACTGATTCAGAGCTCCTCCCTCGGTACCGCGCCTTGCGCCCCGGGCACATTGAAGATGATGGCGCAGTTCGCGGTGCTTACTCGCCTGAAGGAGCCCGAGAACTCGAGCATCTTCTCGAAGATGCGGATCTACGACGGCGAGAATCTGAAAGACGTCGACCCCAAGGCCAAATCGATCCAGGAGTACCGGGACTACGCCGGTGTGGACGAAGGCATGAGCGGCCTCTCGACACGGTTCGCGTACAAGGTGGTCTAGAAAGTCTTCAACTTCGACCATGGCGAAGTCGCGGCCAATCCGGTTCATCTGCTCTACGTTCTCGAGCAGCAGATCGAACGCGAGCAGTTCGCGCCGGAATCGGAGAAGAAATATCTCGCGTTCATCAAGGAATATCTCGCTGCGCCCTATGCCGAGTTCATCGGTAAGGAAATCCAGACCGCGTACCTCGAGTCTTATTCTGAATATGGACAGAACATCTTCGATCGGTATGTTACGTACGCGGATTTCTGGATTCAGGATCAGGAGTATCGCGACCAGAACACCGGCGAGATGCTCGATCGCAACCAGTTGAATGACGAGCTCGAGAAGATCGAGAAGCCGGCGGGAATCGTGAACCCGAAAGATTTCCGGCACGAGATCGTGAATTTCGTTTTGCGTGCGCGCGCCAACAATGCCGGCAAGAATCCTTCATGGACGAGTTACGAGAAGCTGCGCTCTGTGATCGAAAAGAAGATGTTCTCCAACACCGAAGATCTGCTGCCCGTCATCTCGTTCAACGCCAAAGCTTCGGCGGACGAGCAGAAGAAGCACGCCAACTTCATCGACCGCATGGTGGCCAAGGGGTACACACCCAAGCAGGTGCGATTGCTGGTCGAGTGGTACCTCCGAGTCCGCAAATCGTCGTGACAAACGCTTTCGCGCCGGTCGCCAATCGAGGGCCCGCGCGGAAGGACCACTCCAATGTCCGATATCATCGATCGGCGCGACAATCCGCGTCATAAGAGCGCGATCAACCAGCAGCGCTTCCTCAAGCGATACCGATCGCAGGTACGCGAGGCGGTAGCGCGTGCAATCTCGGGGCGTAAGATCGCGGAGACCGATCGAGACGCCAGCATCTCCATACCCGCGCGCGATCTTGCTGAACCGACGTTCGGCCATGGGCGTGGCGGCAAGCGGAACATCGTGTTGCCGGGAAACAAGGAGTATGTGACCGGGGACGAATTGCAGCGGCCAAGCGGTGGGCAAGGCCAGGGCTCGGGTAAGGGACAGGCTTCGAACGATGGCGAGGGCGAAGACGAGTTCCGCTTCCGGCTTTCGCGCGAAGAGTTCCTCGATTTCTTTTTCGAGGACATGGAGTTGCCCGATCTCATCAAGACCCAGCTTTCGGCGATCCCACAGCAGAAATCGGTCCGCGCCGGATTCAAGACTGACGGTACGCCCTCCAATCTGGCGATCATCCGCACCATGCGCGAGTCGCTCGGACGGCGGATCGCCCTTGCGGCCCCGTACAAGTTGAGGTTGCAAGAGGTCGAGGAAGAGCTCGAGAAGCTCGAAGCCGCGGGTAATCCTGACGATCCGCGCATCGCCGAGCTGATGGCCGAATGCGAGCATTTGCGTGCGCGCATTCTGAGGGTTCCGTTTATCGACGATTTCGACCTGCGCTACAACAATCGGACAATGCATCCGAGGCCAATCGCTCAGGCCGTCATGTTCTGCGTGATGGACGTGTCCGGCTCGATGGACGAAAACCGCAAGGACCTCGCGAAGCGGTTCTTTATCCTGCTGCACCTGTTTCTTACGCGTCACTATGAACGCATTGAGCTCGTGTTCATCCGGCACCACACTGCAGCGAAGGTCGTCGAGGAGGAGGAGTTTTTCCATTCCACGGAATCCGGCGGTACGATCGTTTCCAGCGCGCTCGAGCTAACGTTGGAGGAGATCAAGGAGCGATTTCCACAGGATCAATGGAATATCTATGTCGCGCAGGCCTCCGACGGCGACAACTGGGATAGCGATTCGCCGAAGTGCAAGGAGTTATTGTTGAAAGAAATTCTGCCTCGCGTCCAGTACTACAGCTACGTGGAAATCGAGGCCGAGCAGCCGCAAAGCCTGTGGTTGCAGTATGAGGAAGCGAAGGCGACCGCACCGAATCTGGCGCTTGGGCGCATCAGAACCCGCGCCGATATCTACCCGGTCCTGCGCGACTTGTTCTCCAAGAAATCCAACGTAGCGGTCGCAGCATGAGCGCCGAGCGCGACGATCCATTCAGCTTTCCCGAATCCGACCCGACGGCGGGCTCGGACGAGGCCCAATCGAGTGGGGGCATGTCGCGCCGCTCCATCTTGCCGACCGGATCGGAGTGGACATTCGAGTTGATCGAGCGCTACGACCGCGAAATCGCGAAGGTCGCGGAGCGCTACCAGCTCGATACATACCGCAATCAGATCGAGATCATCAGCGCCGAGCAGATGATGGACGCCTATGCCTCCAACGGCATGCCGATCAACTACGCGCACTGGACCTTCGGCAAGCGTTTCCTCTCCACCGAGCAGACGTACAAGCGTGGGCACATGGGTCTTGCCTACGAAATCGTCATCAATTCCAATCCGTGCATCGCGTATCTCATGGAAGAGAACACGATGCCGATGCAGGCGCTGGTGATCGCGCATGCCTGCTATGGGCACAACTCGTTTTTCAAGGGCAACTATCTTTTCCGGACCTGGACGCACGCCGATTCGATCATCGACTACCTCGTTTTCGCGAAAGCCTATATCGCCGACTGTGAGCGGCGCTACGGCGGGGAAGAGGTCGAACGTGTGCTCGACGCGTGCCACGCGCTGCAGAATCTTGGTGTCGACCGCTACAAGCGACCGCCGCGGCGCTCGCTCGCCCAGGAGCAGGCGCGCCAAAAGGAGCGCGAGTCATACGTTCAGGCGCAGGTCAACGATCTCTGGCGTACCTTGCCGCTCAGCCAACGCGGCGACGATGAGGAGTACGAGCACAATTTTCCGGCCGAGCCCGAGGAGAATCTGCTCTATTTCGTAGAGAAGCACGCGCCGCTCCTCGACCCGTGGCAGCGCGAGCTCGCCCGCATCGTGCGCAAGCTTGCCCAATACTTCTACCCGCAACGCCAAACCCAGGTCATGAACGAAGGATGGGCGACGTTCTGGCATTACACGATTCTCCAGACGATGTACGACGACGGATTGCTCGCCGACAGCTTCATGCTCGAAGTGCTGCACTCACACACGAGTGTGCTGACCCAGCCGCGATTCGACAGCCCGTATTTTTCGGGAATCAACCCTTACGCACTCGGATTCGCGATGTTCAGGGACATTCGCCGCATGTGCGAAGATCCGACCGAGGAAGACTATCGCTGGTTTCCGGACGTTGCGGGAACCGACTGGCTGAAGACGCTCGACTATGCGATGCGCAACTTCAAGGACGAGAGCTTCATCTCGCAATTCCTTTCACCGAAGATGATCCGGGACTTCCGCCTGTTCTGCCTGGTCGATGATGACAAGGATCCGAATATGCGAGTGGGCGCGATCCACGATGACGCCGGCTATCGCTTCGTGCGCGAGATGCTGTCGCGACAGTATTCGATCTCGGAG
>JANMUI010000231.1:0-15034 GCA_031391405.1 Betaproteobacteria bacterium
CGCTCACGGACGCTCCGGCATTCATCCTTCGACAGGCCTGTCCTGAGCTTGTCGAAGGGCTCAGGGCGAACGGTAAATCCCCTAATTCGCTTAAGTAAGAGCCATTCCGCTCAGAGGTGAATCACGCTCGGATCCGGCGCAGACGTGGCGTGCGAATCCACCATTGTCAGCAATGCTCGTATCCTCTGCGTCCTCTGCGTCCTCTGTGGTTCAATTTTGAGGTGCCCCCTGTCGTTCATTTTTGGAGAAGGAAAGCAATCATGGCACGAAGAAAGAGTATCGACGTTCCCACCTACTCGCACAAGAATCCGATTCCCGGCGGCTCACTGGTCGGCAATATCATGGCCACCGGCATCATCACCGGTCGCGATCCGAAATCGGGCGAGATGCCGGCCGCCCTGGAAGCCCAGGTCGTCAACATGTTCGGCCATATCAAAAGCCTGGTCGAAGCGGCCGGCGGAACGATGGACGATGTGGTCAAGCTCAACGTCCTCATGCAAGACTCATCGAAGCGCGGGGCGGTGAATGATGTCTGGTTGAAGGTATTTCCGGACGAACGGTCCCGCCCGGCTCGACAAACGGCGCAAGTCAACCTCGAGGGTGGGATGCTGGTTCAGTGCGATTTTCTGGCGGTGATCGGCGGTTGAGCCCGACCATGGCGCGGAGCGGGCTCTTGACGATCATCGCGACGGCGATGATCGTTGCGAGCCCGGGTGCCATCGCGCAGTACCCCTCGAAGCCGATTCGGTTGGTTGTGCCGAATCCACCGGGCGGTGCGGTGGACACCCTCGCACGCCTGCTGGCGCCTGCCCTCTCCAAACGGCTCGGCCAGCCGCTGGTCGTCGAGAATCGCGTCGGTTCGAATGGCAACATCGCCATTGAGCTGGTCGCCCGCGCGCAGGCTGATGGCTACACGCTGATCCTTGGCGCGGACGCGCAGATCGTCATCAACCCGCATCTCTACCCCGCGTTTCCGGTGGACACGCTGCGCGATCTCGCGCCGATCGCGAGCATCGCGACGACCTTCATGATGCTCACGGTGAATCCGGCGATTCCCGCGCGAACGATTCAGGAATTCATCGACTACGCGCGGCGCACCAATCCACCGCTCGCGTACGCCTCGATCGGCAGCGGTAGTCAACATCACCTGACCATGGAGCTGTTCAAGCAGCGCGCGGGGATCGACATGCTGCACATCCCGTACAAGGGCGGCGGTCCTGCGACGGTGGCGATTCTCGCGGGCGATGTCGCGGTCATGTTCGGCGGCAATTCGACCGCCGGACAGATCAAGTCCGGCAAATTGCGAGGCCTTGCCGTGGCAAGCGCACGACGTTCGCGCACGCATCCCGATCTGCCGGCGCTAAGTGAGCTCTATCCCGGCGTCGAGGCGACGACCTGGATTGCGCTGTTCGCACCGGCTGGTACCGCGGAACCGCTGATCACGCGACTGCGCGACGAGATCGCCGTTGTCCTCAACGAACCGGAAACCCGCGAGCGATTCGCCAATGCGGGCGGCATGGAGCCGTTCGTCACCACGCCTGCCGAGCTCGGCGCGCTCATCAGGTCCGATCACGCGAAGTACGGTGCGATCGTGAAGGCGGTGGGGGTGAAGGTTGACTGAGCACTGCTCAGGAAGCTGAGAAGGGGGAAGAGGGAAGCTATCATTCGCTTCCCGGCCGTTCCGGGTTAACGGTTGCGCCTGTTCGATGGCCGATCGCGCCGACGTTTGAAGAAAGGAACCGCAATGCCCGCTCGCACGAAGCCATTCAAGATTTCACCGACCAATCCGTCGATCAAGGAAATACAAACGCAACCCGAGCGTCATATGGACATGCCATACGCGCCTGCCATGCGGGTCGAGGCGCCGGGTGATTTGTTATTCATCTCCGGGGCGACCTGCTCGCCGCTCTACCACAAGCACCCGCACATCCCCGAGGAGCATAAGCATCCGAATGACATGAAGGAACAGGCCAAACGGGTGTTCGACACGATTGGCTCGATCCTCGCGCACGAGGGGCTCACCTGGACCGATGTGGTCAAGCTCACCCGCTACCTGACCGACATGCGCGACATGGATGAGCTCAATGTCGTGCAAGGCACCTACCTCAAGGATTGGAAGCCGATCAGTACGACGGTCTGCGTCAATCAGCTCTCCACACCCGGAGCGCGCATCGAGATCGAGGCGATGGCGGTGTTCCCGCGCGCGTAACGCAGGCGGGAAGCGAAGGGTGAAGGGAGATCCCCCTCCCCAACTCCGGTGACGGTGGAGAGGGAGTCTTTTCCCTTTCCCCTTTTCCCTTTCCCCTTTTCCCCTCACCCGGCCATGTCCACCAATCCGTCTTCACGACACGATCTACTATCCTCGCGCCTGCATTACTTTGCGGCGATTGCATGGATGTATCTGAATCGGGAAAGCGCCGCGATCGCGCAGTACCGCAAGGCGATCGCGCTGGATGTGCATTATCTGAAGGCATGGCGCAATCTGGCATTCCTGCTTGCGCACCGAAAGGAGGTGGGCGCAGCGGTCGACGCGTTCCGCAAGGCGCTGGCGATTGCCCCAGATGACCACACGACCCGATTCAATCTTGGCTTTGTCCTGCACGAAATCCAGCAGTTCGATGTGGCGATCGCGGAATTCGAACAGGTCGTGAAATTGGCGCCGAACCACGACCGTGCCTGGTACGGACTTGGGCTCTGCAGGGAACACCTCGGGCAAACGGAACAGGCGGCCGACGCGTTCAAGGAAGCGGCACGCCTGCAATACTTCAACCCGCATGCGGGTTATCACCTTGCGCTCGCGTATCACAAGCTTGGCCGGCACGACGATGCGCGCGCCGAATATGAACGCGTGAAATCGTTTGATCCAAAATTCGCGAACCAGATCAGCCGGGCAATCGCAGCGTAGCTTGCTTCGGTCCCGGGCATTTCCTCCGTGTCCTCCCAGGTGAATTTCTTAGGGGTAAAATTGCGCCAAGGTGTTGGGCGCACCCTGCGCGACGCCAACTTCAAGCGGAGTGATTCAATGTTGAGAGGCTTTTTCGTCTGGATGCTGATGAGCATTGCGTTCACCCTGGGCGGGTGCGGTGCGGGCACGCATTCCCGTGGTCAGTTTCATGGTCATGTTGTCGGTGCAACCGAGGACGTCATTGAAAGCAAGATGGGAAAACCAGAATCGGTCGACGCCAAAGACCCGGCGAAACCGCGGTGGATCTACAGCAAGAAAACATTCGATCCCGATAACTTCAACAAGGTTGACGACAAGGTCATCATCCTTCTCGAGCGCAATGCGCAAGGCAAACTGGTCGGGAAGGACGTGATCTTCGGTTAGTCACCAATTCATGAACCGCAGGGGACGCAGAGGACACAGGGGAAGGGCAATGGGTGAAGTCGATTGGCGCTGCCCATTTCCCGTTGCTCGTTTCCCCGCTTTTCTGCGTCCTCTGCGTCCCCTGCGGTTCAACCTTCAACAATCTTCAAACTACCGCGCAGCTTTCTGCTCAATCAGCTCCTTGCAGTCCACCCGGCCCGAGGCGCAAAGATCGGGCAGCCACCACAGGACGATCGCAAGCCATAGCCAACAGAGGATCACGAACGCCACGAGCGGAATATGGCGATCGACGATGACATTCGGAGTCAGCCACCGCGCAGCCCGGATCACCGGATTGGTGACGACACACATCACCTGGTAAAAGAGATTCGCTTCACGCTTGGCGCCGGCCAGCAGGTATAGCAGGCCACGACCAAGCAGGAACATGCCGGCGACTTCGATGACCGCCTTCGTGATCACGACGATTAGCAGCTCGGTATCCAATGCGCTCTCCGCAAAACAAAGGGCCCGCACGCTGTACGGGCCCTCACTAATTGGAGGCTGATGCCAATGCCCTCCAACAGCCCTGACTCAGGGTCGTATGCGGGGAAGCTTCCCCCCATTTCGCAACAGGCCCCGGCACTACCTCGCCCTACGTTGCGTGCTTGTACGTATCCCCCTTCAGATTCGGGTAGCGGACGTGATCCACCATCTCCTGCGTTTCACGATCGGGCGCCGGTGTGAGCATGCTCACGATGTAGATCACTGCAAAGCCGAGCGGAATGCCGAAGATGCCAGCAGAGATTGGTTGAATATCCCACCAGAGCTCAACCGGGCTCGTCACGTTGAAGACACGACGGAGCCACGGTTGCGTCACCGCCATGTAGTAGAACGTGACGCTAAGGCCCGCGATCATTCCGAGCGTTGCCCCCCACTTGTTGGCGCGCCTCCAGAATATCCCAAGCACCAAGGCTGGGAAGAACGCTGCCGCCGCGAGAGAGAACGCCGCGCTCACGAGGAAGAGAATGTCCGCCGGCTTCTGCATCGCCACATACGCCGCAATCGCCGCCACCACGAGCAGCAGGACCTTGGAGATCGTTACCCGCTTTTGCGTCGAAGCATGCGGATCGATCATCTTGTAGTAAAGATCATGCGACAGCGCGTTCGCAATCGTCAGCAGCAAGCCATCCGCCGTGGATAGCGCGGCCGCCAAGCCACCCGCCGCCACCAAACCTGAGATGACATATGGCAGCCCCGCAATTTCCGGAGTCGCCAACACCACGATGTCACCGCCGATCACGATCTCCGCGAGCTGTACGATGCCATCGCGATTGACGTCGGTGATGTTCATCAACGTCGGATCCACCTGCTGCCACGCCGCTACCCACGCGGGTAGAGTCGCGAACTGCGAGCCGACCAGCAGCGTGTAGACGTCGAACTTCACCAGCACCGCGAGGGCCGGGGCGGTGAAATAGAGCAGAAAGATGAAGAACAACGACCAGGTGACCGACTGGCGCGCCTCCTTCACCGATGGTGTCGTGTAGTAGCGCATCAGGATGTGCGGCAGCGCGGCGGTGCCCACCATCAGACAAAATATCAACGCGAGGAAATTGCGCCGGTTGATATCCTGTGCCTTCTCGGTTGCACCGGGGAATGCATCGGCATGCCGCAAGGGCGGATTGGCCCGCGCCGCAAGCCCGGCCTCCCGGGCCCACGCGCCGCGTGCTTCATCGACGCTCTTGGGGAATTTCTCCACGTCCAGCTGCGCCGCTTCGATCTGCGCGGCTGGTGCGTTCTGGGCCTTGAGATCGTCCAGTCTCTTGGCGACCGCGGCCTTCTCATCGTCGTAGGACTTCGGCAACCCCTTAACCTTGGCACTCCCCGCGTCGGCCCGTTCCTTGAAGATCTTGCGGACCTCGATCTCCTTCGGGTCCTTGATCAACTCGGCTTCGCGCTCGGTCACCTTCTCGAGCACCTTGCCGTACACGACGTGCGGAATCGGGAAATTGGTGTGCTTCACTGAAAGCCAGATCACAGGAATCAAGTAGGCGACGATCAGCACGATGTACTGGGCAACCTGGGTCCAGGTCACCGCACGCATGCCACCGAGGAACGAGCAGACCAGGATGCCGCCAAGGCCCAGCACAATTCCCGCCTCGAACGGCACGCCCACTAAGCGCGTAGTGACCAGGCCAACGCCGTAGATCTGCGCGACCACGTAAGTAAACGAACACAGAATGGCCGCGAGAATCCCGACAAAGCGCGGGATGTGTCCACCGTACCGGGCCCCGAGGAAGTCAGGAATGGTGAACTGGCCGAACTTGCGAAGGTAAGGCGCGAGGAACAAGGCCACTAGGCAGTACCCGCCCGTCCACCCCATGATGAACGCCAAACCAAAGTAGCCGGTGAGATACAACGTTCCGGCCATGCCGATGAAGGAGGCCGCGCTCATCCAGTCGGCACCGGTCGCCATGCCGTTGAAGAACGCCGGCACGCGCCGACCGGCGACGTAGTATTCGGCGATGTCCGCCGTGCGGCTCATGATGACGATGCCGGCATACAGCCCTACGGTAGCGAACAGAAAGACGTAGCCGATCCAGATCCGCGGCAGTCCCATTTGCTCTGCGATTGCAAGCAGGATCACGAATGCGAGGAAGCCGCCAGTGTACCAAGCGTATGCCTTCTTCAGATATTGGAAGAAATCGCGCTGCGTTTGCGCTTTGGTACCCATTATTCGTCCTCCCCTTCCTGGACACCGTATTCGTTATCGAGCTTACCCATATACCAAGCGTAGTACCCGATCAACGCTACATAGATAGCCAAAGCGCCTTGCCCGCCGACCCAGAATGAAAAGGGCCACCCGAAGAAGTTGAACGACAACTCTCGTGCGAAGTAGCCGATCACGAACGTTACGAACGCCCAGATCGCCAGCAGGATCAGCGTGACCCTGATGTTCTTCTGCCAATACTCGCGATGCTTATCGTCGAGCTGCATTGCTCCTCCTCTTGTATACGCGATTGATACGCGGGGATGCCCGCCACGGTCCCCTGACAGGGCGGCCGTCCCCGTTTGGCACTTCTGGTTTTGTTACTTAAAGGAATCATACAGGTTCTGTCCAGGCCCCCGCTTCGCGCCGATCGTTCATTGACCACGGGTACGTATTCGGGGACAGACCAGAATGGCGCTTACTGAACGTGCGCTGCTCACGCCTCCGTTCGCCCTGAGCCTGTCGAAGGGTAACGCAGGTGTCGAAGGCGGACGATCGTCCGCTCATGGACGCTCCGGCATTCACCCTTCGACAGACTCAGGGCGAACGGTCAATCCCCTAGTTCGCTCAACTAAGCGCCATTGGGGACAGACCACGTTTTTCGCTCTCGTATGGCGTTGGCGGCCCACGCAGATATGATCGTCTCCGGAGATGTTGAATTTTTCGATCTAAGCACTTCAGGAGTCGCCACCGATGCCCTTGTCATCGTCCCCCGCTGACGTACTTCGCGACACGTTTGGGTTCGAGACATTCCGCCCCGGTCAGGAGGCAGTGATTGAACATCTGCTGGCGGGGCATTCGGCGGCGGCGGTGTTTCCGACGGGCAGTGGCAAGTCGCTCTATTACCAGTTGCCGGCGCTGCTATTGCCGGGACTGACAATCGTCGTCTCGCCGCTGATCGCTTTGATGAAGGATCAGATCGACAAGCTCAAGCGACTGGGCATCGCGGCCGAGCGGCTGGATTCGACGCTCACCGTCGACGAGTCCAGGGCGGTGATGACCGCGCTGCGAACCGGGCAACTGCGCTTACTGTATGTCGCGCCGGAGCGGTTCAACAATGAACGCTTTCGCGAAGCGATTCAGCGAGTGCGCGTTGCGCTGTTCGCCGTCGACGAGGCGCATTGCATATCGGAATGGGGGCACAACTTTCGGCCGGACTATCTCAAACTGACGCGTTTCGCTCGCCAGTGCCGCGCAGAACGGCTGTTTGCATTGACCGCCACCGCGACGCCCGCCGTCTTGGAGGACATCTGCCGGCAGTTTCAGATTGCGCCGGCGCATGCGGTGCGCACGGGCTTTTATCGATCGAACCTTTCGCTGCGAATCACGCCGGTGTCGGTCGACGAGCACGACGCGGCGTTGCTCGATCGGCTGACCCGGCATGATCGCGGGCCGACGATCGTCTATGTCACGCTGCAACGAACCGCCGAACAAGTGGCCGATCGATTGACTCGGCGGGGCTTCGACGCAAGGGCCTATCACGCCGGCATGAAAGACGAGGATCGCGCCGCGGTGCAAGACTGGTTCGCCGGTTCGAATACTGCCATCGTCGTAGCGACCATCGCATTCGGCATGGGGATCGACAAGGCCAACATTCGCTATGTGTACCACTACAACTTGCCGAAGAGCCTGGAGAACTACTCGCAGGAAATCGGCCGCGCGGGTCGCGACGGAGCGCCTGCCCGCTGCGAGGTGCTGGCCTGCACCGACGACATCAACACGCTGGAGAACTTCGTGTTCGGCGACACGCCGTCGTTCGCCTCGGTGAGCAGTCTCGTCCACGAGATCTTCCAATTGGGTGAGGTCTTTGATCTGTCGCTGTACGACTTGTCGTTCCGCCACGATATCAAGCAGCTCGTCGTGCGCACGTTGCTGACGTATATGGAGCTCGACGGCTACCTGGACGAAGGAACGCCGTTCTATGCCGCGTATCAATTCAAGCCGCTCGTGCCGTCGAAGGAGATCCTCGCGCAGTTTGAAGGGGACCGGCACGACTTCCTCGATCGGCTGTTCCGCCAGGCGACGAAAGCCACGACCTGGTTCTCGCTCGACATCGCGCAGGCGGCGACTGCGCTCGGGCAGCCGCGCGAGCGCATTGTGCGAGCACTCGACTATTGCGCCGAGAAGCGCTGGCTCGAACTGAAAGTCGAAGGCGTCCGCAACTGCTATCGCCGTCTCGAGTCTCCTGCGGACCTGACGGACCTCGCCACAGAGTTACATGACAAGGCGCTGCTCCGCGAAACCCGCGAGATCGCCCGCCTGAACGAGGTGCTCGAGCTCGCCGTCTACAACGGCTGCCAAGTCTCGCATCTCGGCGCACATTTCGGTGAACCGCTCCCGGCTCCATGCGGCCACTGCTCGCATTGCCTCGACGGCCGAGCGGTTCAACTGCACCCTCGCCGCGCCCCGCCGATCGATGACCGGCGTTGGCAAGAAGCCGCCGCCTTCCGAGCCACGAAACCAGAGCTCTTCGCCGACTCGCGTGCCTTCGTCCGCTTCCTCTGCGGCCTATCATCGCCAAAGCTCGCACGTGCCCGGCTTGGTTCGCACGGGCTCTTCGGCGTTTTTGATAAGGTGCCGTTCTCCGAGGTGCTACGCCGCGCGGACGGCGATTTGCCAGATCACGTTCGTTGACATCAACGCCCGCAGAGGAATACCAATGATCACAATGGCCAGCATGGCGACAGAGTTGCTTCAGGTTCTGGATGGGTTGGGCGATTCGGCGGCGTTTTGTGCGACCGGGAATGCGGCGGCGGTGTTGCCGGGATTGCATGTGGACGGTGTCGGTGATGTCGGTGTGCCGGTGTCGGCGGGGGATGCGAAGCGGCTCATCAAGCAGGCGGCGCAGGCGCCCTATGGGCGGGGGGAGGAGACGATCGTCGATCCCAAGGTGCGGCGGGTTTGGCAGCTCGAGCCGGCGCAGTTTGATCTGCGCAATACCGAGTGGACAACAACGTGTCTCGCGATGATCGTGGACGCTGTGCGGCAGGAGCTCGGGATCGCGCAGAAGGTGCAGGCTCATCTTTACAAGTTGCTCGTGTACGAACAGGGCAGCTTCTTCGCGCCGCATCGAGACTCGGAGAAAGCCGAACGCATGTTTGCGACGCTCGTCGTTTGTTTGCCCTCGAAGCACCAGGGCGGGACCTTGGTCGTGTCGCATGACGGCCGCACGCGACGGATTGATTTCGACAGTGCGGCTTCGCAATTCCAAACGCAGTACGCGGCGTTCTATGCCGACTGCCAACATGAGATCACGCCGGTCGCGAGCGGGTATCGAGTTTGTCTCGTCTACAACCTGTCCATTGCCAAATCAAAGCGGCTGCCGTCAGCACCGATTAACAGCGGAGCGATTGATTCGGCTGCGCAATTGCTGACGAAGATCTTCGCGGACAAATCGCGCGAAAAAATCGCCATTCCGTTGAAGCATCAATACACCGAAGCGGGGCTGGGAGCCGAGGACGACACTGCGCATGACGGCACCGGCGAACCGACCGCGCTACGGCTGAAGGGGAGCGATCAAGCGCGCATGGATGCGTTGGCGCGAGCGGCCGAGAAGGCCGGATGCCAGGCCTTTCTGGCGTTGCTGACGCACTGGCAATCGGGTTCGGTCGATTACAACTCGATGGATGACGCGCCGTATAGGTCGCGGGGTCGGCGATACCGCGATGACGACGACGATGACGAAGATGACGGGATCGCAGGCGAGAATCCCGGCGCGGAGTTTGAAGAAGTCTTCGATGAGTCGATGTCGTTGAGCCACTGGTTCGACGCGACCGGACGCGTGCGGCCGTTTTCCGCATTGGCGCTTTTGGAAGCCGAGATCGTCAGCGATGTCGCACCGGAGGATCGGTCTTACCGGCAAGAGATTAACGAGGCCACTGGCAACGAGGGCGTCTCGATGGAGCGTTGGTATCGGCAAGCAGCGGTCGTGATCTGGCCGCAGGACCGGACCTTCGGCATCCTCGCCGGCGCCGGGCCGGTCAATGCCGTCCCGGCTTTGGACGAACTGGTCCGTCGCACCGCACAGCCGGCGCACGACGCGCAGTGCCGCGCGTTCGCCCAGGAGATCATCTCGCGATGGGGACAGCAGGCGGGATCGGCCGTTGATACATGGGATGCTCGGTCGCGTATCGGCAAGCGCAATGACAAATCACTGACGACTCGCATGTTGCAGGCGCTACAGGCGATCGAGGACGAGAACCTGAGTGTGGCGTTTGTGCGAGACATCCTGCCGGCGGAATGTGATGGCTCCGAAGGTGCGGCGCTGACGCGACTGGTCGATCAACACGGCTGGCGGAAATTCACTGAACCGCTGCGACAGCTTTTCGCCAAGCACGAGCCCAGTGACTACGGGCGTACGTTGATGATCCCGGTCGCTTTGTTCGAGGCGTTGTGTTGCCGCGCTCCGAAAATGACCAACGAGCGGCTGTCCGTGTGCCGGTCGATCGTCGATGAATTGGAGGCGGTGATCGAGCGCTGGGATCGGCGGAAATGGGATGCGTGGCAAAGCGAACCCGACCATCGCATCGGGATCGTTGCGCCGGTGTTTCGTGCATTGATCGCCATCGAAGCCACCGCAGCGCTTGATCGCTTTGCCTCGCGAGCGACCGCCGATCCGACGCATTACGACCTGCACACGGTCTTGCTCCCCGCCGCGCAGACCTTGCTGAGTAACGGAGCGCTCCTCGACAATGACGCGTCGTCGCTGGGTAGAACTGCTTGCGAGCGTCTGCGCCAACATTGCTTGGCCGAACTACGCGCCCGCACCGCTCAGAAACCGCAGGCCCCAACGGATTGGCGGCGCGACGCGAAGCTCGACTGCAAATGTGCTGACTGCCGCGAACTGGGCGTGTTTCTCGACAGCAAGCACGAATCGGTTCACCGATTCCCGCGCCGCAAAGACTTGCGACAGCATCTGCACCAGCAGATCGACAAGCACCGCTGCGACGTGACTCACGTCACCGATCACCGCGGCTCGCCGCACACCTTGGTCTGCACCAAGACTCAAGCCAGCTATGCGCGCCGCTTGAAGCAGTTTGCAACCGACCTGCGATGGCTCGGCGAATTAGAGCCGCTTCCGACAGCACCGCCCGTTCGGAACGGGGCCACGAAGGCGCGCCGCTGAAGCCGGTCGAAGGCGACGGCATCGGCCCGCTCCTTGAAGATCTTGCGGACCTCGATCTCCTTCGAGCCCCGGATTACCCGGCAATATCATCGGTGCGGCTTCCTATACCGATTCATAGGATCGCGCGTTCCAGTAGCGCTGGCGTGCCTGCCGGTGTACGCTGCCCTGCGCCGGAGTAAGGCACGCGCCAGAGGCGCAAAGGCCTTTCCGCATTCCGGACGGCGGCTCAAGCCACTCCCAAGCACCCAACCAACATGGAGACACTTCATGTCCCTGAAAGAACGAGTCGATACCCTGTTGCGCAAAGCCGCCGATAGCGGCGAGGTTCCCGGCGTCGTGGCGATGGCCACCAACCGCGACGGTCCGATCTACGAAGGTGCATTCGGCAAGCGCGTGCTCGGGCAGTCGCCATCGATGACCACCGACACGGTCGTTTGGATCGCCTCGATGACCAAGGCGGTCACCGGTGCCGCCGCGATGCAACTGGTCGAGCAAGGCAAGCTCGACCTCGATGCGCCGGCCGGCAAGGTGATCCCCTATCTGGGTGAAGTGCAAGTGCTCGATGGCTTCGATACCGCCGGGAAGGTGAAGACGCGCGCACCGAAACGTCCGGTCACCTTGCGCCATCTGCTCACGCACACTGCAGGCTTCAGCTATGAAATCTGGAATCCGGACATCATCCGCTATCAGCAGGTGAAGAGCATACCGATGATCACCGGATGCGAGAACGCCGCCCTCAAGACACCGCTCACATTCGATCCGGGTGACCGCTGGGATTACGGCATCAACATCGACTACGCGGGCAAGATGGTCGAAGCGGTCAGTGGCAAAAAGCTCAGTGCCTACATGCAGGAAAATCTGTTCGGCCCGCTGGGCATGTCGAGCACCGCCTTCAAGATTACGCCTGACATGCGCGCAAGACTCGCCAAGATTCATCAACGCGGGGACGACGACAAGTTTACCCCGCTCGATCTCGAGATTCCGCAGGAACCCGAATTCGAAATGGGCGGCGGCGGCTTGTACTCGACGGTCGGCGACTACGGCAAGTTCGTGCGCATGATCCTCAACAACGGCAATGGCAACGGCAACCAGGTGCTCAAGCCCGCAACGGTCGAGATGATGTCGCGCAACAACATGGGCGCAAACAAGGTGGTGTTGCTGAAGACGGCAATGCCAACGCTCTCGAATGACGCGGAGTTCTTCCCGGGTGTGCCGAAAAGCTGGGGCCTGTCTTTCCAGATCAACGATGCGAAGGCGCCCACCGGCCGGCCCGCCGGCGGACTGATGTGGGCAGGTCTGGCGAACTCTTACTATTGGATCGACCCCACCACGGGCATAGGCGGGGTGTACGCGACGCAGATATTGCCATTCGCGGACAAGCTGTCGCTGCCGTTGTACTACGGGTTCGAGACGGCGGTGTATCAGTCTTTGTAGGGCTCTCAATCCTCGGAAATTGGACACGGAGGGAAGAGGAGGAAATGGGAGGAAAGGAAGAAGCGTGGATGCGCCGCGATGTGCGGCATGAATTTGTAGAGGGCCTTGTAGAGGATCGATCGATGCGGACCGTTCGCACGCTTGGCGTTCCTCCGAACGGCCTTCCTTCCACTCCTTCCTTTCCTCCCTTCCCCGTCGCTTTTCCTCCTTTCCCTCCGTGTCAAGTTTTTGAGTTAGTCTTTATCGCTGAAAAGCTCGTGCGCTCGCACGTTTCGCCATCAAGGAGAAGAAATCTATAATCAAGCTCACCGTCAATGGTCGGCCCCGGCAGGCGGATGTCGAGCCGGAAATGCCGCTGCTTTGGGTGCTTCGCGATGTACTTGACGTCAAGGGTCCGAAATTCGGTTGCGGTATCGCGATGTGCGGTGCCTGCACGGTGCATCTCAACGGCGAACCGGTGCGCTCATGCGCGGTCCCCGCGTCGGCGGCGGACGGCAAACAGATACTGACCATCGAGGGTCTTGGCCAGAATGGCCTGCACCCCGTGCAGAAAGCCTGGATCGAGCATCAGGTTCCGCAATGCGGCTATTGCCAGGGCGGCCAGATTCTTACCGCGGTGGCCCTGCTCAAGAAAAATCCAAAACCGACCGATGCCGATATCGATGCGTCGATGAACAACATCTGCCGATGCGGCAGCTACGCGCGGATCCGCACCGCCATCCATGCTGCGGCAAAAGCGCCGGCGCCGGCCAAACCCGCTGCTAAAGCGGCATCCAAAGCTTAAGGGCGCGAGGACACCTCCATGAACAAGACACTCAATATCTCCCGCCGCAATTTTTTGAAAAGCTCGGCGGCCATCACTGGCGGCCTCGCGCTTGGATTCAACATCGATGTGCTTGCGCAAGGCAAAGCCGCGCAGCCGGTCGTCGTTCCCGAAGCCAATGCATGGGTCGTCGTGCGCCCGGACGACACGATCATTATTCGTTATGCGCGCGCTGAGATGGGCCAGGGCAGCATGACGTCCGCACCGATGCTCGTCGCCGAAGAGCTCGAGGCGAACTGGAACAAGGTCAAAGTCGAATACGCGCGCGCGAGCGAGCAGGTCAAGCGGAAGCGCGCATGGGGCGACATGGCCGCGGTCGGCAGCCGCACCATCCGCAATTCGCAGGAATATCTGCGCAAGGCCGGTGCCGGCGCACGCGAGATGCTGGTGAGCGCCGCCGCCGCACGCTGGGCCGTTCCGGTCAGCGAATGCGTCGCCGCGAACAGCATCATCACGCACACCAAGAGCGGGCGCAAGCTCACCTACGGTCAAGTCGCGCTCGCTGCTGCGAAGATCGAACCACCTAAGGATCCGAAGATCAAGGATCCGAAGGATTTCAACTGGTCGGCAAACCGATTCATCGCATCGACATCCCGGATATCGTCACCGGCAAGATCCGCTATGGCATCGACGCGCAGGTGCCCGGCATGTTGTACGCCTCGGTGGCCGCCTGTCCGGTGTTCGGCGGCAAGGTGAAGTCGGTGGATGCGAGCAAGATCACCGGCCGGCGCGGCATCGTGAAGGTGTTGCCGATGGGTGATTTCGTCGCGGTGGTCGCTGACAACTGGTGGCGTGCGAACCAGGCGTTGAAAGAGTTGCCGATCGAGTGGGACGTGGGCGACAACGGCAATGTCACCAGCGCGAGCATCATGGACTTCTTCAAGGCGGGGCTCACGCAGACCGACATCGCGGTGGCGAAGAAAGGCGGTGACACCGACAAGGGGTTTGCCGACGCTGCCAAAGTGCTCGAAGCCGAGTACTTCACGCCGTTCTTGTCGCATACCACCATGGAGCCGATGCACTGCACGGCGCTGGTGAAAGACGGCCGTGTGGAGGTGTGGACGTCCTCGCAGAATTATGAGGCGACGCTTGCGACTGCGGCGAACACCGCCGGCGTGCCGCTTGAAAATGTCGAAGCCCATCCGATGCAGTTGGGCGGCGGACTCGGCCGGCGAGCCTGGTGAAGATGAAGGGCGGCGTTGATGCACAAGGCAATGTCACCGCACTCTTCTCGCGCATATCGAGTCCGTCGATCATTGCCACGTTGCTGAAGCTGCCGTTGAAGGGTGGCATCGATCCGCAGGCGGTGACCGCCTATGCCGATCATCCGTATTCGATTCCAAACGTGAACATCGAGTATGCGCAGCGCAATCCGCACGTGCCGGTGGGTTTCTGGCGCACGGTCGGGCATTCCCAGAATCCTTATGTGCGGGAATGCTTCGTCGATGAGCTGGCCCAGGCGGCGGGCAAGGATCCTCTCGAATTCCGGCGCGCGATGCTGAAAGATGCGCCGAGGGATCTTGGCATTCTCAATGCCGTTGCGAAAGCGGCCGATTGGGGCAAGGCGCTTCCCGCCGG
>JANMUI010000245.1:0-9952 GCA_031391405.1 Betaproteobacteria bacterium
GCCCACGACGCGCACCCCATTTAGGCCGAGCGCCGAAAGCAGATCGTCGTAATGCAACGCGAGGTCGTGCACATCGCGGATGTCGTCCAGCTCGGCGAGATCGTTGAAGCCCGGCGCGATGGGCGCCACGACCTTGAAGCGGGTCGCGAGCGCCGCCACGAAAGGGTCGTGTGCCGGAACACCGTGGAGTCCGTGCAGCCACACGAGCACCGGACCTGCACCAGTCTTCGCCACCTGTTGCGAGCGTCCGCTTGCGAGTCGAACCGTTTCGATTTCCAACGCTGCCTCCGATCAGGCCGGCTGCATTGCCGCGGGTGTCTGCACCGGGGCGGTCGCGTCCTTGGGCCACCACTTGTCCTCCCACTCGTTGAAGCGGGGCCGCAGCTTCGGTATCACATCGCGGGCGAAGCGCTCCGTATTCTGGAAGACCTTTTCCTTCGGCATGTCGCCGAAGTGGCATAACACCATCAGATGGCCGACCCGCATCGAGTCCGCCATTTCGTTGAGACGATCGACCACGGTCGAGGCGCTGCCCGCGACGACATAGCCTCGGTCGACGATGTCTTTCCAGGTGAGATCCGGCGACATGGCAGCAGCGCGCGCGATCTGCCCTTCTATTCCCTTGCGCATCGTCGCGATCGAAGTGTAGCCAGGCGGATTCGCGAACGACGGATTCAAATGCAGGCACCGATTGTAGAAATAGAGGGCATGTTTCGCATACAGGCGTTCGGCTTCCGCGTCGGAATCAGCGACGGCGACGAACTGTAGGAATCCGGCGCGATACGGATTGGCCTCGACGCCGAGCTTGTCCACGGTTTCCCAGAAACCCTGCATCGTCGCAAGGCCCGCCTTGTACCCGAAATAGGAAAGGTAGGCGTAGAGGAAGTCGTTCTGCGCGCACCAGTCCCATGTCTCGACGCTGCCACCGCCTGGAATCCAAATGGGCGGATGCGGCTGCTGCATCGGCTGCGGCCACACGTTGACATAGCGAAGCTGGGTGTACTTGCCGTTGAACGCGAAGGGTTTCTTTTCGGTCCATGCACGGAGAATGAGGCCAACGGCTTCACGATATTTCTCCCGCAAGGTGGCTGGATTCTCGCCGTAGCAAAACACAGTATCCATCGGCGTACCGACCGGGAATCCGGAGACGATTCGTCCACCGGACAGGACATCGAGCATCGCCATTTCTTCGGCGACGCGGATCGGCGGGTTATAGAGCGCGGGCGAATTGCCCATGATGATGAGCTTTGCGCGCGTGGTGCGCCGTGCGAGCGCAGCCACCATCAGGTTAGGTGAGGGCATCAAACCATAGGCATTCTGGTGATGCTCGTTCACGCAGATGCCATCGAAGCCTTCACGCTCGGCATGTTCGAGCTCATCGAGATAGTCGTTGTAGGCCTGGTGGCCGCGCGCAGGGTCGAACAGCTCGCGGACGGGAACGTCCACCCAGACGCCGGAATAGCGGGCACGGAAATCGTCGGGCAGATCGGGGTAGGGCATCAGATGAAACCAGTGGAATTTCATAGTGACTCCTTGATTGCCAATGCCTCGATACAGCAGTAATGATGAACCACAGGGGACGCAGAGGACACAGGGGAAGGAATAATGTCCGCGTGGTGCTGTAGTCGCAGCATGGCACGCGCACTATTGTGGTCTGCGCCGCTTTGAACGTGGTGCTAGTTTGCTTTTCCTCTGCGTCCCCTGCGTCCTCTGTGGTTCAAAGATTTCGATTGTTCCAAATCTGCTAGCGGCTCTCCACCCAAGCCGCCACCATATTCCGCAGCACACCAATCTTCTCGACCTCGCTCTCGATCACATCCCCCGGCAGGCAGTAGCGCTTTGCTGGTACCAACCCCGGCAATCCTTGCCACTTGCCGCCGAGCTCCGCATCGGTCGACCATGCGGTGCCCGCCGGTGTGCCGGTGATGATGACCATCCCCGGTTGCAAGGTGAAATTGGTCGAGAAGAAATGGATCAGATCGGCGCATTTCCAGATCATATTCCCGGTGGTCGAGGCTTGCCGGGGCTCGCCGTTGATGCGCGTCTTCAGCAACAGGTTCTGCGGATCGCCCACTTCGTCCGCGGTGACGATGCACGGACCGATCGGCGCGCTCGTATCGAAGGCCTTCCCACGTCCGAGCTCATACCAAGTCAAGCCTTCGGGCGAACGTCGGACTTGCCGATCGCGCGCGGTCACATCGTTTACGATCGTATAGCCGAATACATGCTCGAGCGCGCGCTCGACCGGGATGTATCGCCCGGGCTTGCCGATCACGACCGCGAGCTCGGTTTCGCAGTCGATCTTCTTGCTCATGCGCTCATCATGGATGATTGCATCGTTCGGACCGATTACGCAGTCCGCCGTCTTCAGGAAGAACTCCGGCTCCTTGCCGCTGATCGGTGTGTTCGCCTTCTCGCTATTGTGATCGCGGTAGTTGCTGCCGCTACAGATGATCGTCGATGGCCGGATCGGCGGCCCCAGGGCGGCACTCGCCATCGGGATGCGAGCATTCGCGGGTGCTTCCTTGATGAGCCGTTCGGCGATCTTCCGGGCAGCATCACCTGCGCGAATGAATGCGGTGCAATCGGTGAAATAAGCGCGTTCGGCAGTGCTTTGAGCCGGCAGGGCGAGCAGGGGATCGATGATCGCATCGCCGGCAATGAATCCAAGGCGCTCGGCGCCAGCTTGCTTGTAGGTAACGATTTTCATATTGCTCCTTTGTTTAGATCCGCGTGATGACCTTGCCCACCGTCGCATTCGACAATACGTACGCAAGGGCAGCGGGCAACTCGCCGAACGGAAATACGCGATCGATGACCGGCTTGATCGTCCCATCGGCGATGAAGGGCAGTACGTCATGAATGAAGGCACGTACCGTCACCGAGCGCTGCGCCGCAGTGCGCACTTTGTTGCTGACACCAAACAGCTTGAGACGGTTGGTATGCAGCGCGCCAAGGTCGATTTCGCTCGTCATGGTGCGATCGAGATAGCCCACGGTGGCGAGTCGTCCCTCGTACGCAAGTGCGCGAATGCATTCGGCGAACACCGTACCGCCCACGTTATTGACAATCAGATCGACGCCTTTCTTGTCGGTGGCCGCCATCACTGCTTCGTAAAAATCGCCCTTACGCGTCTTGATGCCCACATCCAGTCCCAAGGGCTTCAGGCGCTCCAATTTCTCCGACGATCCGGAGGTACCGATCACTTTGGCACCCAGCGCCTTCGCGGTCTGTAGTGCAGCCACACCTACGCCCGACGATATGCTCGTGACCAGCAGCCATTCGTCCCGCTGCAGTCCGCCCTGACCGATCAACATGTCGTGGACCACCAGAAACACGAGTGGCGTGGCCGCAGCCGCCTCCCAGGTGAGCCGCTCCGGAACGGGAATCGCTTCGCGAGCATCCATCACCGCGTACTCGGAGAATCCGCCGCCGCATCGCCCCATGACCCGTTGACCCGGCTTGAAGTCCCCTGCTGTGTCACCGACTTTCTCAATGACGCCGGAACATTCGCCGCCTCCAGGTCTGCCGCCCACCCCGCCGACGCCATGCCCGGGAATCAGCTCGCCGCGATTGAATGAAGAGGCATGCACCTTCACCAGCAATTCCCCCGCCTTGACCTGTGGAACGGGCACTTCACGAAGGTCGAGCGTTACAGTCTTGCCGTCGGGTACAAGCCAAAAAGACTTCATCTCTATTCCTTGCAGGCAGTTTGGATTTGTTGACTGAGCGCGTCGATGCACACGACTTCGATCGGCTGCTAGGATTTCCCTTCGCTCGGCTCCCGATACGAACGACGATACCCCTTGCCCATTATCGCAGAGCCTTTAGGAGGACGACGGCAGAGCACTCCCAACGATCAGGAAGCGGCTCGACGCGAAGGAAGCCGATGGCGTAAAGGCCCTGCTCGCACGCGGACCGTATCGATCACAACGATAATTTCCTCGGCGCGGAACCGGCACCGGACGCGCAACTTGACCGCATTCGCCGGCGCCGCGCCTTCATGGCGGGTGCTCTTTCGCCGAAAGACATGAATCGGCGTCCCTCGCCGTCCAGGCACATGTCGTTACCCGTGGCGCGAATCATGTCAAAGCTGATTGAAGCGGTGGGAAGCAACAAAGCCACTCGGGACATTGAGCGGCTTGAACGTGATGTCGTCGAATTGCTCGTAGACGTGTTGCGGCCACGGTCCGTCCGGATCTTTCACCTCGTGCATGACAACGGCGTCGTGCGGGTTTGCGTCGCCATCAACGCAGACGCCGGTGGCGTGCGCGCGGCACCGTTCCCTTCCGAGGGCGATGGGCTGCCCGCCATCGAGGCGTATCCGGTGCAAAAGTCGATGCTGGAGGGGAACGAAGGCGGCACTTCTTCGACCACACCGGCAGGGTTCCTGCTGACCAAGCGTCCGATCTCGGATGGTCGCGTGTTGATCGGTTGGATGGAGATCGAAACGGCGCTGCCGCTATCGCACGATCACGTCCGTCTCGTTGACGGTCTTCTCAAGTTGAATGCGAACCATCTCGCGATTCTCGATCACAGCAAGCGCGACCCGTTGACCGGACTCCTCCACCGGAAATCATTCGACGAGGCGTTCCTCCGGCTGCGTGCACCGGCCGATCCGATGCTGGAATCGTCTGGCGAGGACAATCGCAGGAGACGCATTTCGGATGACCACCACTATTGGCTCGCCGTGGCCGACATCGACCATTTCAAGCGCATCAATGATCGCCATGGGCACCTGTGCGGCGATGAGATCCTCGTACTCTTCAGCCGCTTGCTGCAGACGACGTTTCGCCTGACGGATCAACTATTCCGTTTCGGTGGCGAAGAATTCGTGATCCTGCTCGACAAGGTGCGCGTTCCCGACGTGCGAACCGTATTCGAGGTCTTACGCATGCGGGCGGAGGTGATGCTCCTACCGCAAGGCGGAAATATATCGATCAGTCTCGGTTACACGATGATCCGCCCCGACGACAGCCCCGCCGGCGCATTTCGGCGAGCCGATGAGGCGCTCCACTATGCAAAACAGAATGGGCGCAACCGGACATGCTCCTACGAGCGTCTGATTCGCGCCGGAGACATCAGGCCAAGACGGCACCAGCAGACGGAAGTCGAGCTGTTCTAGGAATCTGGTTGGCTTCACCCCACGATCCTAAACGCGCGCGAATCGTCGCCTGATCGCTAGTGACTGGCCGGTGCACCGGGTTGCTTGAGCGGATGTGATCGTGCGAATGCATCGATCTTCATGCATTCACCAAGAATCCTCGTGACGGTCGGATAGGGCTTCGTGTCGACATTGAAGAACGCGGCGCCGACCGCCTGACTCACCACGCAAATGTCGGCCATGGTGACGTTATCGCCCTGACAATAACGCCCAGTCGCCGGATTGCCGGCAAGATTGGCTTCGAGTGCTTCGAGCCCCTTCGCGGTCCAATGCATGAGCCATTTGTTGCGCGTCGGCTCGTCGAGCGCCAGGTCTTTCTCCAGGTAGCTGCGAATGCGCGGCACGACCAGCGGATGCGCATCGCACGCGACGATCTGCGCCAGACCACGCACCCGAGCGCGCGCTCGGGCATCTTTCGGCAGGAGGGCTGGCGTGGGGTGAATCTCGTCAAGGTATTCGAGGATCGCCAGTGACTGGAAGATCGGCGGTCCATTGCCATCGATCAATGCGGGAATCACCGCTTGCGGATTGACCTTCCGATACTCGTCGGAATGCTGCGCACCGGTGAGCAGGTTGATCGGTGCCTCGTCAAACGCAATACCCTTCAGGTGCAGGGCGATGCGTACGCGAAACGAAGCAAGCGAGCGCCAGAATCCGTACAGTTTCATGCAGACCTCCTATTGGGGTGGGATCGATCGTTGCGCTTAGCGGCGCACCGCTGGATGCGGGCAGTATAGACAACGATTGCCGCACTTGGGTCTGAAAGGTACCATTCCCGACGCCCTGACTGCGCGCACGAAATTTGGTGGCGGCTCCCGAAAGGCTACAAACGGAACCACAGGGGACGCAGAGGACGCAGGGGAAACGAGGAGCGCGAAACGGGAAACGGGAAACGGGAAATGCCGATCGACTTCTCCCTTGTCTTCCTCCGCGTCCACTGCGTCCTCTGTGGTTCATGCCTTTGCCTTAGGATCTAACAATGCCAAGAAACAAACCCGAACGTATTGGACTTGCCATCATCGGCGCCGGCCGTGTGGGTCTTTTTCGCGGCGACGTGGCCGCGCGCCACCCGCAGGTCGACTGGATCGGTATCGCCGAGAAGAATCCTGAGCGCGGCATGCTGGTCGCCGAGAAGATTCGCGCCGACTTCGTCACCGCCGATTATCGCGAGCTGCTCAATCGTCCGGAAGTAAATGCCGTCATCGTTGCCACCGACGAGCATTTGCATGTCGAGCCGATCCTCGCGGCGGTTGAGCGCGGTCACTCGCTCTTGATAGAAAAGCCGCTTGCGACCGATCTTGGCGAATCCGCACGCGTGTTGAAAGCAATCGAGTCAGCGAAGGTCGATGCGGTCGTCGGCTATACGCAGCGATTCCGCCGTCGCTGGCTCGCGGCCAAGGAGAAGGTGCGCACCAACGCGTTGGGCGACGTCACCTTGGTGACTTCACGCGCGTTCATGAACCGGCTGGTCGCGATCGACAACTATCGGCGTACCAACAATCCGGCCGACATCTCGCCGATGGTGATCTCCGGCACGCACGCGCTCGACATCGTGATGTGGATGATGGAAGCGAAAAAGCCGGTCGAAGTGTATGCGCGCTCGGTCGACAAGGTGCTTGGGCCGACCTGGAAAGGCATCGATGGCACCGCCGCGGTCATCTCGTTCGACGACGGCGCCATCTACAACGCGAACATGTCGTGGGCATTGCCGGTGGTGTGGCCCGGGGCGGTCTACAGCCTCGAGGTCGGCATTGTCGGGACCGAAGGTGTGATCACGATCGACGACACGCATCGCGACATCGTGCTCGCTGTGAGCGCGCCACAGTCGGAAGGTTATGCACCTGACAAGACGCGACTGGTTGATTTCATGGGGAGCTATCCCCCGGGCGACATGGCGTTCGGCGAGCTGCACGGGCCGATGCGTGAGGAAACCAACTCGTGGCTGATGCGGATCTCGATGGGATTGCCGACGCCTGCGGCGACCGCGGCGGAAGCGCATAATCGTCTGATGCTCACGAAGGCAATCGATCTTTCGGCCCGCTTGAAGCGGCCGGTGTCATTGCCGATCGGGCCAGACGACCTGCGCTGACGCGCCGGGGAAACGGGAAACGGGAAACACGGCAGAGCGCCCGGAATCCCCAAAGCTCGCGATGTTCGGTAAACCAACGATAAGGAGGAGACAATGATCGACGCAAAGAGTGGTCTGCTTGCGGCAGTCCTCGGCCGACTCGTGTTGGGCCTCGTGGGATGCTTTCTCGTTGCGCAAAGTGCGCTTGCGCAGAATCCAATCAAGATCGGCTTTGGGATGAGCATGACCGGACCCTTGTCGGCCAACGGCAAGGCGGCGCTGATCGCCATGCAATTGTGGGCGGAGGAAACCAACGCCAAGGGTGGATTGCTCGGCCGGAAAGTCGAGCTGATTCACTACGACGATCAAAGCAATCCGTCCACCGTACCGGGCATCTATTCCAAGTTGCTGGATGTCGACAAGGTGGATCTGATCACGTCCGGATACGGTACCAACGTCGCCGCCCCAGCCGTGCCGATCGCCATGCAGCGTAATCTCACCTTCATGGCGCTCTTTGCGCTCGGCACGAACGAGAAATTCAAGTACGACCGTTATTTCCAGATCACGCCCGCCGGACCCACACCGGGGCTCGAGTTCTCGAAGGGGTTTCTCGAGGTGGCGATGTCGATGAATCCGAAGCCTCAGTCGATCGCTCTGGTCGGGGCGGATGCCGAGTACCCCGCGGTCGCGCTTGGCGGAGCGCGCGAGAACGTCAAGAAACTCGGGCTCAAGCTCGTCTACGACCGCACCTATCCGCCGGCCACAACCGATTACACGCCGATCGTGCGCGCGATTCAGGCTGCCAATCCCGATGTCGTGTTCATCGCATCGTATCCCGCGGATACGGCGGGGCTGGTGAGGGCAATCAACGAGGTCAAACTGAGGGCGCGCATGCTCGGTGGCGGCATGGTGGGGTTGCAGTTCGCCGCGTTGAAAGGGCAACTCGGGCCGCTGATGAACGGCATCACGTCATTCGATTTCTATGTGCCGGAGCCTACGTTGAAATTTCCGGGAATCGAGGAGTTCCTGGCGAAGTATCGGCCCCGCGCAGTGCAGGAAAAGGTCGACCTCCTGGGCATCTATGTGCCGCCCTTCGCCTATGCCGCGGTGCAGGTATTGGGCGATGCCGTGCGAGCGGCTGGCAGCCTCGATCAGGGAAAGATCGCTGAAAAAATGAAGTCGATGACATTCGACACGATCGTCGGCAAGATCAAATTCGGCAGCAACGGCGAGTGGGAAACGCCGCGCATCCTGCAGGTGCAGTACCAGGGAATCCAGGACGGCGACCTCGAGCAGTTCAAGAAGCCCGGCCGACAGATCATCGTGTATCCGCCGCATTTGAAGTCGGGTGACTTCAAGTATCCGTTTAGCGAGATGAAGCGGTAGGAATCCGCGTCGCGCGGATTCCTCTTTGGTGCAATTTGAGATTCCCCGTGGTCTTGCCACGGGGATCAAATCGGGTCCTTCGGAGCGGTTGGAGCAACGACGACCCGTGCGGTCCATTGTGCCGGCGCTCCGGCGTAAATGGCGGCGCGGGACCAAGCTGCTGGTTAGCGCTTCTGCGCTGAACGCGTCTCATCCGCGCCGGCATGGCGTGAGATCTCTTCCGGTGTCGCCTCCTTGATGATGCCCGCATCGCTTAGCTGCGCGATCTCGCCGTCGGCATAGCCGAGCTCGCGCAGGGTTGCGTGCGAATGCTGCCCGAGTGCCGGCGGGTCGAAGCGCACGAGACCAGGTTCGTCCTCAAATCGGATCGGGTTGCCGATATGGTCCCAGCCACGCGTATCGGTCATCACCATGCCACGTTGCCTGAAGTGCGGGTCGTCGAGGACTTCGGGCAGCGTTTGAACCGGCGCGAAAGGGATGTCGCGGCCCTTGAACCATTCCACCCATTCCCTCCTGGTTCTCGTGCGGAAGGTTTCGCGCAGGAATTCGCGCACCGGATGCTGCGCCTTTCCCGGCGGCAGCTTGCACAGTTCGATCAGCTCGGGCCGGCCGAGCGCCGTGAGGAGATTGACGGCGAACTTGATCTCCTGCCCGCCGAGCGCGATCCAGTCACCGTCCTTCGTTTCGTAGATCGTGTAGAGCGCACTGCCGCCCAGCGAGCGCTCTTCGCCGACGTCCGGTTGACGCCGCGCGGCCATCGCCGAGCCGAGATTGTTGGGAATGCAGGCGAGCAGGCACTCGGCCATCGCCATGTCGAGGTAGTCGCCGCGGCCGGTTTCTTTCCTGCGCAGGAGCGCCATCAGCACCCCCGAGAGCGTGATCATCGAAGCGAGCATGTCCGACGCGGGGAGCCCGGGAATCGCCGGCTTGCCGTCCAGGCCCCTGTTCAGGGACAGCACACCGGCCATCGCCTCGGTGGCGAGGTCGTGCGTGGCAATGTCACGGTACGGACCGCTCTGCCCGAAGGCGGAGATCGAGGCATAGACGATGTGCGGCGCGCGCGCGGCGATCTGTCGGTAGCCGACGCCGAGGCGCTCGGCGACGCCGGGCCGGAACGCCTCGACGATCACGTCCGAGACTTCGGCGAGCCGCATCACCGCCTCCACGCCGGCGGGATGCTTGAGGTTAAGCGCCAGGCTCTTCTTGCCGCGGTTCGTGTTGGCGAAGAACACGCTGATGCCGTCGCGCATTTCGCCAATCGCGCGGGTCGGCTCGCCCTCGTCGATCGACTCGATCTTGACGACCTCGGCGCCCTGGTCGGCCATGAACTGCGT
>JANMUI010000254.1:0-2308 GCA_031391405.1 Betaproteobacteria bacterium
CCCTTGAGGACTTCATTCACGCGGTGGAGCGCGGCCGCTGGCCGGAACGCAATGTGAGCACGGGCGCGGGATACACGCTGGTTCCACGCCCTAACCCGCTTGACGTAAAGTAACGGGCGCCGCGCCCATCCCCCCGCGCTCGGGCGACATCTTCTCGCAAAGGACCGTTCCACCATGCTGCGTGCGACTGCAAATATTGTTCTGCCCACCGCGCTGATCGGATCGCTGCCGCGCCCCCACTGGTACACCGAATCCATCGGCGCCCGTTCGTTCATGCAGGCGATGGTCGATGCCAGGTTTCGCGAGCAATACACCGACACGGTCGCGGTCTATGTGAAAGATCAGGAGTCCGCCGGGCTCGACATCCTCACCGACGGCGATGCCCATTTCGACGCGGAAGTCGGCGGCCAAAGCTGGACGAGTTACCCGCCGTTCCACATGGACGGGTTCGACAAAGGCACGCCGAAACCCGCGGTCATCCGCACCGGAGGGGTCGCGTTTCCGATGGGACATATCCTGCACGACTATCTCGAAGCGCGCGTGATGCCGAAGATCGTCGGCCCGATCGGACCCGGCGACCTTCAATACACGGCGATGTGGAAGACCGCGCAGCGCATGACCCCTCGCCCGATGAAGTTCGGCACGATCACCCCGGAGATCCTGGCGGTCGCCTGTGATGACGCTTACTACAAGGACCCGCTCGAACGGCTCGCGGCCCTGAGCAGCGCGATTAACATCGAACTTAACGAGCTCGCCGACGCCGGTTGCCCGGTGGTGCAGCTCGAAGAGCCGCAGATCCACATGACGCCGATGCGCGGTCCGTTGTTCGGCAAGCTTGGCATGAAAGAGTTGGTCAGCGTGTTCGATGCAACGGTGAAGGGGCTCCGTGCCAAGACCGAAGTCTGGTGCCACACCTGCTGGGGCAACCCCTCGCAACAGCGCATGTTCAAAGAGATCCAGAGCTACAAGCCTGCGCTCGAATACCTGAATGAGGTGGAGGCCGATGTGCTGACCTTCGAATCGTGCAGCTCACACCGCATGGATCTCGAGGCGATCGGCAAGCAGATCACCAAGAAAAAAATCGCCATCGGCGTGATCGATCACCATTCGCTGCAAGTCGAACGGCCCGACGAAGTCGCCGATCACATCCGCCAGGCCCTCAAGCACATTCCCGCAGAGCGCCTCATCATCACCTCGGATTGTGGGATGGGCCGCGAGGGCATGAGCCGCCGCCATGCCCGCTACAAGATGATCTCGCTCGTCCTCGGAACGAACATCGTCCGCAAGGAGCTTGGTCTGCCCGTGGCCGAATGCATCGCCGCCGATGAGCGCTATTCGCTGGTGCGCAGGGCTTGACGGCGCTGGTTGCCGGACGTGCACGTGTAATAGCCGTGGTCGCGCAGAGTCTCCGCGACTGAGAGACTGCGTGCGTTGAGATCTTCGCCGAGCGACGCATGAACAAGAGGCCCAAGCCGATCGAAAAATAAACAGCTGCTTTCGGCGGCGGTGCTCGACCCACCGCTTCGGGTCGACGCGCGAAGAGATAGGGATTTATTCTGTTTAAACTAACATCCGGACCACTCGATGGCGGTTCGTCGGTCGCACTGGATCGTGCGACCCCTTCTCATGAGGTGGTCCCAGGCAGGCGCCTCTGGATCCGTTGCCAATCAGAAGAATTGCCACTGCAATGACCAACGTCTCCTCTCCGCCAAAGCCGATGCCATCCTCGGGCTTCCTGGCTGTCATCCGCACCATCGACAAGTTTACGGAATGGACTGGCTACCTCTTCGTACTCTTTGTCATTCCCTTGATTTTCGCGAATGTGATCGAAGTTTTTGCACGCTACGTCCTCAAGGAGCCGACGATCTGGGCCCTCGAGATGACGACCATGTCGTACGGGGCCCTGTTCATGCTGGGGTCCGCATTGGCGCTCCTGAAGGGCGCTCACGTTCGTACCGACATGCTGTGGGAAGCGTTCTCCGATCGCACCAAGGGCATGATCGACAGCTTGGCATTTGTGCTGTTCTTCCTGCCGACGATGGCGGTCCTCTTCTACATTTCGATTGACGACTTCTTCTACTCGGTCTCGATCAACGAGCGCTCGAGCTCCGGCGCCTGGACGCCGGTCCTGTGGCCGCTGCGCGGCGTCATTCCGCTGACCGCCTTCATGCTGTTCTTGCAGGGCATCTCGGAGCTCATGAAGAACCTCTGGGCTTGGCGAACCGGCGAGTTCTTGACCAAGCACGAGAAGATCGAGGTCTGAGAATCATGAGTTTTGTCGAGGCCCTCGGACTCATCATGCTCTTGG
>JANMUI010000267.1:0-4207 GCA_031391405.1 Betaproteobacteria bacterium
GCCAACCATCGGCAAGCTGCCAGGGCGAGTGGGGATCGTTGGAGGCGCGCGCGCGCGAAGCGGCCAGCGCGTCGTTCGCCCGCAGCTCACCGATCGTCGCGAGGGCCAGCGCAGCATCGGAGGCCGGGCGAACAGGCGGAAACAACGCGTCGTGGTTGCGCTCGATCAATCCCGTATCGAGATCAGCGCTCGCGAATGCCCGGCAGGAAACCAGTCGGTGCAAGAAATCGACATTGGTCACGAGCCCGACCACCTGAAACTCCGCGAGCGCGCCTCGCATTCGCGCGAGGGCACGGTCGCGATCCAGATCCCAGACGATGAGTTTGGCGATCATCGGATCGTAGAATGGCGAGATCTGATCGCCTGCACGGATACCGGTGTCGATGCGAACATGGGCCGACTGCGCGGGTGTTCCCAAATGCGCGATGCGTCCGGTAGCGGGTAGAAATCCCTTCGATGGATCCTCGGCATAGATGCGCGCCTCCAACGCGTGGCCGTTGATCTGGAGATCGCGCTGCAGCAGCGGCAACCGCTCGCCCGCCGCAACGCGCAATTGCCACTCGACAAGATCGAGCCCGGTAATCAGCTCGGTAACCGGATGCTCGACCTGGAGGCGTGTATTCATCTCCATGAAATGAAAGGTGCCGTTCGAATCGACGATGAACTCGACCGTGCCTGCGCCGACATAGCCGATCGCGCGTGCGGCTGCGACCGCCGCGTCACCCATCTGTGTACGCCGCTCTATCGACATGCCGGGTGCGGGGGCTTCCTCGAGCACCTTCTGATGCCGGCGCTGCACCGAACAATCGCGTTCGAACAGATGCACGCAGTTGCCGTGCGTATCGGCAAATACCTGGATCTCGATGTGCCGGGGACGCGTGAGATACCGTTCGAGCAGGACCTTGTCATCCCCGAAGGAGGATTTCGCCTCGCGCTTGCAACCGGTGAGCGCATCGGTGAATTGCGCGGACTTCTCGACGATCCGCATTCCTTTTCCGCCACCGCCCGCGGACGCCTTGATCAGGATGGGATAGCCGATGCGGTCCGCTTCGCCATGCAGGAACCCGGGATCCTGATTGTCGCCGTGGTAACCGGGTACGAGTGGAACACGCGCTTCTTCCATGAGACGCTTCGCGGCGCTCTTCGAGCCCATCGCCCGAATCGCGGTCGCCGGCGGGCCAATGAAAACGAGCGCCGCCTTCGCGCAGCCTTCAGCGAAATCTTCGTTTTCGGATAAGAATCCGTAACCAGGATGGATAGCTTCAGCGCCGGAACGCGTAGCCGCGGCGATGATCGCTTCGATATTCAGATAACTCGCGCGTGCCGCAGCCGGGCCGATGCAATACGCCTCGTCCGCCATCGCCACATGCATCGCGCTGGCATCGACTTCGGAGTACACGGCGACCGTCCGCACGCCCAGGCGCCGCGCGGTACGCATCACGCGGCAGGCGATTTCGCCCCGATTGGCAATCAGGATTTTTCTGAACATGGGATCAGGTCTCCGGGTGCCAACTGGGTTTGCGTCGTTCGAGAAATGATCGCAAGCCCTCTTTGGCTTCAGCGCTTCCCTGCTCTGCTGCGAAATGTATTGCGGCCTTGGCAAGGAGCGGTGCCGAGACCGGTTTGCCGTCGAGCTCGCGAAGGAGCCGCTTGGTGCGCTTCAACGCTTCAGGCCCGCCCTGCAAGAGGTGTCCGAGCATCGTGTTGATGGCGCTGTCCAGGTTCGCATCCTGGACGAGCTCGTGCACCAAGCCGATTCGATACGCTTCGGCAGCATCGATGGTCTCGCCGGTCAATGCATAGCGGCGTGCCCGATGCGATCCGATCGCACTGACTACGAACGGGGCGACCGCATGGGCAACCAGACCGATCCGAACCTCCCGTAGCGAGAACGACGCGGACGTTCCAGCGACCGCGATGTCGCAAGCCGCAGCAAGCGCGACGCCACCACCAACCGCGGCGCCGTGGACGCGTGCGATCGTCGGCTTCGATAGCCGGTCGAGCGCGAGCAGCATCTCGCCCATCGCTTTCGCGTCGCGTTCATGCGCTTGCTTGGTCTGACCGGCGGTGTGCTTGACCCAATTGAGGTCCGCGCCTGCGCAAAATGCCGGACCGTGCCCCGCCAACACCACGGCGCGCACCGCCTTGTCGCGCGCCATCGCCGCAAAGGCGCGTGTGAGGTTTGCGATCACGACGTCGTCGACGGCATTGCGCACCGCCGGACGATTCATCCAGATGATGCCCACGCCGTTCTGGATGTTGATGTCGAGCGATGAGGGGTGGGAAGATTTGCGAGCCATGGTGTCTGTATCTGCGAGGCGTTACATCCGAAAGACGCCGAACCGCGTCTGTTCGATCGGTGCGTTGAGCGCGGCGGAAATAGCGAGGCCCAGGATACGTCGCGTGTCGCCCGGTGCAATCACGCCGTCATCCCATAGCCGTGCGGTTGCGTAGTACGGATGCCCCTGGCGTTCGTACTGGTCGAGGACGGGCTGCTTGAATGCCTCTTCCTCCGCCTGCGCCCAGGTGCCGCCCTTTGCTTCGATCGCATCGCGCCGGACCGTTGCGAGGACCGAGGCGGCCTGTTGTCCCCCCATTACTGATATGCGGGCGTTCGGCCACATCCAGAGAAACCGCGGACCGTAGGCGCGGCCGCACATCGCATAGTTACCCGCGCCATAGGAGCCGCCGATGATGACCGTGAGCTTCGGCACTCTTGCGCACGCCACTGCCATCACCATCTTGGCGCCGTCCCGCGCGATGCCGGTCGATTCGTATTTCTTGCCCACCATGAAGCCGGTGATGTTCTGCAGGAATAAAAGGGGAACACCACGTTGGCTGCAAAGCTCGATGAAGTGCGCGGCCTTCTGCGCCGATTCCGAATATAGGATGCCGTTGTTCGCGACGATCCCGATCGGATAACCCCAAAGATGCGCAAAGCCCGCGACGATCGTGGTGCCGTAGTTCGCCTTGAATTCGTCGAGCACGCTGCCGTCGACCAGACGCGCGATGACCTCGCGCACATCGTAGGGCTTGCGCACGTCGGCCGGAATGACACCGTCCAGCTCCTCGGTGGGATAGAGCGGCTCACATGGCTCACGGTACGCGACGGTGACCGGCTTCGTTCGATTGAGATTGCCGACAATCCGGCGGGCAATGGACAGCGCGTGATGGTCGTTGAGCGCGTAGTGATCCGCGACACCCGACTGGCGTGTATGCACTTCCGCGCCGCCCAGGTCTTCCGCGCTCACCACTTCGCCGGTTGCCGCTTTGACCAGCGGCGGACCGCCAAGAAAAATCGTTCCCTGCTGGCGGACGATGATGGTTTCATCGGACATCGCCGGCACATAAGCACCACCTGCGGTGCAGGAGCCCATGACTGATGCGATCTGCGGAATCCCGTCCGCCGACATCGTGGCCTGGTTGTAGAAAATGCGCCCGAAGTGCTCGCGGTCAGGAAACACGGCGTCCCACTCGGGTAGAAAAGCGCCACCCGAATCGACGAGATAGAGGCAAGGCATGCGATTCTCGCGCGCGATTTCCTGGGCGCGCAGATGCTTCTTCACCGTCATCGGATAATACGTGCCGCCTTTCACCGTCGCGTCATTGACCACGACCACGCATTCGATGCCCGAAATGCGTCCGATGCCGGTGATGATGCCGGCGCACGGCGCGTCATCGTTGTACATCCCATAGGCGGCAAGTTGCGACAGCTCGAGAAACGGCGACCCGGGGTCGAGCAACATGCGTACGCGTTCGCGCGGCAGCAGCTTCCCGCGCGCAACATGCCGGGCTCGGGCTTCGGCGCCGCCACCGAGTGCGACCTTGTCGATCTTTGCGCGCAGGTCTGCGACCAGCGCACGCATCTGCTCTGCATTGGCGCGGAACTCATCGGCGCGGGGGGCTATGCGTGATTTAAGTGCGGACATGGGTGCGACTCAGGCCTCCTCAAGATCGATCCACGGCGCGACCAGAGGCGGAGCGAAGCGCTCCATGGTCGACAATGCAGCGGCGGGTGTCGGCGCCGACAAGACGATTCCACGATGCGCCGCGTCGAGAAAACCGTCGGCCGTCGCGCGATCGAACATCGCGAGCAAAGGATCGAAGTAGCCCCGGACATTTACCAGGACGACCGGCTTGGCATGGATTCCAAGCTGTGTCCAGGTAGTCATTTCGCAAAGCTCTTCGAGCGTTCCGAAGCCGCCGG
>JANMUI010000314.1:0-1900 GCA_031391405.1 Betaproteobacteria bacterium
CGGTAGCACGGATCGATTGCAGGTAGAACCTGCCGTTTCCCGCGTGCAAAGGAGAGCCTGATCAATCCTGACTACGGCCCTTGCCCCGGGCGATCCACGCCGATTAGTCAATCATGAGGATTTTCGAATCATGAACCTGCGCCTAGAGTGACGTTGTCATCCCCGTCAACCAGGAGCACACGATGTACACGATCAATCACTCTCTCCGGTTTCAGCCGCGCGGTACGGTGTCGGGTCTGTTCCATGAAACCGCGGTGCACCAGCAGAGAACCCTTGCAACCCTGCGGGGTGCTGAGTCTTCCGCGAATGTCGTCAGGCTCGACGCCAACAAACTGGCGGTCATTCAAAGTGGCCGTCGCGTCAACATCACCTGCCTTGAAGGCATGCTCTGGGTGACCGAGGATTGGAATCCCACCGATGTGTTGCTCAGGTCCGGTGAATCCTTCAAATCGACCAACGCCGGACGCATCGTCATCGACGCGTTCGAGCCATCGACGTATCGGATGGCGGTCGACCGTACGCCCTGGTGGTCTCGTCTGGGGCGCGCCGTCGCCGACCAAATCGATAACGCCATTCGTGTGCTGCGTGCGCGCTTGCAGGCATCGAATGCCGAACGGCCGACCATTCTTCGCCGTGCCCCGCTGCCTTACTGTTGATAGTAGGATTCGCCGTGGTTCGCTTGGCAAAAGCGGACCGTGGCGACGTAGCAGGCGGCTCGACGGACTGAGTCGATCCGTTCACATGGAAGTCACCAACCACCAAGGAGATCAACATGCCACTCTTCATCATCGAACGCAATTTCGCCGAGCAATTGGAATTGACCAAGGACGCCGCCGACGCCGTTATACGGATCAACGACGACTCAGGCGTCAAGTGGCTCTATTCGTTCCTGAGCGCCGACAAGAAGAAAACGTATTGCCTCTACGAGGCGCCGAGTGCAGATGCGATTCGCGCGGCGGCGAAACTCGCTAACCTTCCGGCGGATGTGGTCACGCCGGTGAGCGAGGTGCGGCCGGAGCAGTTCGCCTGAAGTTAGCGCATTCCGGGGCCACCGTCGATGACCGACAGCGCTTCGCGGGCGGCGGCTTCGCCTAACCTGCGATCGAGACACACGAATGCCATGCTCGCGGCGCCCGTGCCCGCCACTTCAAGTGCCGCAGCGAGTTGCAGTGCATCGGCCGCCCGGAGCGGATGAACTCGCAACAGTCGTTCGGCAGTGGAGCGCACTTTCACATGCGGCTGAACCTCGTGCCAACCTTGGGCAAGGGCGTATAGCCGCTTCTGCGCGACGCTCACGTTGGCTGCCGACAACGCACGGTCCCGCTCGAGACGGGCGAGCGCCGACGTGCACTCGACCGAAGTGCCCCACCACACGAGCATGCTGGCATCGGCTTCCAGAAGTGATTCAACGGCCTTCGTCGCCGGTTGCGGTACGAGCAGGGGCACGATGGCCGAACTGTCCCAAAAGCGCATAAGCGCCTATCGGCCCTCGTCGCGATCGGCGAGCAGTGCGCCCAGGACGTCGGCGCCGGTATTGGGCATCGGCGGCAGGCGCTTAAGGAGCCCTTTGGCCGCGCCCGGCCGGCCGCGTTTGACCAAGCCCGATCGTTCCAGTTGCGCGAGCCCGGCGGCATCGGTGTTCAAGCCGGGCGAGAGGGGAGCCAATTGCGCCACGGGCTGGTTCCGGTCGGTGATGATGACCGTCTCGCCGCGCCGCACCAGGTCGATCAGGGCTGACAGGCGGTTCTTCGCGACTGAAATCGATGCGGTTTTCATCTGGCTATAATAGCTATATCGATCGCACCCGACAAGGTGAAGATGGCGTTTCCAGCCGTCATTCCCGGCAGTTTGGCTGAATGCCGGTTGGCCGATGCCCTTACGGTTGACCCCTAGCCCAATC
>JANMUI010000357.1:0-1870 GCA_031391405.1 Betaproteobacteria bacterium
TGCGCGACCGCATGCCCGATCAGCCGGACGAGCCCGCCATTCGCCGCTGGGTCACGTACTGGCGGGACAATCCGATCGCTGCGTGGACGAACGCCAGGAAGAAGAAACGAACCTGGTTCGTGCTCGACGAGGACGTATTCCCGCGGGTGCGGTTACCCAGCGGGCTGGCCAACGCGATATCGACCACGCTGCACCATGCGTTGGTGGTGGCGGGCTTCTTCGCAGGGGTCGCAGCACTTGGCTTCTATATGACCAAACTTACGATTCTGGTGGGCGCGTTCACGGTGGGGGTGGGCTTTGGGCTGCAGAACATCATCAACAACTTTGTATCCGGTCTGATCCTGCTGTTCGAACGACCGGTCAAGGTCGGCGACGTGATCCAGGTCGACGATGCCACCGGTACAGTTGAGCGCATTGGCATTCGCGCGACCGTCATACGCACCGTGAGCGGTGCCGAGATCATCGTTCCCAACGGCAATCTCATCTCGGCGCGCGTAACCAATTGGACGCGCACCAATCGGCAGAGAATGATGGAAGTCCCCGTATCGGTTGACGCAAGCGCGGCGACGGATCAGGTGATCGAATTGCTCACAAGCGTGGCACGAGCAACCCAAGATGTTCTGTCTTCGCCCGCGCCGGAAGCGCTACTCGCGCGATTCACCCCCGATGCAATGCACTTTGAGCTCCGCGCGTGGACCGATCGCGCCGAAGATTGGGCACGCGTTCGCAGTGATCTGTCCCTTGCAATCACCCGCGCGCTGGCACAAGCGAATATTGCCGTTCGCTGAATTAGCAAGGATCGTGATCGACGCCAACGCCAGCGGGCATGCTTAATGCGCCGTTCGATCGCTTCCAGTTTTGCACGGAGTGTATACATGGCAGACGTTCGAACACGACGGGCCATCGGTTGCGGCTTGATGTCCGGCCTGCTGATCGCGTGCGGATCCGACAAGGGATCTGATCAGGCAGCCGAGTCCGCGCCCCCAGCGGCTGTATCGGTTCCAGTTTGGCGCGGTGTATTGCAGTCTGTCATCGATGTCGCTGTGGTCACGAAGGCGGCAAGCGATGCCGCTGCCGTGTCCGCCAATTTCGCTGCGCTCGCCGGTCCGGCGGTGTGCGATGTCCTCGTCAGATCGATCGTTCATTCGACCGTCGGACCCAACGACGAAGTCGGGAGGATCTCGGGTGCGCTGTTGATTCCCCAGGGCGCCGGGTGCATTGGACCGTTTCCGTTGCTCGCCTACGCGCGCGGAACCTCAACCGATCGCGCTCGTACCTTGGCCAATCCCGACGATCGGGAAACCAGTTTGCTCATCAACATGTTCGCAGCGCGTGGCTACGTTGTCGTGGCGACCGACTATCTCGGTTACGCGAGCTCGGAATTCCCTTATCACCCGTATTTGCACGCCAAGTCCGAGGCCTCCAGCGTCGTCGACTCGATTCGCGCAGCCCGTTCGGCGCTCGGCAGTGCGGGGGTGGCAACCAGTGGGAAAATTTTCCTCGCCGGCTACTCGCAGGGCGGGCACGCGGCGCTGGCCGCCTTGTGGGAGATCGAGCGGACTTCCGGCAGCGACATCACCGTTACCGCAACCGGTGGCATGTCCGGGCCCTATGATCTCGGGCTCACATTTGCAGGCGGTGTCGACGCGGCGCTTTTGCCGACTCTCGCTGATGAACGATTGCTCGATCCTGCCGATCGTGCACGGTTCAGGCTCGCGAACGTGCTCGCCGACGTCCTGGGCGCGTTCGTCGATTTCGGGCCGATTGCAAGCCTGCTCGCGGGCGAATCCGTGACCGACTTCAAGCCCATCGCACCGCTTCTTCTTTGTGGCGGCGCCCGTGATCCCACCGTATCGTTCTCGAACACGAC
>JANMUI010000420.1:0-2706 GCA_031391405.1 Betaproteobacteria bacterium
CAAGAATGCCTGAACTTCAGTGGAATTGGGCACGGCCGCCACATATCGTGCGAAGGCGTGGCTCGCTTGTTCCAAATTGTTAAGCGCATAGTCCGCCAGCCCGAGCCAGAGGATAGTTGGAAGATAATCTGGGTTGGTCAGCAGAACGCTTTCATGCCTCGGGCAGTCCGAGCTCACGGCGCACCCTGTTCGTGCCGAGCACGAGCGACACCATCTTGTGGAAGGCGTGACGCCGGCTCATGCCTTCACGACCCATGCCGCAGTCCGACGAGATGACCAGCCGATCGGCGGGAATATGCTTGAGCGCCCGACGGATCATGTCGGCAACCTGATCGGGTGTCTCGACTTGCAAGGTGTGATGATCGATCACACCAATCGCGATCTTCTTGTCCTTGATCGCTTTGCCGATCGCTTCCAGATCCATGCCATCGGAGCTCGCGCATTCGAATGTGATGACATCTGTATCGACGCGGTTCAACGCATCAAGCGCGGGCACATAGCTCGGTTGCTTCGCGAAGATGCGCTGCGCCGCCGGATTGCCCCAGCAGGTGTGGCACCAGACCTCGGTCTGCCCGCGTAGCCCGCGCACCGTGCGATTGAACACTTCGACCATGAATTCCGGATTCAGCACGTCATCGACGAGCCCCTTCGCGGCGAGCAGGTGGATCTGCGGCTCTTCCATCTGAATCGCCGAACAGCCGGCCTTTGCGAGATCGCGCAATTCTTCGTTGAGCGCATCGGCAATCGCGAGAATCGCCTTCTTCAGATCCTTGTAGTGGAAATCGCGCACTGCCATCGCGATCAGCTCGGCGGTGATCGTGCCGAATTTCACCGGTCGCTTCGTCTGCCGTTGCGCTGCTTTCCATACGGCCGAAAATTCCAGCGTACCGCGGCCGACCGGTCCAACGAGGCCGGGCATGATGCGCGCTTCGAGCACGTCGTGGAGGATGTGCCCGCGCGTGTTCGGCATGCCGGCACGCCCGCCTTGCGCTTTGTACGCATGTGCGCCGGCGAACCCGGTCATATGCAGCGGCGGATAGGAAAACCAATTGTGGCCACCCACGTCGGCGTCGAACCGGCAATCGCCATCGGTGACGATATCGAGTCCCGCGGTTTCCTGGTCGCGCACGAACGCCGACACCGCATCGAGATACTGCTCGCGATAGAAGCGATCGACCATTGCCTCGCGGAAATTGCGCCCGCCGAGATTCTGTGTGTACCAGTTCGGTCGCGGCAGTGAGCCGGTGATGGTGGTGGGGAGGATGATGCCCGCCGTAGCCTTGTACATGGGATGGGATCTCCGAATGTTGGAATGACGTGACGAAGCGGTGATCGTCGCCCGATTGCGGGGCGCGGTCAATGATCGGGCGAAACCGGCGCATTGCGGCGGTTGTTGCGCCTCGTTGTCGCTAAGACAGCAATTGCTGTAAACGCAGCAATGAGCAACGATGCCGTCCATGGCAAGCTTCGACGATCTTGAAGTCCATCGCCCCGGGTTGGCGCGCGGCTATCTGCAGCTTCTCAAAGCGCAGCCTGGACGACCCATCGCGTTGTTCGCCCCGCGCCGCGTCGGCAAGACGTTTTTCTTGGGCCACGATCTCGCCCCTGAAGCGAAACGCGCGAAGCTCGTGCCCGTCTATGCGGATCTTTGGTTACATCGAGGCGCGCCACTGGAATCGATCAACCATGCCCTCGAAGATCAGCTATTCGTGGCGTTTATATTGACGGGTGGCAATCCTGACGACCGACAACGCCGCGATTTCAAGCCGTAGCTGCACATCGGACCGGCGCAATGGATTCGCGCAACCGGTCGTGGCAATGGGTCATCATTCATTTACGGAGATCCCGGTGTGCCCGCCGTTGACGCCGAAACGCCGGCGCGATCGTGATCACCAGCAGCGCCACCGTCGCGATCATGAAGACGAGGCTGATTGGCCGCGAGAAAAACACGGTCGCATCGCCACGCGCGAGGAGCATCGCGCGGCGCAGGTATTCCTCCATGAGCGGCCCGAGCACATAGCCAAGAATCAATGGAGCAGGACTGCAACCGAGCTTCGCCAACACGTACCCGAGCACGCCGATCGCAGCGCACAGGTATACATCCACCGAGTTGTTGTTCACGCTGTAGTTGCCGATGCAGCAGAACACGATGATGGCGGGAAAGAGCCACCGGTAGGGCACGCGCAAGAGGGCCACCCACACGCCGATGAGCGGCAGGTTGAGGATCACCAGCAGCAGATTGCCGATCCACATGCTCGCGATGATTCCCCAGAACAACTCGGGGTTCGATGTCATCACCTGCGGCCCCGGGCTGATGCCTTGCATGATCATCGCGCCCATCATGAGTGCCATGATGGGGCTCGCCGGAATGCCAAGTGTGAGCATGGGAATGAAATTGGTCTGCGCGGCGGCGTTGTTGGCGGCCTCCGGGGCCGCCACGCCTTCGATGGCGCCCTTGCCGAATCGCGATGGATCCCGCGCGATTTTCTTCTCGAGTATGTAGGTGACGAACGACGACAGCGCAGGACCCGTGCCGGGCAGGATGCCGAACAAGGCACCGACCGCCGTCCCGCGCACTGTCGGCCATGAGGAATCCTTGATGTCCTGGCGCGTCGGCATAAGGTTCGTGATGCGGCTGGTGAACACTTCGCGCGGCTCTTTCGACGCGAGATTGCTCACGACCTCGGCCACCGCGAACAAGCCGAC
>JANMUI010000434.1:0-2388 GCA_031391405.1 Betaproteobacteria bacterium
GTATGATGCGACGCTCAATTCGGAAGTCCATGCGCAGTTCAACGCCGCCTACAGTTTCGCGCGTGCGCTGACCGATGGCAGCGTGGGACTCGCCAGCTATGAGCGTCCGGCAATCGGCGAACCCGCGGTTGCGGCGCTCGCGGCAAGAACGCGTGTGATCGCTGATCCAGGTATCGAGAAGAGCGCGATGGAGCCGGTAGCGGTCGAGCTGCGCCTGCGAGACGGCCGCATTGTGACGCGGCATGGCAATACGATCAAAGGCGGCCGCGAAGAACCGATGACTGATCGCGAGATGCTGGACAAGCTGCGTGGTTGCTTCGCGTTCGGGTTAGATGCACCACTGCAATCAGCCGACCGACTCGCTGAAGTGGTGCTCAATCTTGAGGATGTCCCGAATGCAGTCAGCGCCGTACTTGCGCGGTTTCCCGAATCTCACGCCTAAGATGGCTGGGTCCCCAGTCTAAGGGGGCGCCTCCAAAGTCATTCGGGTAGCCCAGCACGACGCAAATGTTCGAGGAAGGCCTCCTTGCGCTCGGCGTTTGCTGAAAGGTAAAAAGAGCTCGCCGCCGCAACGCGATACTTAGGGTCAAGCCGCAAAATCTCCGCCACCGCCGAGCGCGCCGCGTCCATTTCTCCGATAGAGCCGTATAGACCGGCCAAGTGTAAGTAGGCCGACATATAGTTGGGCTGTCTGCCGACCATCTCCTTGAAAACAGCGAGCGCCTCTCGAGTATTGCCCTGGTGAACCAGAGCGTCTCCCAGCACACTGAGATAATTGACGGGATAGAATGGATTAAGGTGCATGGCATTCCGAATGGCCGTCTCCGCTTCATTTGGACGTTCCGCGTTGACAAGAATGCGCGCCAGGCAGCCCCAGCAGAATGCGTCACTGGGGCTCTTGGCGACTGCCCGGTTCACCGCGTCGATCGACGCATCGTAGCGGCCTTCCATCGAATCCCACAGCCCCTGCATTACCATCGCATACGGCTCATCGCGATCGAGCTCGAGTGCCCGCGACGCGAACTCGGCGAAGTTTTTTCGGGACTCGGCGTTGGGCGATGTGTAATTGAAGCGCAAATCGTAGTAATGGGTTAACGCGATCAGAGCGGTTGCCTTTGCATAGCGTGGTTCACATTCAACAGCCCGCTCCAGCAGTACACGTGCCTGCGCGTTGTCAGCGGCTGTGTTCCGCCAGACGTGGTCGTATCCGCGCGTCGCATAGCCCCAAGCTTCGACGTTGTTGGTCGATCGAAGCCAGATGCTGGCCTGCTCGCCATCCGTTAGCCGGATGCGGAGCGCCGTGACGATTTCCTTGGTCAGTTCATCCTGGATGTCGAAGATGTCCTGGACCCGGCGATCATAGCGTTCCGCCCAAATGTGCGACCCGTCCGCGGCATCGATCAGCTGCGCGGACACACGCAATCGGTCCCCGGACTTCTGGACACCGCCCTCCAGCAAATAGCGCACGCCAAGCTGCTGTCCGACCTCGCGCGCGTCAGTGTTCTTGCCCTTGAACTTGAAACTCGAGTTGCGGGCGATGACGAGCATGCTCGAGACTTGACACAGCGCCGTGATCAGATCGTCCGCGATGCCGTCCGCGAGGTACTCCTGACCGGCATCGCCGCTGAGATTGGTGAATGGAAGCACCGCGATCGACACCTTATCAGGAGCGGCCAGCGAAGATTGGGCGCTTGGCTGCGTGGCCTTTACCGCGGAGCCCACTTGCGCCGTCGGCGCCAGTGGGGTGGCCACGCGCTCGGTCCTGTGCCTGCGCCACAGCGCATCGGCAACGATGATGGTGATTCCAAGCGCGAACAGCACCAGACGTGGATCGAGGCTGGACGGCCAGCCGAAGGACAGTCCCTCGGGAAGGTGAATGGCCTGGAGTGCATGGGCCATCCAGTGTTCGGGCGTCAAGCCGGTCAGCATGAGCACGAGGCCGCCGATGAATGCGTTGGAGGTATGCTCGCGTACCTTCGCCCAAAGGTGGGCTGTCCGACTCGTCGATAAGGAATCGTTGCGCAAGCGACGCCTCACTCGAGTGAGAGGAACCGGAAACCGATAGGATACCCTGCCCCGAACCATGAGGGCGACGCCATGCGTCTATGCCGCCATGACGATAACCGCGTCGGGGTCGTCGAAGGAGACATCGTCATCGCACGGCGGATGAGCACGGGCCACGTCTACGACTGTTACTTACCTGGCATCTTGGCGCGGGGGTAAAGCGGTCGATCCGCGGGCATGTTGGCGAGCATCTCGCCGATCCAGGCCGGGTCGTCGCTCACCTTCGCAAGCTCGGTCTGCATGGTCTCGCGATCCATGAGAACCAACTGAACCACCTTGAGATCGGCATCGGTGCCGCTCATATCCGCGGAGATTTCGAGGCGG
>JANMUI010000441.1:0-8957 GCA_031391405.1 Betaproteobacteria bacterium
GGCCACGGGTATCGGGCACCGGGAATCGGGAATCGGGAAACGGGAAACGGGAAACGGGAAACGGGAAACGGGAAACGGGAAACGGGAAACGGGAAACGGGAAACGGGAAACGGGAAACGGGAAACGGGAAAAGCGGCTGGCAGCCTCGGGGTGCTGAGGCGTTGGGTCACGGCTTCGGGACCCAACGATCGTGGATGCGCTGCCAGGTTCCATCCGACCGTGCGGCCGCCAGTTCGCGGTTGATCGCCTCGACCAATGCTGCGGGCCCGCCCCTGGCGATTGCAAAGCTGATCGGCAGGGGCGTGTACGGTTCGCTCGGCATTCGAATCTGGCCTGGAAACAAACGCGTGGCAATCGCGATCCCCGCGTGCAGGTTGAGCGCGGCAACGTCCGCCTTGCCTGCGATCAGCGCCGTGAAAGAGCCTTCGTAGCTGTCGCCATCGACGAGCGTGATGTCCGGGTGGTTGCGCTCGATATTCATCCAGAGCGGTCCTTTTCTCGGCGTGACGAGGGTCTTGCCGGCATAGGCGCGAAGATTCGGTTCGGGGCGCGCATCGGTTCGCGTGAATGTCGCGCCGCCTGAAACGATGAGCGGATCCGAGAAGCTCATGGTCTTCAGTCGCTCAGGTGTGACCCCTTTGAAGGCAAGCGCATCAACGCGTCCACCGAATAGCGCACCTTCCGTTTCCGCCAAAGTCATCGATACGAATTCATGGGTGACCCGAGCGCGCGTGAGCAACGTATCGATCAGCTCGATCAGCATGCCGGACGGCCTGCCGTCATCGAGCAAACCGAAGGGCTCGAAAGGGACGTCAAAGCCGATCTTGAAGGTGCGTTTCATTCCGGATTCTCAATCTCCTCAATCTCGAACCACAGAGGACGCAGAGGACACAGAGGAAATGCAGGAGGGGATTGCACTCATTGATCTGCGTGGCAGCACCCATTATCTGAGGTCTTCCATTACCTTTGACTGTGTCCCCTGCGTCCTCTGTGGTTCCGGGTTTGCTTGGGAGACGCCTTAGTCCAAAATTTCCGCGTTCACGATGTTCGCTCGGTCCAATTTCCCTCTGAATGCATCGATTACGTTCTGGCAGGTGTTGATCGACATTTTCTCCAGTGCCCGATCGGACAATCCTGCGGTGTGCGGCGTGATGAGAAGATTGGGGATGTCCCAGAGCGGATAGTCGGCCGGCGCCGGTTCCTGTTCGAATACATCCATCCCCGCGCCCATCAAGTGGCCGGTGGCCAATGCGCCCGCGAGCTTCTTCTCGTCGACGACGCCACCGCGCGCCGTGCATACCAGGATCGCGTCCCGCTTCATCGCGAACGGATCGACGAGCCCGCGGGTCTCTGCATTCAAGGGAACGTGAATCGTCACCACATCGGCGCTGCGCAATGCCGCGGCGAGCATCGCTGCGAAAGTAAATCCGGCAGCCTCGATGCGCTCACGCGAGACATACGGATCATGAACGAGCACATTCATTCCGAGGGCCCGGAACAGCGGCGCCGAGCGCGAACCCGTCCGCCCGAATCCGATCACAAGCGCCGTGCTCCCTGACAGTTCGCGGATGGGCTGATCGAGCGATGTTTGCCAGCGTCCGCCCCGCAACTCCGTGTCGAGCGGCACGATTCGTTTGGCAATTGCCAACGCCATGGTGAGCGCGTGTTCGGCCACCGCGGTCGAGTTGGCCGTTCCAGCAATGGCGAGTGGAATCCGTCGCGCGGTCAATGCGCCGACATCGACATTGTCGTAGCCCACGCCGTGACGCGCCACGATCTTCAGCCGGCGTGCGCTCGCGATCAACTCGGCGTCGAACGTCGTTGCGCGCAAGGTGACCCCGTCGGCCTCCGGCAGGCGCCGGAGCAGGTTCGCCCGGGTCGCGTCGTCGATAATCTCAATGGTGATGCCGGCTTCTTTTTGCAGCAGATCGATGCCGCTTTCGTGGATGCGACGAACCATGAGTACGTGCGGCATTGGGAATCTCCCTGGTGTTACGGCTTCATCTCGATCTCGACGAACACGAATTCGAACGCGTTCGCGTTGATGACGTTGTGCTCGACCCCAACGTTGCGAAAGTACGGGGAACCTGTCTTCAGATCGGCGTGGACATCGCCCTTTGATGTCTCGAGCAGCAACTGCCCGGTCGTTTGCGGGACGACCACGTAATCATGCCCATGGCGATGCCAGCCGGTTTCCGCGCCGGGCGCGAATCGCCACTCGGTGACGATCACCCGTTCGTTCTCGATCATCTTGGTCGGTACAGCCTGGGGCCTTGCCATGGTTGGTCTCCGCAGGTGGGGCAATTCGGCGCTGATGCTAACCCGAGACGGCGACCGGCACGGCATGGGACGCCCGATTGTCGCGATCTGTCAAATAAGGTGTAGGCCATTGGATCGGTGTTTCGCGCGAATATCCTGGCGCAAAATATGCGCGATCGACAAGAAACATCGCATGCGAATCCGACGGTAACCGTCCTGAAGGGGGTATTGAATGCTCGCAAATCGATTGGCCGTACTCAGTCTTGTGGGTGCAAGTCTTGTCGCGGGACAGGTGTTGGCGCAGGAATATGGTGGGGGCGGAGGTCAAGAGGGTGGGGGGAAGGTATTCGGCGGAACGGCGACGGACCTTAGGAATCTGGCGACAGGGTCGTTCCGGGCAAAGAGCGTGTCGGACGCGGTCGACCAATTCAGCGAGGACCGGTTGCCAACATTGATTCCCGGCTACGTCGGCACCGACCCGGTGAACGGAACACTCGATTTCCGTGGTGTGCCAATGTCGCTGAGCTACCTCGCAAGCTCTACGACCTTGAATTTTTCGGTGCCCGAAATCGGCTTTGCAACAAGTTTTACCGGTGCCACACGGCAGGAAAGCAATCGTCTGCTCGCCGAATTCCTCAAGAACAATACCGACTTCCAGCGTCGCTTGGGCAAGGCCCTCGTCGCCAAGTCGCCGGCCGATCCCCTGGCGGGCAATCCACTTAGTTTGCAGTCCACGATGATTGCCGGAGATTTTGCAGCGGCGTTGGCGGCGGTCAGCCCATTCCTCGAGGACGACGAGCCAAGCCAGACGCGGCTCTTCAAGCCCTACATGGTCGCGCAGACCGGCGGTGCGGTGCCGGCGCTGCGAACCCCGACGGCGGTTGGGGGCCTCGGCGGTGGCGCAATCAGCGGCTCGAGCCTCAGTTTCCAGCAGATTCGTGCCAATGGGTTGACCGTGCCGCTGCAGTACAACGCGCGAAGCGACATCGATCCGCGGCGGGGCTTTTCGTTTCGCGTGCCCTTGAACGTCTCGAGCTATGAGGGCTCGGTTGCCGGCGGCGTGAACCTCGCGTTTGGTTACCGCTATCCGATCACCAGACGCTGGATCATCATGCCTGCGGTGGGTTACGGCCTCACCGCCTCCACTGACCTCGGGACGGTCGGCAGCATGGTCTCGGGCTCCGTGACAAGCGCCTTGGGATTCAAGCTCGACAGTGTCGATCTGGTCGTCGCCAACATGGTCGGATATTTCAAGAGCCTCGCTGCCCCCGGCAGTAACTACAGCTATGACCCCGGGATCTCCAACGTCGCCTTCAAGAATGGCGTCGTGGTGTCACGTCCCGTGCCCATATTCGGCGCGCAGCGCGCAGTGCAGGGTTATCTCTACGACACGCGAACGACCGGGGCCGCGCTATTCGTCGATGACTGGCAGGAAGCAGGCGTTACCGTCGGCTCGCGGCCGCGGGTCAATCTCGCGCGCGACTACGGATCGCTCAGCCTTGGCTATCTTCGCTCGACCTCGTACAAAGGCCTGACGGTGCAGGCGAGCTACCTGTTCTGATGCCGATCATTTGGATATTGCGGATCGCTTTGACGGCGGTCCTACTCGCGGCATCGGCATCCGGAGCACAAACCCGGGTCAGCGATCGGCAGATTGTCGATCTCGCCGGGAACAGCGAATTCCTGAAGTTGCTCGATGGTCTCGAGTCGGAGGGCTTGCCAAGGCTCGATAGCACCGGGCGGGTCCATGCGCTGTGTTTCGCCTATTCGCGCATCAAACGTTACCGCAAGCTGCTCGATTGTCTGGATGAGCTCGATGCGCGCCTGAAGAAGCGCGACACCGAGAGCATCTTGTTCGCGCTCGATGATGCCACCCCGGATTCGTTATTGATGCGCGCGGGGGCCTATGTCGATCTGGCACGTTACCCGGAGGCGGCGGCGACCGCTGCATCGGCGCTTGGATTTATCCGCAAGCAAAGCGGCATCGATCGCGACATGGAGATGCAAGCGCTTTCCTTGCTCGTGATCGGCGCCGCGTTGACAGGCGACAAACCGGAGGCCGAAAAGCATCTCGCCGCGCTCGAGATCGTGCCCGCGGGTGGCGGGGTGTTGAGCAGCCGCGATTTCGCGACGATCAAGTCGATTGCATTGGGGCGCGCCTACATCGCCTTGGAGCGCTATGCCGACGCCATCCGGGTAATCGAAAGCGACAAGACGTTCAAGTTCAACGCCGCGCTCGACAATTTCATGAGCGGCGCATCGGCGCGCGGCCGCAATTCGTGGCGATGGCAGGAGCTGCCGCGCCTCTACATCGTGAGCCATGCGTTGCTGCGGATGGGGAGAATCCCCGACGCCAAGGCCAACCTGGATCGGCTGCTGGCCATTCGCGAAACGAGCCAGAACGGCGAGATCTACTGGAACAGTTTGTTCGATCGAGGCACGATCGCGGCACAAGAGGGTGACCGTGCGGGTGCGATCGAATTCTTTCGTCGTGCGATCGAAGCGATCGAGGAGCAGCGATCCTCCATCTCCAACGAAACCAGCAAGATCGGGTTCCTGCGTGACAAGCAGGAGCCCTTCGATCGGATCATTCGTCTGTTGTTCGACGCCGGGCGCCCTGGCGAAGTGTTCGATTTCATCGAGCGCGCAAAGTCCCGCGCGATGCTCGACCTGCTCGCGGGCAAGGTCACGTTCAATGAACCCGAGCTCACGTTTGAAGGCGGGGCCGCTGCGTTCGCCAATCCGCGCCCCGATCGGATGCAGATCCAGGTGTCCGCGCTCCGCAGGGCGCGTAGCGGGAGCGCGGCCGAGATCGCAAAATTGGGCTTTTCCCTACCGGCCGCGGTCGACCCGGAGTCGGACTTCGGCGTCCTGACGCTTTCGGCCAAGGAACTGGCGCAGACACAGCATGCCAACGAAGCAATCGTCCAGTATTTCCTCGGCAATGGTTATCTCGCGATCTCCGCGTTGAGCAGAGACGGTCAATTCGCCGTCGTGCGGCCGATCGGTGCCATCGCACAGGACGTCGAGACTCTGTACAAGCTCGCGTCGAACTACAAGTCGGCACCGCGGGCCGTCGCCGAAGTCAGCGCCCGCGTGTACGCCGAGTTGATCGCACCCATCGAGCCGCATATCCGCGGAAAAAACCTGACATTCGTTCCGCATGGATCGCTGCACTACGTGCCGTTCGGTGCCTTGCATGCGGCGGGTTCGGACAAGGTACTGATCGACGAGCACACGATTCGGATCCTGCCGAGCGCGAGCCTGGTCGGCATTCTCAGCAATGAGAAGCCCAGCATTTCGAAGAATGTGATGGTAATCGGCAACCCCACATTGGACTTGCCCGGCGCGGAATTCGAAGCGAAATCACTCGCGGCGAAAGTCCCCGGGGCAAAGCTTTTTCTCCGCGAGTCGGCCACGCGCGATACGTTCGTTCGCAATGCCGGACTCTTTGGCCGCATTCATATCGCCGCGCATGCGAAATTCTTCGCCGACAAGCCGCTTGAATCGGCAATCCTGTTCGCCCCGTCCGGCGGAAACAACGGCATGGTCACCGTGCGCGATCTCTACAGGTTGCGGATGGACGCCGATCTGGTCGTCTTGAGCGCGTGCGAAACCGGCATGAGCAAGGTGCACAAGGGCGACGAGCTCGTGGGCCTGATTCGCGGCTTTCTTTATGGCGGGTCGCGTTCCATCATCGCGACCTTATGGGAAATCGAGGACGAGTCGGCCTCACTCTTCTCGACGACCTTGTACGACAACCTCGCAAAGATGGACAAGCCGAGCGCGTTGCGCAATGCCGTGCTCACGGTGAAGAAGAAGTTTCCGCACCCGCTGTACTGGGCGCCGTTTATGTTTACGGGTGGCGTTTAGGTTCCGAGAGGTGTGAGCCTCCCGGCTGTGGCGGGTGAAGGGAATCTGGCTCCCCCCTTCTCCCTTCACTGCGGTGTCAGCGCCGACAGCGCGAACGGCTGAAGTACACTGCGCTCCTTCGAATCCGAGCCACTCCCATGAAGCTCACCGGCGTTCGCGTCATCGATTTATCGCTATTCCTGCCCGGTCCGCATCTCACCGGCATCATGGCCGACCATGGTGCGGAGATCATCAAGGTCGAGCCCTATCCGCACGGTGAGCCGGCACGGCATGCGCCCTACCAGCAAGCGGGCCACAGCGTGTGGTTTCGCAATATCGCGCGTGGCAAGAAAAGCATCCGCCTCAATCTCAAGGATCCGCGCGGCAAGGAGATCCTGTTCAAGCTTTGCGACAAGGCCGACGTTTTCGTCGAATCGTTTCGTCCCAGCGTGATGAAGAGATTGGGCATCGACTATGCGGTGATCGCGGCTCGCGCGCCGCAAGTAATCTATTGCTCGATCTCGGCGTTCGGACAATCAGGCAAGTACAGCACGAAACCCGCGCACGATCCCGCCATCCAGGCGATGGCAGGGGTGGCGAGCGTAAGTCGAGGGCGCGATGGTTATCCCGCGATGCCTGGCATTGCGGCTGCCGATATGACCGGCTCCCTGATGGCGCTCTCCGGCATATTGATGGCGCTCGTCGCACAACGCGCAACAGGGAAGGGCGACTATCTCGATGTTGCGATGATGGACTCGCTCATGGCCTGCATGCCACAGGTACTTGGGCCGGTGTTCCTTGAGGATCGCGCGCCCGTGCCGCAACACGAGCGCTCCTGGGGTGGTGGTGCATTCAACAATCCCTACGAAACCAAGGACGGCCTCTTCCTGATGATGGGTGGCATGGAGGTCCACTTCGCGAAAAACGTCCTCACAAAGGCGGGGCGTCCCGATCTCGTACCATTGTGTGAGCAGCCGTCCGGGCCGGTTCAGGACCCGGTCAAGTCGTTTCTCCGGGAATTCTTCAAGACCGGAACACTGGATGAATGGCAAGCGTGGTTTGCCGATGTCGATGCGGGCTGGGCACCGATTCGCGATCTGCACCAGGCGTTCTTCGATCCGGCGACCGCGGAGCGCGGCATGCTCCTGCGTGACGACGAAGGAATTCCGCATGTGGGCGTGCCGATCAAGTTCGCGAATGAACCGGGACAGCCGAATTTTCATGTGCCCGCGTTGGGCGAGCACGCGCGCGGAATCCTGAATGGTCTTGGATACGCAGACGCGGAAGTCAATGCGCTCATGAGAGAGAACGTTCTGTGAAGGATCGTCGAGCGCCGGTTGAAGTCGACGCGGCGACGCTCGATCTCGGACGGTTCATCAGAGCGGGCGACATTGTCGCCGTCGGACACAACAGCGCCGAGCCGTTGACGTTGTCCGAGGCGTTGATCGCGCAGCAACCCGGGATCGGCCCACTCACCACCTTCGTCGGCTTTTTGGTGACATCGACATTCGATCCGGTGAAGGCGCCCACGATGCGATACGAAAGCTTCGCCGCGATCGGGACGACATCGAAGCTGTCGCGGGCGAATCGCCTATCGGTCGTGCCGTGCCATTACTCGCAGGTGCCGGAGCTCTTCGCCGCCGGGCGGCTGCGCGCCGACGTGACGTTGCTGTCGTTGAGCCCACCCGGACCCGACGGACGCATGAGTCTTGGCACCTCGCACGAGTATGTGATCGAGGCGGCCTTGCGATCGCGTGTGGTGATCGCCGAAGTGAATGAGCAGATGCCGTTCATGTCCGGCGCCGAAATACCCGATTCCCTGCGAATCGATGCAATCGTTCGCACGTCACGCCAACTGCCTCAAGTCACCGGTCCGAAATTCGGTGACGAAGAACGTAAGATCGCGGCTTTGGTTGCCGGCATGGTTGCGAATGGCGGCACGATCCAACTCGGTCTCGGCAGCGTGCCCGATGCCATTGCAGCCGGGCTGACCGGCCATCGCCATCTCGGTGTGCATACCGGCATGCTGACCGAGTCGATCATGCCGTTGGTCGACGCGGGTATCGTCGACAACAGCGCTAAACCGTTTGATCAAGGCGTGACGGTGAGCGGCATCTATGTGGGCACCGATCGCTTCTACCAGACACTCGATCGCAACAAGGCGTACGCCTGCCTGCCGCCGCGCCATACGCATGCGATCGCAACGGTCGCGCGTATCCCGAGCTTCGTCAGTATCAACACCGCTATCGAAGTCGATCTTGCGGGCCAAGTGAATTCAGAGATCGCCGATGGCATGTATGTCGGCGGAACCGCTGGTGCGGTCGACTACGTGCGCGGAGCCCAACTTTCGGCGGGTGGGCGATCGATCATGGCGCTACTTGCCACCGCGAAGAAAGGAACAGTGAGCAGGATCGTGCCAAAGGTGAGCGCGGTCACCGTCGCCGCGAGCGACATCGATACCGTGGTCACAGAGTACGGTGTCGCCGAGTTGAAGGGCGTGCCGCTCGAAGAACGCGCGAAACGAATGATCGCGATCGCGCATCCGGCGTTTCGGGAAGGGCTGGAGCGGGTGCGAGGAGGCGGTAGGTGAGCCGACGAGTTAAGTGACTCGATTGGATTGCGAGGTGAGCCCAATTTCGACGGGGCTTGAACGCGCGGGGCCATAATACGGCGGCGCGTGGTTTATTATCGATCCTGCATGATCCAGCTCTTAAATGCGCCGCGCATGGATATTTCAATTAGTTACTGTTATTGAAAAGGTTTTATGATTAGGCTTATTGCCGGGAGTTACCAAGCTTGGACAACGACCAGTCGCGGTACTTCGCTGCAATCGAACGGAACTTAAT
>JANMUI010000455.1:0-4309 GCA_031391405.1 Betaproteobacteria bacterium
GCTTCCAGGCTTCGGACAATCGGTCGGCCAGAATGCGCGCGGTAAGATCAGCGCCGCCGCCTTGCGCGAAAGTTGCGATGATGCGCACCGGCTTGGACGGGTAGTCCTGGGAGAGTCCGATCGCCGGCATCAAGGCCAACGCGAATAGCGCAAGGCGTTTCATGGAACGTTGCATGGGACCTCCGGGTTCAGCGGTGACGCCGTGTCGAGGCGCCAGGCATTCACGCTCGATCACGTCGTGGGGCGGCATGGAGTTTCGCGCATTTACCCGGATCCCGTTCATGCGCGCACGAATTGTTAGCGTATCGATGGATTGTGAATGTGCACAGTCCGCAACATGTCATCACAACAGCATTGCGATCCTCAAAGCATCCGGCGCCAAGATCGGTATGCGCGATTTGCCCGCCACCGCAAGCAGATCCGTGTCGCCCGTCACGAGCGCATGAACGCGCGCCGCGTAGGCGAGGCGCAGGAACATCTTGTCGTCCGGATCGCGACATTGCGGAATTCTCGGCGTGCCAACCTTCACCACCGCCTCGGCGCGTTCCATGTAGTGGGCGAGGACGCTCTTGGCTTCCTCCTCGGTGAGTCTGAGCTTCGGGTAGGCGAGCACGCGCACCAACTCGGCGAGTGTTTCCGCTGAAACGACCGGGACGATGCGCCCCGATTGCCAGGCTTCCCGTAGCCAGGTAAGCCGCCCCTGGCGGAATACCAGGGCTGAAACCGCGACGTTGGTATCCAGGACGACGCGCCTCGAACCGGCTACTTCCGCTTTCTTGCCCACTGCACGGCGCTCTCGACATCTTGCTCGGTGATGCCGAGCGATTCGATCTTGTCCCAGACGCCCTCGAGGCTGGTTACCTTCGCGGGCACCAGTACGATGCGACCTTTCTCGGCGCGAACCTCGAAGTAGCGCGCACCCGGGAACTGCCCAACCACTGCCTTGGGCAGGGTGAGCTGATTTTTTGAGGTCAACTTGGCAAGCATGACGGAATTCCTTTTTGTAAGGAATCCTTATTATAGCTTTTGGCCCATCAGTGCAAGTACCTCTGATGGGGCGAACCGACACATGGCATCTGCTTCCCGTCGCGGCGCGGCTACTGTCTAGGCAAAGCCGCATTCTTCTCGGGCGCCCGAAACAGGATGATCAGCGGTATCGCCGCCAAGGTAATCCACATCATCAGCCGGAAATCCTGCAGGAAGGCGAGCGTCGCCGCCTGGCGATTGACGAGTTGTTCCATCGATGCCAGCCCCTCAGGGGAGGCAATGTCGTAGATGCCGGCTTCGATCCCCTGCTGGAGCGCGATGCTGAACGGGTTGATGTAGTCGGCGAACACCGCTCGGTTGATTTGCGTCCGTTGCGACAGGTACGCGATCACGATCGATACGCCGATGCTGTTGCCCAGGCTTCGCATGAGACTGAAGAGTGCGGTCCCTTCATTGCGATAGTGCGCGGCCAACGTTGAGAACGTGATGGTCGTAAGGGGCACGAACGTGAAGCCCAAGCCCATGCCTTGGGTAAGACCGGTACGCACGATGTCCCAACTTGAAATGTCGGCGGTGAAATGCGTCATCTCCCACAAGGAAAGGCTGACGAGGCCAAGACCGAGGAGGATCGAGTAGCGCATGTCGATCCGGTGCGACACCTTCCCCACCATGAACATTGCAATCATGGTCCCCACGCCGCGCGGCACGAGGAGAACGCCGATGTCGACCACCGGATACCCCATCAGGCTTTGCATGAAGGGAGGCAGCAAGGCCATCGTCGCCAGCAGGATGACGCCCACCATGAAGATGAAGATCAGTCCGACCGTGAAGTTGCGATCGCGGAAGATCGCGGGCTCGATGAATGGGCGCTCGTGGGTGAAGATGTGGGCGAGAAACAGGTAGAGACACGAGCCGGCAATCAATGCCTCGATCACGACTTCCGGGCTTGCGAACCAGTCGAGCGATTCGCCGCGATCGAGCATCATCTGAAATGCGCCGATGGCAAGCGCAAGAAAGGAAAAACCGAGCACATCAAATCTGCGCGTGCGGTCGCTCGGTGTTTCCTGGACAAACGCGGCCAGCCCGAACCATGCCAGGATCCCGAAGGGCAGGTTGATGTAGAAGACCCATCGCCAGTTGTAGAACTCGGTCAGCCAGCCGCCCAGGGACGGTCCGAGAATCGGACCGATCATCACACCCACGCCCCACATCGCCATCGCCGATCCGTGGCGCTCGCGCGGGTAGGTATCGAGCAGCACGGCCTGCGATAGGGGGACGAGCGCTGCGCCGAATACACCTTGCAACAGACGGAACGCCACGATTTGACCGAGGCTTTGCGCCGCGCCGCAGAGTATCGATGCAATGGTGAACCCAACGACCGACCACATGAAGACGCGCTTCCTGCCAAGACGCGCACTCAGGAATCCGGTCAAGGGCATGAAGATGGCGGCGGCAACGATGTACGAGGTGAGCACCCAGGAAATCTGTTCGAGGGTCGCGCCCATCGTGCCTTGCATGTGCGGGAGTGCGACGTTGGCGATGGTGGTGTCCAACGCCTGCATGATCGTCGCCAGCATGACCGACAATGTGATCCACCCGCGATGGGTGGCCGGCGGACTTGCGATGGTGGCGGCCGTCGACACGCGGTTAGAGTGCGAAGCCGAGAATGCGCCTGCGATGGCCGGTATCGATTTCCACGATGGCACTCAGGCCCGCGCGCAATTGCGGCATGTTGGGCTCGGGATCGAGCTTGATCCGCACCGGTACGCGTTGCGTAATCTTGACCCAGTTGCCGGTGGCGTTCTGGGCGGGGATCACCGAGAACTCGGCGCTGGTGGCCGGGCTCAGACTATCCACCGACCCTTTCCATACGACGCCGGGATAGGTGTCGATGCGAATAACAACCGGCTGACCCGGATGCACGTATGTCAGGTCGGTCTCGGTATAGTTCGCCTCGATCCAGAGGTTGCCGCTCACGACCAACGCCATCGCCATGGCGCCCGCAGCCACGTATTGTCCAAGCCGGGGCGGCCTGCTTACATTGCCGGGCAGGGACGCTCGCACTTCCGTATGGGCAAGATCGAGCTTGGTCTTGGCCAGTTCGGCGAAGGCGGCCCGATAACTCGGATGCCGTTCGACCGGGGTATCCACGCTGCCGCCGAGCGTTTCGGCGATGCGCTTCAGATCCTGCTCCATCGCGTTGATCTGCTGGACGGCCAGGTCGGCAGCCTGCTGTGATTCTTCGAATCGCGCAGCGGAGATGAAGCTCTTTGCCACCAGATCGGCCTGGCGTTGCTGGTCCTTTTGCGCGAACGCGTGCTTGGTCATGGCGAGCTTGATGTCGGCCTGCTTGGCGCGATAGCTCGCCTTGAGTGCCGCGAGCTCGGTTCGCGCTTGCGCAAGTCTTGCGTCGGCCTTCGCCACAGCGTTCTCGAACGGCTCCACATCCAGCCGGAACAGCGGTTGACCCGCCGTGACGGCTTGATTTTCCTGCACCAGCACCGCGTGGATCTTGCCGGACACCTCCGCGCTGACCGCAACCTTTTCCGCCTTGACATAGGCATTGTCGGTTTCAACGTAGCGCCCGCCCTTCAGATACGCGTAGCCCGCGCCGATGGCGGCGATCAATGGGATCACTACCAACAGGAGCAGCCGCTTGAGCGCGCGAGTCACTGGGCAGCCTCAGCGAAGGTCGCTGTTTCGTTGCCGTTTGGCGCAGAGATCATGAGGAGGCGATTCCCCGAGTGGTCAATGCCTGATATCACCGTGAACCGAGGTTGTCGCGCATCTTGCTTAGCGCGGAAAGCGCCTTGGCCGCTTGCTGTTCGCTGAATCCGTGCAAGGCCTCGGCGCGAATCGTCTTGGCGACTTGTTCGATTGCGGCCAATTGCGGGCCGGCCGCACGGGTAAGAAACACCTGGTAGGCACGCCGATCAACGGGATCGGCGCGGCGTTCAACCAATCGGGCCTCCGCTAATTGATCAATCAGGCGGGCGAGCGTAATCGGCTGGACTTCAAGCAGATCAGCGAGATCGACTTGGCGCACGCCTTCATTGCGCGACACGTACACGAGCGCGCGCGCCTGGGCGAGAGTGAGGGTGCTCCCTTCCAGGCGCCGCTGGAAAGCCCTTCGCATCAATCGCGAAACGTCTGCCAGGAGAAAACCGAGACTGTCTTGTTGCAAGGCCACACTGCACCGGAATATCGTGAGGTAGGCTTATTATATCGGCACGGCATTTGTGCGTGCAAGAACGAGGAAGGGTGAGGGTGTGCGCATTGATGAGGCCACGCATCAGGCTGCCAAGTCCGCCAGCCACTGGCC
>JANMUI010000466.1:0-9584 GCA_031391405.1 Betaproteobacteria bacterium
CGGCAGCAACTGCTGGATACCGTGCAGCAGTTGATCGACGCACGGCATGGCGACGCGGGCGTCCTCACTGAAACGGACTGCGCATTGGTGGTTGGCACCGGTGGATTCTTGTTTGCTTCGGGTGCCGAGCTGTTCTGGCGATGGAACAATCCAGGCGCCACGGCAGAACCCGTCACGCTGCGCGGCCCGGCCTGGGGGGCGAACGTGATCGCCCGCCACTTTGGCATGCGGGGGCCCACGTTCGCGGTGAGCACGGGCTGCTCCTCGAGCGCGAATGCGCTCCTTACCGCCACCGAGATGCTGCAACGGGGCCATGCGCGGCGCGCGCTGGTGGTGGGCGCTGAAGGCGTCAGTGCCGTGACCTTGGCCGGATTCGATGCATTGCAATTGCTCGATCCGGCGGGTTGCCGGCCGTTCGATCGCGATCGCAGCGGTTTGCAACTCGGTGAAGCCATGTGCGCGCTCCTGCTCGACACTGGCGAGCCGTCGACCAGCCGCGCAATCATCCGAGGTGGTGCCAATGTGTGCGACACCCATCATCTAAGCGCTGCGAGCCCCGACGGCGCGATAATGCGCGCGGTGATGGTCGAAGCGCTCGCCGAGGCGCGCATCGATGCGCGGGCGGTGATCGCGATCAAGGCACACGGCACCGGCAGCATCGATAGCGACCGCGCAGAGGCCGCTGCCATCAAGGCGATATTTGCGGACGGGATCGCGCTGCGCACGCCGGTGATCGGGCTCAAACACTATGTCGGTCACACGTTGGGCGCCTGCGGAGCGCTCGAAACGGCCGCAATGATCGGCTGTTTTGAAGCGGGATTCCTGCCCGCCACCGCCGGTTTCGTGCATCGCGATCCGCAACTGGATCTTGCTCCTACAGGCGCTGCCGAGCCCGGGCGAGCCGGTTGTTATCTCCTCAATTTCTTCGGCTTTGGCGGCAACTACACCTCGATCGTCGTGGAACTGGGTGCCGCATGAGGCCCATCGCCTATGTCTATGCGGCCGGCGGCATGGGTCCGGAGGGCAATGTCAACCTTGACATCTTCGAGGCATCGCGTGTGCCGCTTGCAGCGGATGCGCGACCGATCTCGCTGCGCGCACTGGCCAAGCAGACGAACGCGCAGACGCCTCGGCTGGTCTCACGTTTCGTGGAGCTGGCGGTGCTCGGAGCGCGGCGCATCGACGGGCCCATCGCACCTGCCACGCGCCTATATGTCGCCACCGGAATGGGCGAAATCGTCAACAACGATGCGATGTATCACCAAGTGGTGCCCCCGTGCGGCGAGATGATCATGCCCGCGCGGTTCGTCTCGTCAGGCAACAACATGGCCGCGTTCTTCGTCGCGCGACAGGCCGGCCTGGTCTCACGCAACCTGACGGTATCCCTTGAAGAACTGTCGTTCGAGCAGGCCTTGCGCATCGCCTGCGACGATCTGGCAGCGGGCGCCATGCGGGAGGGGCTGGTTGGCGCGGTCGATGAGACCGCCACGCCGCGCGAATTTTACCTGCGTCATTTTCCGTTTGCGCACGACCATGTGATCGGTGAAGGCAGTGCGTGGGTACTGCTCGGCGCCGATCCGGACGGAGCAATCGGCGAGCTCCTCGATGTCACCGTGACCGGCCCGGACGCGCGCCGCAACCCCTCGACGGACGACCTGCGAGGCATGCTATCCGGTGATCAGGCGATCCTACTGCCCGGATTCCGGCTGGATGCCGAGGACCTCTTGCCACTCCTGCGCCTAACCGGCGCGACCAAGCATCACCGGTACATGCAACACACCGGCTATTTCCCGACCGCGGTCGGCTTGGCGTTGGCCGGCACATTTCAGGCCCAGTGGTCCGCCGCAACCACGTTCATTCATTTGAACGACGACGAGTTTGGGCGATGTGGCCGGCTCATTTGGCGTGTCTATGCTCGGAGGTCGCGCGCGCAGTAGCAGCGGTACGCCGGATTACGCTGCGCTAACCCGGCCTTTGAGAGCCTGCGCTACCCTTCGACAAGCGCACGGCGAACGGAGGCTTGACCGTTCGTCTCAGATCGCGCGACGCAAGCCCTCGAAGATGCGCTGCTCGCGCGCCGCGCAAGCAAGCAGCATCTCGGCCAGCGCGCCGAAATCCCCGCCTGAAGGGTCCTTGCTGCGAACAACCCGCGCGCCCTGCACGGCAAATTCGCGCCACTGATCGCCCGTCTCGGTCAACTGTTCCGAGAGTTCCCGTAACGCCGGCTTGTTCAACATCGCGGCCGCCTCGTCGAGAAAAGCGGCGTACATGAAACGGAATCCCGCGCCGCCCGTACCGATTTCTTCCTGCATGCGTATCACGTTGGCCAGCCACGACCGCGCGGTCGACTCGCCGAGGCGCGCGGGCAAAACCTTCATCGCCTTGGCAAGCGTACGGATGCCCCATACGCCCATATACGGCAACGGGATCCGCAGCATCCGGTTTACCGTCGACCGTATGCCGTCGCGGACCGCCTTGATAAGATCCGGATGCGGATTCACGTTCTCCAGATGATAGAGAAATCCCTTCGGTGCGAGCGGACCTTTGGAGAAGCGCGCGCGGCGCAGATCGTCGGCCGGGCAACGCACGACCTGCTCGAAAACGGTGTCGCTCAGCAGGTAGTCATCCTGATCCCGGCCATAGGCAATGACGTGATGCCCGTTGAACTGGAAGCGCATGCTGCGTGGGAAATACGGCAGCCAGAACACACCCGTTTGCATGCCCACCGGGATACCTCGGGCGAGCATCGCGTCAAGTTCGCGCATGCCCTCGTCCTGATTGGAGAAGCGCCCCTTTTTGAGCGTGACGCCAAGGCGGCGCGTGCAACGCGAGATAATCGCATTGGGCATGTCGCGATAGGCGACGAGCGGCGCACCGTATATCTTCAAGAACGGCAGATAGATAAAGAAGAATCCGCTGCCGATGCCAAACACCATTGACTCGGTCAGGGTCAAGCCGTGATGGCGCAGCAACGCGGTGAACGCGCCGCTCTCGCAGTGGGCGGCGTGCAGGTGATCAAACTGGATGGTCATCGGGTCGCGATCGCCGGGTTTGGATGAAAAGTAGTGTTATGGAGACCATTGGCCACAGCGATCAGGAATCCGCGTGGTCCGCCGCGCCCTATTCCTAGGTTCCTGGATTCCTAGTCCGGCGCTTTGGAAACAGCCGCCACGTCGATCCCGAATACCGCCGCGTAACGCTTGAGGATCGATGCCGGCAGGCGCTGGAAAACGTGCGGCCGCAGATGTCGCTTGATGCGCAGCGACCAGATGCCGGTGTGGGCGGCGAGCAGGCGCGCATCCATATGGAAGCGCGCCATGTGGTAGGCCAGAACGCTCACCTTGCCCGCCTTGACATCGGCCAGCACCGCTGCGATCCGCGCCTCGATCTCACCAACGGCATGCTGATTCACGACGCGCTCGACCTCCCAGCCGCCGCTCGTTGCAATGACATAGCGCCCCGCCTCATCGCGCGCATAGCAGGCGCGCTGGTGGCCTTCGAGAATCGATGGATCCTGCGGGACGTCCTTCACCTGCATGGGTGGGCCAATCGACGGGCTATACGACCGTCAGCAGCATGTAATAGACCGAGAAGCGCGCGCTCTCCGGGACGAAACAAAGAATGCGCTGCCCGCGTTGAAGCTTGCCGCTGTAGCGCAATGCTTCCAACATCAGATACACCGCCGCCGAGCCGACATTGCCCACGCTGGTGAGATTGGTGAACCAGCGCTCTTCGGGGATGGGGAAACCTGCCCCGCTCAGAAGCCGCGCAAGCACCGGCCTGAAGTATTCAGACGAATAGTGAGGCACGAACCAATCGACGTCATTGGGCGACAGGCCATGCTTATCGGCGATTGCGCCAAGCGTGTCGGTGGAAATCAGCTTGTGAATCAGTTCATCGAGGATGCGCGCGTCCTGCTTGACGGCGAAGTATTGCTCGTCGACCATCTCCGCGGGGGTAGCGGCTTCACGCCAGCCACGCAGGCGGCCGTCCGGCAGTTTGATCGCGCCGCTGTACATGCAGACCGGCAATTCATGCGCGCGCGAGATGCCTTCGATCCAATCGATCCGCAGCGCGAGCTCGCCCTCGATCGGAGAGCCTGCCAACAGTGCGGCGCCCGCGCCGTCGGAGAGCATCCAGCGCAGGAAATCTTTCTCGAAGGCCAGTTCCGGAGCGCGCTCGACATCGGCGGCGCTTTGCTCGGACTCGGCCCCGAAGTTGCGCGCCAGCATGAAGCTTGAGGCGAGCTCAGATCCCGTGCTCACGGCGCGGCGCACACCACCGCTCTTGACACTCAACCATGCATACTTCAGCGCCGCCACGCCCGACGAGCAGACACCAGCCGTCGACAACACCTCGAGCGGCGCTTCCCCCAACTCGGCGTGCACCATGTTGGCGTGCGCGGGCTTCAACTGGTCGGGTGCGGACGTTCCGCAGGACAAAAGATCAAGGTCACGGACCCGCAAATCGACACGCGCCAGGGCCGCACGCACCGCCAGTGCGGTCAGCTGGGCGTTGGTGTGGGTCAGCTGCCCGGTAACCGGGTCGAGCGCGTAGTGACGGGTCTTGATGCCATTGTTGCGCAAGGTCAGGCGTTTCGCGCGCGAGGGCCGGCCCCCAACGATGCCGAGGACTTGCTCGATCTGGTCGTTACTCACCGGCGCATTCGGGAGAAACTTTCCCATCGCTACGATATAGGCGTGATCCGGCACGGATGCGATTCTCAATGGAGTACGACCAGTCTACTATCGATCGTAGACTGCCAACCGCTCTCCAGACGATCCGGACGGAGCTTCCAAGACATCCGCCCGCTCGCGCACCCGATTACTGAAGCGCGCGAACATATATGCGATCGATGCGGTGACGGGCAAAATGGTAAGGATCATTGCTATCAGGAACACCGCGTAGATTCCGAGGACCGGTTTGCGCAGTGCGCTGCCTGGCTTGCCAAGCGCACGTAACAGCCTTCCCCATACCCGGAAGCTCCGGTGACCGATGCGCTCGGCGAGCATCGTATGGGCGTTGACCTTGACCGCGGCAAGGCCACGCAAGAATGGTCCGGGCGCCCCGTTTGCAATGTCGGGCAGCGCATCCGCCAGCGCACGGCCGAAGCGCGAGGCGCGTTCGATGTCGCGAGCGCTCACACCCGCCGCGGGCAGCAGACCCAGCAGCGGTCCTTTGTTGCCGGTGAGTAACCACCACGGGGTCGTGATAAAGGTCGACCACATCGGCCCTGCATCGGTGAACACGATGTTGTCGGCGATGCGCGCGCCAGCGGCCGCGAGCAGATCGACCATCGATTGGTGCGCGGTGGTCCACATATTCCGGCACCCGATGACCGTGATCACGCGCCTGCCCTTGAGCAAACGCGCCGCGGGCGAATGCAGAAACCCGGTAATCGGCAACGACGGGGCGAGAAACCATACCTGGTAGGCGAGCACAACCAGATCATAATTCGCATCGCCCCTGATGCCACCGGGTGCCACAGCGGGTGGATCGAGATAGACGGACTCCGGAAACGCATCCAAGAAAGCAAGCAACGACCATGGGAAAGGATAGGCTGGCCGGGGCACAACCTCATGCCAATCGATCTTGACATCGTCGCGCCCGCTTAAAGGAGCGAGCATCGATCGCGCAATACGGGTGAGCTGACCGGTCTGGGAGTAGTAAACAACGAGGATGCGCAATGCCATGATGGACGGCAATATGCCACAAGCCGTTGCCCCCATCAGCGAAGCTGTCGTGAAACCACTGGCGGTATGATTGATGATGTCGATCCCGCCAGGAAAAGCCCAATGAGCCTTGCACGATCAATACCGACGACCCGATGGCCCTTCGATGTGCGTCCGCTGTCGCGCGCGCTCGGGGTGGAGATTGTCGGCGTGAATTTCGCAGAAGCCATCGAAGCGCCGCTCTTCGCCGCGATCTACGAGGCATTCAATCGGCACAAGCTACTGCTGTTTCGCGGGCAGGAAGTGCCGCCCGGCCGGCAAGTCGAGCTGGCTCGATTGTTCGGCGAGGTACAGATCCATGTCATGAACCAGTATCACACCGGTGGATATCCCGAGCTGTATCGGCTATCCAATCTCGACGAGAACGGTAACCCGAGCGGCAAGCATCCGGACAAGGGCACGATGGCCTGGCACACCGACGGCTCGTGGCAACGGCGCACGGGCCTCGCGACCATTCTCTACGCCGAGATCCTGCCGAACGTAGGCGGCAACACGCGGTGGGCGGACATGGTCGGCGCCTACGATGCGCTTGATGCAACATGGAAAGCGCGCCTCGCGCCGCTCCGCGCGATTCACAACCTCGATTTCTCGCGCAATCGCCGTCATGGCGAGGACCCGATGACCGAAGAACAGAAGCGCAAGGTACCGCCGGTCGATCATCCGGTCATTCGCACCCATCCGGACACCGGGCAAAAGTGCGTCTACCTTGGCGATCATGCGGAATCGATCGTCGGGATGGATTACGACGCGGGCCGCAACCTGATCGAGGAGGTCAATGCGATGGCGATCGGGCCGGACCTTGTCTACGAACACCGATGGCAGCCGCAAGATCTGATGATCTGGGACAACCGCAGCACCCTGCACCAGGCGATGCCCTACGACGAAGCGCGCGAACGGCGGGTGGTGCGCCGCTGCACGGTGATCGGAGACGTACCGCGGTAGTCGATGGGTTCAGGTCTTGGTCGATGGGGTAAGGTCTTGTGTTTTTCCTTGGGTCATAAGAACGTCGTCAAGTCTTGTGTTCTGCCTTGAGGAAAAACACAAGACCTGACCCCACCATGACCCCTTATCCAAGACCTGACCCCACCGTGACCCCTTATCGACTGTACTTCCGCACCCGCGCCGCGAACTGCCGGTAGCCGAGAAAATCCTCGAGTTCCGGCACATTCTCTCGCCAGCCCGCGACGCGATCACCGTGTGCTTCCGTGCGTAACGTGGCCAACGCCTGCTTGACGGCTGAGTATTGGACGGTGAGCGACAGGCCGTAGTAGAGCACGATCGCAATGCCCGCGCGCTCTTCATCGGCTATGGAGAATCCGGGTGTGTCGACGGTGACGATCGGTTTGCCGGCTTGTTCGCGTATCGCGCCTACCTGCGGCGGCGTAAGGCCGGTCGGGAATACCAGGTCCGCACCGGCTTCTGCGAAGGCCTGCATACGATGAAGCGCTTCGTCGTGATCACCCAGCGCCCACGCGGCGTCGGTACGCGCAATGATCAGAAAATTCGGGTCGTTCCGCGCATCCAACGCCGCTTTGATGCGCCCCACCGATTCGTCGAGGGTGAGAATGCGCTGCGGAACATCGGCATGCTTGCCGAACGCGTGATCCTCGATGTGGATGGCGGCGACACCGGCGTTCTCGAACGCCCTGACCGTGCGCCAGATGTTTGCGGCATCTTGAAAGCCGTCTTCAGCGTCAGCGATCACCGGCACTTGAACCGCTTCGGCGATGGTGCGCGCCTGCTCGACCATTTCGGGGCCTGCAAGCAGGCCAACGTCGGCCAATCCAAATCGGCTCGCCGCCGTGGCGTAGCTGCCGATGTAGACGACTGGAAATCCGGCCTGCTCGATGAGGCGCGCGGACAAGGCATCCGTTGCGCCTGGGGCGATGAGCGTCTTGCCTTCCCTTACGAGGGCGGCAAGACGGGCGCGGGATGGAGACGACATGCTCAGGCTTCCTACTGCTCAGGCTCAGAAATTCACCACGGAGGAAAGGAGGGAACGGAGGAAACAGAAAACCGAACCATAACGATCATGATGAGATTTCTCAATTGATCTTTTCTCCCCGTTTTTCCTCTGTGTCCTCCGCGTCCTCCGTGGTGAATTCTGAGATCGTTAGGGTCGACGGCGTCAGCCTAAACGCCCGCCTGCGAAACGAACTTCGTATTCAAGTACGCTTCGAGCGCATCCGCCCCGCCTTCGGTGCCGTAACCCGAATCCTTGACTCCGCCAAACGGCACCTCGGGCAAAGCAAGACCCAAATGATTGATCGTCATCATGCCCGTCTCGACTTCGGCCGCGATCGCGTTCGCCGTTTTCGCCGAGCGGGTGAATGCATAGGACGCAAGTCCGAATGGCAATCGATTGGCTTCCCTTACCGCGTCCTCGAAATTGTGGAACGGATTGATCACCGCCATCGGTCCGAAGGGTTCCTCGTTCATCACGCGCGCGTCGTTCGGCACTTCCGTCATTACGGTCGGCTGGAAGAAATTGCCGGTCTTGCCGATCCGATCACCACCGGTGCGGACTTTCCCGCCGTGCTTGATGGCATCCTGGACGCTCACTTCCATGGCCGCCATCCGGCGCGGATTGGCGAGCGCACCCATCCCCGTTCCCTTTTCCATACCGTCGCCGACTTTCACATTCTTCGATGCGGCCACGAACTTCTCGACGAATGCATCGTAGACCTTTTCCTGTACGAGAAAGCGCGTCGGCGACACACAGACCTGCCCGGCATTGCGATACTTGCTGCCGGAAAGAAGCTTGGCGGCAGCATCGATGTCCGCGTCCTCGAACACGATGACCGGTGCGTGGCCGCCCAATTCCATGGTCGAACGCTTCATGTGCTTGCCTGCGAGAGCAGCCAGTTGCTTGCCGACAACGGTCGAGCCGGTAAAAGAAATCTTGCGGATCACCGGATGCGGGATCAGGTACTCGGAGATCTCGGCCGGCACGCCATACACGAGATTGACCACGCCGGCCGGTACGCCCGCATCGGCGAACGCACGAATCAATTCAGCCGGCGACGCCGGTGTCTCTTCGGGGGCCTTCACGATGATCGAGCAACCGGCGGCGACCGCACAGGAGAGCTTCCTCACGACTTGGTTGATCGGAAAATTCCAAGGGGTAAAGGCCGCGACCGGTCCGACCGGCTCCTTGATCACGAGCTGATACACGTTCTCGGCACGCGCTGGCACCACGCGCCCGTAGGTGCGGCGCGCTTCTTCGGCGAACCAGTCGATGATGTCCGCGCCCGCCATCACCTCGGCACGCGCCTCGGGGAGCGGCTTGCCTTGCTCCTGCGTCATGAGCGGGGCAATCGCATCGGCCCGCTCGCGCAGGAGATCGGCGGCCTTCCGCATGATCTTGTAGCGATCGAATGCCGACACACGGCGCCACTTCTTGAAGCCCTTGTCGGCGGCTTCGAGGGCGCGGTCAAGGTCGGCCTTTTCCGCATGCGCGACCGTACCGATATGCGCGCCGGTCGCGGGGTTGACGACAGGCAATGTTCGTCCGGCGGCGCTCGGGCACCACTGGCCATCGATAAACAACGATATGTTCGGATACATGGATGCTTCTCCTGGGTGATCGCGCGACGAATGCGCCTCGAAGTCCGCCATGGTAGCGCCGGGCCGGAATTCGGTTTGGATGATGCTCGCCTCCGTCACGGCGTCGACGAGGGGTTGACGGATCGCGAGGAGCGGGCAGCTCGGCACAATCCGCGCCGGTATAGTGGTGCGAGGGGGGCCGCCTGGGCGGAGGGCCGAAAGTCAATTCACGTGTCGATGGCGCCAGGTCGCGCGATGTGCATTACCTTGGCGCGAGTCGACCGATTGGGCGGACGTTGGTTGTAA
>JANMUI010000467.1:0-1683 GCA_031391405.1 Betaproteobacteria bacterium
GAAAACGCTCAAGGATCTCCTCGAGCACGCCAAGGCCAATCCGGGCAAGCTCAACTACGCGACCGGCAACACCACAGGCATCATGTCCAATCTCCAGCTCATGTGGCTGGGCGGTATCAAGATGACCCACGTCCCCTACAAGGGCGAGCCACAGGCGGTGACCGACATGTTGAATGGCCAGATCCAGGTGATGTTCGTAACCTGGACCACCACGGCAGGACATGTCAAAGACGGACGCATCCGACCGATCGCCACCAGTCTCAAACAGCGCACCACGTATTTGCCGGATGTGCCGACCATGGCCGAGGCGGGTCTGCCCCAGTTCAATGTCCTGTCATGGGCGGCATTCTTCGCACCGGCCAAGACGCCGAAGGATATCGTCGATCGCTTGAATCGAGAGATCGTCGCCGCCGCGAAACGACCCGAGATTCGGGAACAGTTCGCCAAGATCGCGGTCGAGCCTGCCACTTCAACGCCTGACGAGCTGGGCGCGTTCGTGAAAGACCAGATCGAGGTGTGGAGGAAGACGATGGCGGCTGCTGGTGTCGAGCCTGAATAGTCGCGGGGACCGGGTACGCGGGTACGCGGGTACGCGGGAAACGGGAAACGGGAGACGGGAGACGGGAGACGACAGCCCCACTCTGCGAGAATACGGGTCAGATCAAACCCAAAAGGTCGTCCCGATGCGAATGAAAGACCAGCGCGATGAAACGCGAATAGTCCATAGCGGCCGACATTCTGAAGAGTGGGCGGGGATTGTGAATCCGCCGGTCTACCGCGCCTCCACGGTCCTCGCGCGCACCGTTGCCGATTTGCGCGAGAAGAGTGCACGCCGCGGACGCGACGAGGATGGCATCTATTACGGCCGCCATGGCACGCCGACCACGCGCGCATTCGAGGAGGCCATTGCCAACCTCGAGGGTGGGTATCGAACACTCGTGTACCCCTGCGGCCTGGCAGCGTGCACCGCCGCGCTGATGTCCTATGTCGCCGCCGGCGATCACATCCTCATCACCGACAATGTCTACTCGCCCGCACGCAATTTCGCGGATCGCTTCCTCGCGCGTTACGGTGTCGAAGTCACCTACTTCGATCCATTGATCGGCCGGGGCATCGACGCGCTGTTTCGACCCAATACGCGATTGGTCTATACCGAGGCACCGGGGTCGCATACGTTCGAAGTGCAGGATATTCCGGCGATCGCGGCGGTCGCACACAAGCGTGGCGCGTTCGTTGCCATGGACAACACCTGGGCGACCCCCCACTACTTTCGCGCGTTCGAACATGGGGTTGACATCTCCGTGCAGGCGGCGACCAAGTACATCGTGGCGCATTCGGATGCGATGCTGGGCACGGTCACGACCACCAAAGAGGCGTGGTCGAAGCTGCGCGAGACCCATGCGCAAGTGGGATTCGCCGCGTCACCGGATGATATCTATCTTGGCCTGCGGGGCCTGCGCACGCTCCATGTCCGCTTGCCACGTCATTGGGAAAACGGCGTGCAGCTCGCGCAGTGGCTGCAACGCCAGCCGGAAGTGGAGCGCATCCTGCATCCCGCACTGCCCGGTGATGCGGGGCACGTCATCTGGAAGCGCGACTTCAAGGGCGCGTCAGGCCTATTCGGGGTGATGCTGAAGGCCGGGGTTACCCAGGTGGCGTTCGAATCGCTGATCGACGGCCTGG